>DUPM01000123.1 GCA_012838315.1 Clostridiaceae bacterium
CTTTCTCAACAATCCCGTTAAGACCTTGCCCGGTCCGAGCTCAATGAAGTTCTCATAACCGTCAGCGCGCATACGTCGGATCTCGTCAGTAAAGCGGACGGGCGAGATCATATGTGTACGAAGGTATTCCGGGAAGTCGGTATCTGCCGCAACCGGAAGACCGGTCGCATTAGAGTAGATCGGACTTTTAGGTGCCGAAAATGATATCTCCGAGGCAAACGCCTTTAGCTTCTCCGCCGCCGATGACATGAACGGCGTGTGAAATGCACCGTTGACTGCCAGACGATGGGCGCGACGTGCGCCTTTGGCCAGAAGCTCTTCTGCCGCCTTTTCGGTCGGCTCAATCGCTCCGGCAATGACCAATTGCCCGGAGCAGTTATAATTGACCGCATATACTTCATTATATTGTTTGAGGACTTGCTCAATCGCGGCGTCCTCGAGACCAATAATCGCAAACATTGCGCCGGGGGACGTTTCGGCGGCATCCTGCATGAGTTCGGAACGCTTGCTCACCAGCTTTAATAGATCCTCAAATCCAATAACGCCTGCCGCATATAGTGCCGTATATTCGCCGAGTGAGAAACCGGCCATGGCCGTTGAAGCAATATCTCCGGATTGCGAGCGGGCTTTTTCGAAAGCACAAACACAGTGCACCGTAATCGCCGGTTGCGAGTATCGAGTCAAAGCGAGTTCCGCATCGCCCAGTGTCGTGAGGTCATAGCCGCAAATTTCTCGAGCCTGATCGTAGAAGCTCTTGGCCTCAGGATATTCTCTGAGCATGCTTTGGGCCATATCCGCGGATTGGGCCCCTTGACCGGGAAAAAGGAATGCGTTCATCTGTTCTACCTGCCTTTTTGCATTGTTGACGTGTCGAATGAAAGAGAGTAAAATGACGTCGACACTTTGATAATCAAAATAATTGATTTTCAAAAGAAATGCAAGGGGCTATTGATTTCTATTAATAACCGAATGCCGATTCATCGGAGGATAAAGCTTTGAAAACACCTTATAAAATATTAGGCACCGGTTCCTATTTGCCGGAATTGGTCGTTGACAATGAGATGCTTGCCCAAATTATGGATACCAGCGACGAGTGGATTACCACTCGTACGGGCATTTCGAGACGTCATTATTGTGTGACAGAAACGACTTCGGATATGGCAGTTAACGCTGCAGGCAAAGCCATAGAAATGGCAGAGATAGATCCGGAAAATATTGACTTTATTATTGCAACGACTTTATCTGCAGATTATACGACGCCGAGCATGGCGACCATCGTCCAAGCGCAGGTCGGTGCGAAGAATGCATTCTGCTTTGATCTCAATGCGGCATGCACGGGTTTTGTGCAGGCATTTGATATTGCAATGCGATATTTAAACACGGATGAACGAAAGACCGGGCTCATTGTATCGTCGGAAAGCCTGACTAAACTCGTCGATTTTGAAGATCGCAGAACTTGCGTGTTATTCGGAGACGGTGCAGGTGCGGCTATTGTGTCCAACCGTCATGCGGATGGTTCGGACTTGCCCGAGGCAAACATCTACGAGTCCTTTATGGGCGCGGATGGTACCGGGGGAGAGTACATGACCGGAAAAGCGTTTGAACGTGCAAGACACCCGTTTGTTCCGGAGGATATGGTTTTCGAGCCGGATCGGTTCGGGCATGAGACCGGTATATATTTATCGATGAAAGGCCCGGAAGTTTACCGTTTTGCGACGACAGCGATGCCTTTGGCCGTAGAGAAAGCCGTAGAGAGAGCAAATCTGCCGCTAGAAGCCATTGATTATATTGTGCCGCATCAAGCCAATGACCGTATCTTACAAGCGTCTGCCAAGCGATTGGGCATTCCGACAGAGAAGATGATTTCTTATATTGCGGAGACCGGCAATACGTCGTCGGCCTCCATTCCGATTTGTCTCGATAAAGAAGTTCGTTCCGGGCATATTCGTCGCGGACATACATTGGTATTTACCGGATTCGGCGGCGGGCTGACTTACGGCGCCTGCGTTTGTATATTTTAACAGACTCTAATTTCGAAAAGCCGATCTCGGCGAGGAGGATCAAATGAAAACGACACTTACAGAACTATTAGGCATAAAATATCCGATCATACAGGGCGGCATGGCCTGGGTGGCTGATGCTAATCTGGCTTCGGCTGTTTCGGAAGCGGGCGGTCTCGGATTGATTGCCGCAGGCTCAATGGACAAAGAATTATTGCGCGCAGAGATTCGGAAGGCGAAATCACTGACCGATAAGCCGTTCGGCGTAAACATCATGTTAATGAACCCACATACACCGGATTTGGCCCAAGTCGTTATCGAAGAAGAGGTAGCCGTCGTCACCACCGGTGCGGGTTCCCCGGGAAAATATATTGACGCGTGGAAAAGCGCAGGAATCAAAGTGGTTCCGGTCGTTGCATCCACAGGGTTGGCAAAACGGATGGAAGGTCTGGGTGCGGACGCGATTGTCGCTGAAGGCACAGAAGCCGGTGGGCACATCGGTGAATTGACCACGATGACATTGATTCCCCAAGTCGTCGATTCGGTCAGCATTCCGGTCATCGCTGCGGGTGGTATCGCCGATGGTCGCGGTATCGCTGCAGTCAGCATGCTGGGCGCATCCGGTGTCCAGGTTGGAACGCGCTTCTTGGCTTCTTGCGAATGTACGATTCATCAGAATTACAAGGAGTTGGTCGTCAAGACCCGAGATATTGATTCTCGGGTGACGGGAAGAAGCGGCGGACATCCGGTACGTTGCATAAAGAATGCATTGACTCTTGAACTCGACAAAATGGAAAAGGCCGGCGCGACGTTCGAAGAGATGGAGGCCGTGACTCTTGGTTCTCTTCGCAAAGCCGTTAAAGAAGGCGATTTAAAGGAAGGTTCTTTCATGGCCGGACAAATCGCCGGGCTAGTCAAAGAGATCATGCCGGTCAAAGATATCATTGAAGAAATGTTTGCCGAGTATGAAGCATGTATCCAGGCAGGAGGATCGATCTGATGACTGAGAGTATTATGAATCCCGTTGCTATAGTTACCGGTGCTTCAAGAGGGTTGGGCGCTGCAATTGCAAGAGCGCTTGCTTCCAAAGGCTATAATCTGGTACTGACCTATCGATCCGGTGCCTCAGAGGCAGAACTGGTCAAATCACAATGCGAAGCGGCCTTTTCGAACATTCAAGTGGTATTGGTCGCGGCGGATATCTCTCTGGAAGAGGATTGTAAGCACATCGTCGAAGTGGCGAAAGAGACATTCGGTCGAGTGGACGTGCTGGTTAACAATGCGGGAATGACTCGAGACGGTCTTGCGATGCGAATGAGCCGAGAGCAGTTCACATCGGTTATTGATACGAACTTGACCGGTGCTTTCAGTACATCGTCTCTTTGCTTGCCGATCATGGTCAAGCAGAGAAAAGGTCGAATCATCAATATCTCATCCGTTTCGGGTGTTTATGGCAACGCAGGCCAGGCGAACTACTCCGCGTCGAAAGCAGGGTTGATCGGCATGACCAAGAGCATGGCCAAGGAAGTAGCCAAACGCAATATTACAGTGAACGCAGTCGCCCCCGGCTTTATCGAGACCGATATGACCGATGCGCTCGGAGAAGAGACGAAGAAAGCCGCAATGGAGCGGATTCCGATGGCTCGCTTCGGAAAACCTGAAGATGTCGCGAATGTCGTCGCATTTTTGGCTTCAGAAGAGAGTGCCTATGTCACCGGACAGGTGATTGAGGTCTCCGGCGGACTGGTTATTTGATATCAGAACAACAGCAATAGTCTCAGGAGGTTTCAACATGGCTAGTAGGCCCATCAACAAAACAGAATGTTTCGATCAGCAAGGTCGTCCGAGAGTCGTTATCACCGGAATGGGAGCCGTCACACCGGTCGGCAATACCGTTGACACTTTCTGGGACGCCGTCGTCAATGGACATCACGGCATCGGATTAATTGATGCGGAAGCGTATCCCGGAATCCGCGTTCGCTTGGCCGCACAAGTGAAGGATTTTGATCCCAATAGTTTTTTGGATCGAAAAGAAGCGCGTCGAATGGATCGTTACTGCCACTTCGCGGTAGCCGCGGCTCAAGAAGCCATCGAAATGGCGAAGATTGATTTCTCAACTATGGATCCCTTTGACACCGGTGTCATCATTGGCTCGGGTGTCGGCGGATTGTCTACGCTCCAAGATCAATTTGAAGAGCTTCTTGTCGGCCGAGGTCCGGATCGTATATCGCCGTTGTTTATCCCGATGATGATTAGTAATCTGGCAGCCGGACATGTATCGATGATTCATCATCTCAAGGGTGCGAATTATTGTGTCACTACGGCTTGTGCCTCAGGGACACATGCGATCGGCGAGGCCTTCCACAAGATCAAGCTCGGTTACCTCAAAGCGGCAGTTGCCGGTGGTGCCGAAGCACCGATTACACGTATAGCGTTAGCTGGGTTTACAAATATGAAGGCCCTGAATATGACGGATGACCCTGACTTGGGATCGCTTCCTTTCGACGCCCGTCGCGGCGGCTTTATCATGGGCGAGGGAGCAGGTATTGTCTTTATGGAAACGATGGAGCACGCACTAGAGCGTGGAGCTCATATCTATGCCGAGGTCTCCGGCTACGGTGCGACGGCGGATGCTTATCATATTACGAGCCCGGATCCCGAAGGAAAAGGTGCCGGCATGGCCATGAAATTGGCGATGAGAGAAGGTGGCATTTCTGCAGACGAAGTCGACTACATCAACGCACACGGCACCGGTACACCGCTCAACGACAAGTACGAGACCTTAGCCGTCAAGTTTGCCATGGGTGAAGAATTGGCACGTTCGGTTTCGATTAGCTCAACCAAATCCGTCACCGGACACCTTCTCGGCGCTGCCGGCGGGGTTGAGGCCATTGCGGCAATACTAGCCATTCGCGATGGTGTGGTGCCGCCAACCATCGGGCTCTCCGAGCCGGACCCGGAATGCGATCTCAACTACACACCGAACTTTGCCGTCAAGAAAGACATTCGAGCCGCTATATCGAATTCGCTCGGTTTCGGTGGACAAAACGGCTCGCTCTTATTCAGAAAGGTAGGACAATAATATGGCTACAACAAATCCGACAGATAAATCATCCGAGAAATCAATCTCCGCCGGATTAACCTTCGAGCAGATAAAAGAACTCATGTCCGTTATGCGCAAAGAAGGCGTCAGTGAATTCCGTATGGGGAGCGGTGAAAATAAAATCGCCATTTTCCGCGAATGCGAAATTTTCGAAGCGTCGCCGATGTCGAACGCATCTCACATGCAATACGACGGTTGCAGATCCGATTTCGGCAACTACCGAGATGCCGAACCGTCCGACAAACCAATCCTTTCGACCGGACACCCTGTCACATCGCCTGTTGTCGGTGTCTATTATGATTCGCCGGCCCCGGATCAAGACCCTTACGTTGCCGTCGGCGATTACGTTCAAAAGGGTGATGTTCTCTGCATTGTCGAGGCCATGAAACTGATGAACGAAGTCACCAGTCCGGTATCCGGTATCGTAACCGAGATTCTTGCAACGCGAGCGAATCGTGTCGAGTTTGGCCAGGCGCTGTTTATTATTGAGCCGGGCGTAATAAAGGAGTAAATCATGAGTGAGCAAGCCATCATGAATCAAGAAGATATTAAGGGCATAATTCCGCACAGAGAACCTTTTATTCTCGTCGATGAAGTGCTCGAAAAAGATGATACGCATATTATCGCTCTCAAACATGTGCGTGCCGATGAAGATTATTTCAGAGGTCATTTCCCGGATATGCCGGTCATGCCGGGGGTCTTAATCGTTGAAGCGATGGCTCAGGCCGGTGCGATTGTCGCGTTGGCAAAGCCTGAGAACCAGGGCAAAATTGCTTTCTTTGCGGGCATCGACAAAGTACGATTCAAGAGAAGCGTTTTTCCCGGGGATACATTAAGGCTGGAAGTGACGATGACGCGTCAGCGCGGACCAATCGGTTTCGGAGAAGGAAAAGCCTTCGTCAACGGCAAACTTTGCGTCAGTGGCGAACTGATGTTTGCCATCGGCGATGCAAAAAAAGACTGATTCGAAAGCGTGACTAAAGGAGACGATTATGTTTCGTAAAATATTGATCGCCAATCGCGGCGAAATTGCGGTCACCGTCATTCGCGCGTGCCGTGAAATGGGCATCCAGACCGTCGCGGTTTGCTCAGAAATTGACCGCAATGCACTTCACGCGCAACTGGCGGATGAGTGTGTCTGTATTGGGCCTGACGCCTCAAAAGATAGCTATCTTAACATGCAAGCGATTTTATCGGCGTGTCTGACCACCGGAGCAGAGGCGATTCATCCCGGCTTCGGATTCTTGTCCGAGAATGCCGTTTTCGCAAGACTGTGTGAAAAATGCCAGATCAAATTTATCGGTCCGGACCCAAAAGTCATGGATATGATGGGCAACAAGGCCAATGCGAGAAAGACCGCAGAGCAAGCCGGCATTCCGGTTATTCCGGGGTCTCAAGGCGCTGCGCGCGACCTCTCGGCGGCCGCTAGAGATGCTGACCGAATCGGATATCCGGTGTTGATCAAAGCCTCTCAGGGTGGTGGTGGACGCGGTATGCGCGTGGCGCATTGTGAAGCCGACTTAAAGAGTGCTTATCAAATGGCAAAGACTGAGGCGAAGGCATGTTTCGGTGATGACGAAGTCTATATCGAAAAACTCATCATAGAGCCGCGTCATATTGAGATTCAACTCTTGTGCGATGAGTACGGCCATGTCGTTCATCTCGGTGACCGCGACTGCTCGGTCCAAAGACGCAATCAAAAAATCATTGAAGAAGCCTCGTCGCCGTTTATGACCGATGAGCTTCGGATGCGCATGGGGCAAGCCGCTGTATGTTTGGCACGAAAAATCGGCTACCAAGGCGTCGGAACCATTGAGTTTTTGGTCGATAAAGATCGCAATTTCTATTTTATGGAAATGAATACGCGTATTCAGGTCGAGCATCCGATCAGTGAAGCCATTACCGGTGTTAACCTGATTCAAGAACAGATACGCGTGGCTGCCGGAGAAATATTGAGATTTTCGCAAAGGGATATAGTCTTCCGCGGTCACTCCATCGAATGCCGAATCAATGCAGAAGACCCGGAGAGTGATTTCCGGCCGTGCCCCGGCACCATTAGCACGCTACACCTGCCGGGCGGTCAAGGAGTTCGCATCGACAGTGCCGTCTATCAGGGCTACACCATTCCGCCATTTTACGATTCGCTGTTGGCTAAGGTCATTGTCTGGGCACCGACGCGCGAAGAAGCAATCATGCGTATGCGTCGTGCACTTATGGAGTTTATAATTGTCGGCGTAAAAACCAATATCGATTTTCATTTGGCCATATTAAGAGAAAAAGACTTCATTCTCGGCCATTACGATAACACCTATCTCGAACGCAAAAAAGACGTAATCTTCGAAAAAGCAATAACGGAATAAGCCGGAACAGAGAGATTTGAGGAACTATTCATGGATGATACATTTTCATTAATCAAAAAGCGAGTGCAAGACAATCGAAAATTCATGCACGACATCCAATCTTCAGAGTTGGGCAGTGTAAAAGGCGAGGTCGGACAAACCGGACTGAAGGATCAGTTCAGTTATATGAAACCGATTCCCGATGATCTTTGGGTGCGATGTACGTCGTGCCAAGGCGTGATGCTCCGTGAGGATTTCGAGATGAACCGTAGCGTTTGTCTGCATTGCGGACATGGATTTCGCGTCAATGCTCGCGATCGACTGGCGATGACGGTAGACGAAGATTCCTTTGAAGAACTATGGGCGCACTTATTCGGGAAAGACCCGATTTCCTTTCCGCGTTATGATCACCGCTTGCGAAAGCTACGCGAAAAAACCGGCATGACCGAGGCAGTTATCGTTGGGGAGGCCCAAATTGGTGGCTATTCATGTATGGTTGGCGCAATGGATTCCAACTTTTTGATGGGATCGATGGGGTCTGCTGTCGGTGAAAAAATCACTCGGCTTTTCGAGACGGCAACAGCTAAGAAATTGCCGGTCATCTTGTTTGCGGCATCCGGCGGCGCACGTATGCAAGAGGGCATCGTTTCTCTGATGCAAATGGCTAAGACCGCGGCGGCCGTAGAAAGGCACAGCCGTGCCGGGCTTCTTTACATAAGTGTGTTGACTGATCCCACGACCGGTGGCGTTACCGCGAGCTTTGCCTCGCTCGGTGATATCATCCTTTCCGAGCCGGATACGCTGATTGGTTTTGCCGGCAGACGTGTTATTGAAGGTACCATCGCTCAAGCGTTGCCTGACGATTTCCAGAGATCTGAGTTTTTACTTAAACACGGATTCCTTGATATGATTGTACCCAGAGATGATATGAGAAGCCGGTTGACTTCGATATTGTCACTTCACTCCGGCGAAAAACAAAAAAGTGCCGAAGCCAACGCCCCGCGGGGGCGGATGCCGGCGATGCCGAAGCACCGCAGCTCCGGTTCGGAGTGTCTGACCATCATTCGTCAAAAGGAACGCCCGACACTGACCGACTACTTGCCAATGATTTTTACGGACATTCACGAAGTACACGGCGATCGCTACTATGCGGATGATACCGCAATGTTTACCGGCGTCGCTCGACTCAATGGTAAGCCCGTGACAGTCATAGGACATCGCAAAGGAAAGTCTTTACTTGAGAATCAAGCTTGCAACTACGGCATGCCACATCCGGAGGGCTATCGTAAAGCACTCCGTGCGATGAAGCAAGCCGAAAAATTTAATCGCCCAATTATTACCTTTGTTGACACCCCCGGCGCATATTGCGGTGTGGGTGCGGAGGAGCGCGGTCAAGGCGAAGCCATCGCACGCAACCTCATGGAAATGATGCCGATTCGTGTCCCGATTATTAGTTTGGTCATTGGAGAAGGCGGTAGTGGCGGTGCGCTGGGTATTGCGGTCGCTGACGAATTAGCGATGACATCCAATGCGATATATTCTGTCATATCGCCTCGTGGTTTTGCGTCGCTGGTATGGAAGGATCCGTCCAGAGAAAGCGAAGCGGCGGATACGGCCCATATCACGGCAGTCGATCTCAAAAACTTAGAGATATGTGACGTGATTTTACCGGAGCCGGACGGCGGTGCGCACGCCGGACCGGAGCGCATGGGGATGACCATTAAGACCTATTTGCTTGGTGCGGTGGATCGAATCGAAAAAGCCTATCAGAAGGATAAAGACGCTGCTCTGGAGGCCAGATATCAGCGGTTCCGAAAAATTGGCGATTGCGAGTAAGCGTGATAGAATAATGAGGCGGACAATCGTTCGCCTCATTTGCGTCTTAGGAGAAAAGACTTGAAGCCATCCCTTAATAATGCACTACGCCCCTTTTTGAAAGAGACCATACTCGGGCCGACCTTCAAGCTCATTGAAGCCGCTCTGGAATTAAGTTTGCCATTCTTTTTGGCTCAAATCATTGATCGTGGCATTGGCGAAAACGACAATCCGTTTATTATTCGCACCGGGCTAATTATGCTTGCGGTCATTTTTGCAGGACTTCTCAATGCGGCGATATGTCAATATTTTGCGTCCGTTGCCGCTCAAGGTTTCGGTGACCGCGTGCGACGAGATATCATGAAGCACGTCCAATCGACATCTCTTATGAATCAGTCAAAAATCGGAGCCGAATCGCTGATTGTTCGCATGACGTCGGACGTTAATCAGTTACAACTTGGGGTGTCGATGCTCATTCGACTGGGCTCCAGAATTCCGTTTGTAATTATTGGAAGTGTTGCCGCAACACTATTTATCGATCGAACTTTAGCCTTGATTCTTTTCGGTGGCGCAGTGATATTTGCATTGATTATGACTGTTGTTATTCGTAACGCGTTTCCGCTATTTGACTGGGTTCAGGACAAACTCGACCATGTGGGCGTCATTATCAAGGAGAGTGTATCCGGCGTTCGCGTCATTCGCTCATTCGGGCAGAAGCCGCATCAGCGCGCAAAAGTTCTCGAGGCCGTCGACCAGCATGAAAAGGCCGTCAAGCGTGTTGCAAAATGGTCTTCAGTCATGAGCCCGGTCACGCAGTGGGTCATGAATTTATCCATCTGTGCGTTACTTTATACAGGGGCACTTCGTATTGATGCCGGACGACTGACGGACGGCGAGCTGGTGGCGGTTTTTAATTATGTCCTTCAAATTCTCTCGGCGTTGGTGGTTGTGGCTAATCTGGTGGTTATATTTACACGCGCTGCGGTGGCCAAAAAACGTGTCGAAGAGATATACGCCTTAACGATGGACGAGGCCCCGGTGGATGCTCCGGCGGATTCGGATGCGGCGTTGACAGGCTTGCAAATAGTGACTTCGACGGATTCAATCGAGGAACAGCTATCCTATGCCGAAGAAGCGTTGGTTTTTGAAAAGGTTTGCTTTTCTTATGGCGCGACGCAGTGCGGAGACAAAGAGACCATGACGCTGTCGGATATTGATTTTCGCATCGAAAAAGGACAGGTGCTTGGCATTGTTGGCACGACAGGATCCGGAAAATCGACAATACTGGCATTGGCGGCGGGGCTATACCGACCCTCTTCAGGAACAATTCGAGTTTTTGGACGAGATTTTGCACGTTTGCCGGTCGACCGGATTCGCGATCAAATCAGTGTGGTGCCGCAGAGCCCGAAGTTATTTGCAGGGACCGTCGCAGATAATCTTCGGTTCGGGAATAGTAAGGCCGACAACGATCTCTTGAAGGGGGCTGCCAAAACGGCTCAAGCATGGGAATTTATTAAGTCACTTCCGAGTCGACTCGATGCGCACGTCGATACCAACGGCCGTAATTTCTCGGGCGGGCAAAAACAGCGATTGGCGATTGCCCGAGCGATCGCGAAAAATGCCCCGATCCTCGCGCTTGATGATGCCGCTTCGGCACTGGATCGCCTAACAGAATCCGCTCTTTATGATGCCTTGTTCGAAGATGTCAAGTTGAGGAGCAAAACGCTGGTTCTTGTGTCTTCGCGAATTATGGCGGCGGCCAAAGCAGACCGCATTGTTGTTTTACATGACGGTGTACAAGTCGGCTTCGGAACACACGAGGAATTATTTGATCGTTGCACACCATATCGAGAGATGGCAGAGTCTCAGCATGTCGAAAGGCAGGTGAGATGATGGCGAAGAATGCATCAGTTCTTCAGGGCATTGGGAATCTATCCCCTGACGCCAACACATTGTCTCAAGCCCATGCGAAGCCTTCGCTTAAGATGTTTTTGCGTATTTTGAGGACGTCCCGCCGCTCGAGAGCCTTGTTACCGCTGATTTCTTTTTTTGCGCTAGTCGGCTGCGGTCTTCAGGTGTATGCACCGTATTTTGTGCGTCGCACGATCGATTTGATGACACAACCGGGTGGTATTGTGATTGGTGCCGATCGCCCAATACTGGCGGGTTTAGATATTAGACTCATTACGCGTCATCTGGTTCTTCTTGTCGTGATGTACACGCTGAGTTTCGTTATGTTATGGCTAATGAATACGATGGCGGCATATATCGCGGCTTCCGTGGCTTCGTCTCTTCGAAAACAGCTGTACGAGAAATCGGACCGTTTGCCGATTGGGTTTTTCGATCGCGCCCGCGATGGTGAGCTGGAAACGCGTTTTGTCTATGATATCGATGCGATATCGGAAGGCATGCTTCAGGGCTTGGTCCAACTGTTTTCGCTGATTATTATTATTGCCGGAACACTCGGGTTTATGATTGCGCTTAGCGCCCGAATGACCATCATTATTATTCCTCTGGCCGTGTTGACCGTTGTCATAGCGACGCAGTTGGCACGACGCACCTCGCATCAATTCTCTCGGCAGCAGGCGCTGGTCGGAGAATTGAATACCTTGTCGGATGAAGCATTTACCGGTCAACGAGAAATTAAACTTTTCAATCACGAAGAGGCCATAGAAACGCGATTTAATACTCTCAGCGAAGATTTATTTCGAGTGGCGCAGAAGGCGCAGTTTTACTCGTCGCTGCCGAATCCGACCACGAGATTTATGAATCACTTGGTTTATATTTTAATTGCAACAGTCGGAATTCTTTTCGGTGGGCTATCGGTCGGGCAAATATCGGCATTTATTCTCTACTGGAATAATTTTTCAAAACCGATCAATGACTTTACAAATGTGACCGCACAGATCATGGCGGCTTTTGCTTCGGCCGAGCGCGTCTATAGCATTATCGATATGCCGGATGCCCCCGGACATGAGTCACGAGCACTAGCGCAAGATTCGATATCTGAAACCGGCGTCGGAGAGCAATGGATAGAGGGTGCCTTCGGACACGTTATTTTTGAGCATATATCATTTTCGTACGTCCCCGAAAACCCTTTGATTACAGATGTTTCGCTGGAGGTCATGCCGGGGCAGACCGTGGCGGTGGTTGGCCCGACAGGCGCGGGGAAGACGACACTGATCAATTTGTTATTACGCTTCTATGATATACAATCCGGTGTCATTCGGATCGACGGTCAGGATACGATGCAGATGAATAAAATTATATTGCGAAGAAAATTTGGAATGGTGCTTCAGGACACATGGCTATTTTCGGGTACAATTCGCGATAACATCAAATTTGGCCGACCGGAATCGACGGATGATGCGATGATTGAGGCCTCAAAGGCGGCGCATGCGCATGGTTTTATCAGGCGCTTGCCGGCTGGGTACGATACGATTATAGAAGGATCGGGTGCGGGCATATCACAAGGTCAAAAACAGCTACTCGCGATTGCGCGGGTCATGCTCACCAATCCATCCATACTCATCTTGGACGAAGCGACCAGTTCGGTTGATTCGCTGACAGAGCACCGCGTGAGAGATGCCTTCGACAAACTTATGCGCGGGCGGACCAGTTTTGTCATTGCGCATCGCTTGTCGACGATTCGTAATGCGGATATGATTTTAGTCATGCAAAACGGGAATATTGTCGAGAATGGGACGCACGAGCAGCTCATTCAGAAACGTGGACTTTATGCTGCGATGAATGGATTGGAGACGATGAAGGGCCCGATTACATGATATTTTTGTAGTACCTGATTGATTTCACAGATTATGACGTCATTGTGGTAAAATCTATGCACCGTATTTCACCATAGAAAAGAGGTAATTATGAAATTGAAGAGTAAGATGTTGGCCATAATGCTCACTGCGGTAACCCTATTTTCGCTTTCTGCCTGTGGGAAAAAAGCAATCAGCGCAGAAAAATATCAGAAGATTATGGTAGATGCCGGAATGACGGTTGAAATCGGTGAGGATATGCAGGAGGGCGTTAAATCATATTATTTAGCGTCTGATTTAACTCGGTTGAGTTATTTGGAGTTTTATGAATCCGAGGCGGCAGCAAAGGCGCAATTTGATGAAGCCGTTAAAGAGATGAGGAGTATGGAGGCCGAAATAAATGCTACGGATGACGGCGTCGCAGCCCATTTTGAGGTGGTTGTTTCAGAGGCTTCCGATATCAATAAGTTAACAGCGAGCATGGGCTCCGAAGAAGCAGGATTCGGATTTGATAAGGTCATCATCATTCAGGTGGATGACATGCTATTACTGGTTCATTCTTATGCTGCAGTGGCGGACGGCACAAAGGCTGTTGATGAGCTCGTTGACAAGTTAGGGTATTGAGTGCGATTGGGGCTCACGAAGCACCTCATGGCTTCGTATCGCCTTGCGAAAGTCACAGATTACCGCCAAAACACACGATCCCCCGAAATTTGGCGGTAACCGAAGCCCCTCATGGCTTCGTATCGCCTCGCGAAAGTCGCAGATTACCGCCAAAACATACGATTCCCCGAAATTTGGCGGTAAATGAAGCACCTCATGGCTTCGTATTGCCTCGCGAAAGTTCTAGATTACCGCCAAAACAGACGATTCCCCGAAATTTGGCGGTAACCGAAAGTTGCGTCCATATAATGGTGTAAATTCAAAAAAGACCTGAGCCACATCTCAGACCCTATACCTGTATAATGCTTGTTACTACACAAACAAATAAACAGGAGGAAAGAAAAATGGCTCAGGTCAATCTTTTGTTATTATTTATCCTCCGTCTAGATGAACAAATAATGTGCCCTCTTTCACGGAAATACGGAAATAAATAAAAGATAAAAACATAAGCAATATGTTTCAGATGCAAAGAATTATGATATAATTGATTCAAACATGTGTTTCACGTTTAGTAAGGAAGAGGTGTAATATGCAAAAGACAAAGAAATTATTCGCATTAGTTTTGGTTTTGGTTATGGGTTTCTCATTGGCCGCTTGCGGTAAGAAGCCAATTGATCCGGATGACTTTGAGGACATCATGGATGATCTGGATTACAATGTTTATGAAGAATCCAATCCGGGCAGGAAGCTTGACGAAGAGTGGTATGCTTATGATGATGATTATGAGTATGTTGTCATGCTTCAGTTCTATGATGACAAAGATGATGCCAAAGATGAAATCGATGACATGATCGAAGATATCGAAGAGGCAAAGGATGAAAAGGATTTCGACGGAACCATCAAGAAGAGCGGCTTTGGTTCATTCAAGAAGATCGTCGTTAACGGCGAGTTTGAAGATGATGTTGATGATTTTCGTGGTGAAATGTATGTTGTCATCATTCGTTCGGACAATATGATTCTCATGGTCGCGGCACAAGACAACGGCAGGTCCGATGTTAAAGAAGTCGATAAAGTTGTTAAGGAACTCGGATACTAATTCTGATTTTCTCTCAGGCATAAGACATTCATACGAGCCCGGCAGATGCCGGGCTCGTTTTTTGCCCTTGGGCTCAACTTAATGAAGCGTGAAGAGCTTGTCCTATATGCTTTGCAGCGATTACACGTGCCATCGTTGCTTCCGCTGTGATATAATGCATCTGTTTGATGTTTATCTTGTGCCTTTTCAGAGGTATACAGAGCATATTGAATCGTGGACATTTCGCATGGAGGCGTTTTATGAAGAGTAAATGGATTAGAGCGGTCGCCGGTATTCTTTTGTTGAGTGTGAGTTTTTCGATCGGTGCGTGTCAGCGCAAGCGCTTTTCCATTGACGAGTTTGTGGAAATATCCGATAAGAACGGCATTCTCCAAATGGTGAATGCGGTAGGCGCAGAAGAGTTTGAAATCGTAGAGATGTCAAAGGGTTCAAATGATGAATATACGCTTCAGTACGTGCGCTATTCGACGGCAGATGCGGCGAAAGAGAAGTTTGAGTCGATGCGCCAGGGGTATCTCGCCTTGTTAGAGGATACTGGTAGTGGCAATGAAGTGACACTTATTTCTTCCGATAAGGGCGGTATGCAACGGATGATCCTTAATGTATCTGTTACGAATGAATACGGTCAGAAGATTGGTGTTTATGCGGCCACGGTTTTGGTCGATGATATTGTGATCGACATGGCTGCGAATGGCAATGATTTGCGTGCCATTGAGAAGATTGACGGTATTCTTAAGGATTTTGGGTACTATTACTAATTGAATGCACACTTTCACCCTCATATAATTTTACAAAATCGGGCCGTGCTCGCTTGAAATCTTTGGTATATTTTACAATTGTTATCGTTTTTCGTTTACAGGTATCCTAGAATGTGCTATAACTACTTCTGTTGTGTTACATGAATCATACACAGTATTTAGAAAGAGGTAAAATAATGAAGAAAATAATAGCTGTTATTTTGAGTGCGTTCATGATGTTTGCAATTGTCGGATGTGACAATGATGACAAGAAGTCAGACAGAAAGTCAGAAACAACGCTCGAGGAGACCACAGAAGAGACCACAGAAGAGACCACAGA
>DUPM01000124.1 GCA_012838315.1 Clostridiaceae bacterium
AGAGAAATATGAAACCGTCATCGTGCATGACGGGCAAGCGGCCGTTCAAGCCTTCGAGGCGCATCATCCCGACCTTCTTCTTTTAGATGTGATGATGCCGGTTATTGACGGCTTTTCAGTATGCCGAGAGATTCGGAAAATATCGCAGGTGCCGATTATTATGATTACGGCGCAGCCGGCACTGCTGTTGTCGCTGCATCCGGCAATGAGACTCCGACAGACATCATTGCTTCGCTGACCGGCAGGTCGCAAGAAGAGGTTCAGGCTGAAAAGCAAGAAAGAGATGTAACCTATGGTGCAATGGCTGCTGAGGCAGGAGAGCTCGAAGCCTTCCGGTCAGAAATGGTTGAACTCAGAGATGCGCAAATTCAAGCGCGTGTCGATGAAGGCACTATGAGCCCGGAAGAGGCGGAACAACTTCGTGCCAGAATTTCTCAGAATATTGAGAATTGTGACGGCACAGGTAACGCCACCGGTCAGAAAGCCGGCGGCATGTTCGGCAACAAGGGACAGGGGAGCGGTGAAGGTCTCGGCCAAGGCGGAGCAAATGGTTCCGGCAAAGGTGCCAAAGGCATCGGAGGCGGACAAGGTCAAGGTTTAAGAGACGGATCTTGCGGTCAATAAGAAATCGGTTTTCAAGTCCGATTGAGAAAGGGGCTGTGTCTATACGACACGGCCTGTTTTGTAATGCGCGAATAAATCATGCGATGCTGATAAGTCATCTGTTCGTTGTGATTACGAGTGAGTCCGGCTACGTTGTGAAGAAATTATGATGGCTACTCGCATGTCTTGGGCTTCTCAGAGTCTGAGTCATTGCGAAGTATTTGATAAAGAATGTTATAGAGGGACGATGCGTCTTCTGACTTCAATGGGACACATGTTGCCATCTTTTCAGGGATAGGAAGGGCGTCGTTTTTGAGCGACCTGCCTTTGTCGGTCAGAAAAACAGAGACATTTCGCTCGTCGTTTTTATGGCGCTCCCGACGGACAATACCTTGGGACTCCAGTTTTTTGAGAAGTGGTGTCAGTGTGCCTGAGTCCAGAAACAGCATCTCACCGAGAGTTTTGATGGGTAAACCATCTTTATCCCACAGTGCCATCAGCGTAATGTACTGTGTGTAGGTCAGGCCAAGTGGTGTTAATAAAGGCGTGTAGAGTCGAATGATTTTTCGAGACGCAGCATAAAGAGGGAAGCAGAGTTGATTCTCAAGTCGAAGCTTGTCTTCTGCGCCGTTGCGATGGGGCGTATCGTGTGGTGTTGTTTTTATGTCGGTCATGGCGGGCCTCCGTTTTTTTTCGGATTCAGACGAAAATTATAGCCGCAGACAACCAAAATTGCTGCGGCTATGGGAGATAAAGTAACCACTATAAATACTTTTGAACATATTCCTCGATGTCTTCGGGCTTAAAGGTCGGTGCAAAACGTCCGACAACATTTCCTTGTCTGTCTACCAAAAACTTGGTGAAATTCCATTTGATGTCTTTTCCGACAACCGTCTGAAAGATGTTTTTCATCTTTTTCTTAAAATCGCCGGCCTCGCTGTCTTCGATATCGGCAGGCGCATTTTCTTTAAGGAAGGCGAAGAGGGGCTCTGCTTCTTTTCCGTTAACGTTAATCTTTGCAAAAGTCTTAAACTTGGTTCCGAAATTGATTTTGCAGAATGATGCAAGTTCTTCGTCGGTTCCGGGTGCTTGATTAAGAAATTGATTGCAAGGAAAATCGAGTACCTCAAATCCTTGTTCACGGTATTTGTCGTATAGTGCCGATAGTCCGTCATATTGCGGTGTGAATCCGCAACCGGTCGCGGTATTGACAATCAGCATGACCTTTCCTTTGTAGTCGGACATCGAAACTTCTTCGTGATTTGTATCTTTCACTTTAAAATCATAAATGGTCATGGGAACCACCTCCGTATCACGTACATTCAATTTAACGCAATTAAATTGTATCAAATCGATCGTTGATATGCAAGCTCTTTCTACCATCTTGTGATAAATTCTCTATGCGGGATTACCTTTCAGATTGGATAACCGGAATGATATTATCTTCGAATCCGGATTCAACAATGCCCACGGTCCTTTTGAGCGAAGCAGTCATCTCGCTCTCTGTGGTATTAAATGTTTCTGGTGTTCCAAGTGCCGGCAATACGGGAATAATGGAATGGTGTGTTCTGCTTCCTTCAAACGTACGAACCACAAATGTCGGAATGTACTCTGCCTTTTCGATGGAGACGCCATTCTCATTTCGAACCAAGGTGACTCGAGCAATCATGCCGTCTTGAGCCTTTCCACTGGTCCCGTTGGTCCCATATGCCCAATTACCGAGAAAATTTCCGAGGGAATAGTATACGAGCATTTCGTGGGAGCCATCCTCGGACACGTAGGTCTCAATCGGTTGCAACACATGAGGATGATGTCCGACAATTAAGCCGACACCTGCATTGCAAAGTGTCTGAGAGAGCTCGACCTGCCACTTCGCCGGCACGGTTGAATATTCGTTGCCCCAATGCACGATAAAAAATATGAATTCGGCGCCGTCTTCACGTAGAAGATCTATCGCTGTCATGATTTCAGACATATCCTCTTCGTAATAGTCTTTGCGATAAGGATTGAAAGATGCAATCAAATTCTCTGCTTCTTCGGGGACATAATTACCGTTGATGGTATGAAAAGAGTCGTTTCCAATGGTCTCAAACGTGTAGCAAAGCAAACCGATACGAATGCCGTTTACTTCTACGACGCGGTGTAATGGGGTGTAGACATCCGGGCGTGTGCCGACGACCGTCAGATTACTCTCAGTCAGAATAGTGTGTGTCCGAACCACACCGTCTATGCCCTTGTCGATACAATGATTATTGGCGGTCCCGACGTAACGGAAGCCCGCCTGATAGAGTGCCTCGGCCATTTCGTCCGGACCTGAGAAAAACGGGAAACCGGTATAAGGCTCGCCGGCCATTGTTCCTTCAAAGTTTGCGATTGAAATATCGGCCTGAGCAATTATTGGTGCGACATATTCAAAAAGCGGAGAAAAATTGTATGCGGTGTTCTGCTGTTCATCGAGTGTCTCAGCGCCATCATAAAGGGCCTTGTGCATAATAACGTCACCAACGGCGAGAATACTAGCTCGAGCGGGCGTCGGCGATGGCGTTGGAGGGGAAGTCGGAGATGGTGTAGAGGTTATTGTCAGCGATGATACTGACTCATTCGGTTCGGATTCAACAGCTTGAATAGTGACAGACGGCGGTGAATAGGTTGGTATTTCATCTACCCTATTGGACGACGCACAACCGACGATGATACTCGTCGAGAATACGATAACGAATAGAAATAACATAAAAAGTCGACAGCGGCCGCGAGAAAATATGAATTGAGAGGAGGAGAAAATCATTCTTGAGAGAAATACTTTCATACTCGAAACCTCTTCGACCATTCGAACTTGTGAGAGGCAGAACAACATATCAAATATATATTCTATTTTCTAATAGTAACGGATAAGTATACGAAGATTCAAGATGTATGATAGAATTCATAACATACTATAATTATCGGAAATGAGGACCTTGCGATGAAGGTATCTACTAAAGGACGATACGCATTGCGTATGATGATTGACATTGCAAAAAATAGCACTGGCGAATGGATATCCATCAAGGATATTGCGCGCCGTCAAAATATTTCAGAAAAGTACTTAGAACAGATTGTATCGCCACTGACACGAGGCGGTCTTTTGCTCAGCAGTCGAGGACCGTCCGGAGGTTATATGCTTTCAAGGCCACCGAAGGAGTACACGGCCGGAGAGATATTACGAACGATTGAGGGCAGTATGGCCCCGGTTGCTTGTCTTGACGGTATGGATAACATTTGTGAGCACCAAGAGCGCTGTGCGACGTTGACATTCTGGCAAGGGCTTTATCAGGTCATTAATGAATACATTGACGCGGTTACTTTACAGGATTTGGTTGATCGAGACTTGTGCTCGGACCTGCCGGATTTCTCAATCTGATTATTTCCAAACAGAAGCGAAAATATTGAGAAAACAGTTGACAATTTACGCGCATAATAATAACATACTAATCAGATAGGAAAAGTACAAATTATATAATGTGGAGGTCATCATATGAGCACACTAATAAATCAATTGACCGAACTCGTTGGCTCGACACCGATTATGCGATTCAATTCGCTCAAAGCATATATGGGACTCAAGGCGAATGTCATGGGAAAGCTCGAGTTCTATAATCCTGCCGGCAGTGTTAAAGACCGAATTGCCAAATCCATGCTGGAAGATGCTCGGCAAAAGGGCATCCTTAAGTCAGATTCTGTGATTATTGAGCCGACCAGCGGTAATACCGGCATCGGCTTAGCGGCTCATGCGGCTTCATGGGGATACAAACTTATTTTGACCATGCCGGAGACGATGAGCCTTGAGCGTCGAAATCTCCTCAAGGCTTACGGCGCGGAGTTGGTGTTGACGGATGGAACAAAGGGCATGAAGGGGGCCATCGATAAAGCGAGTGCTCTGCTAGATGAGATCCCCAATTCATTTATGCCGGGTCAGTTTACAAATCCTGCAAACCCCAAGGCGCACCGTGAGACTACAGGTCCGGAAATATGGCGTCAAACGGATGGTCAGGTAGATATATTTGTATCCGGAGTCGGTACGGGTGGCACCATTACCGGGGTCGGAGAATATCTTAAGTCCCAAAATCAGGATGCCTATGTTGTTGCTGTTGAGCCGCAAGAGTCTCCTGTATTATCTGGCGGACACCCGGGGCCGCACAAGATCCAAGGCATCGGTGCGGGATTTGTGCCGGTCATACTGAATACATCCATCTACGACGAAGTGATTCAGGTCAACCAAGATCAAGCGCGTGAGACGGCCCGTTTGATTGCACAAAAAGAGGGCATACTAGTTGGCATTTCGTCAGGCGCAGCAGCATATGCTGCTATTAAGCTGGCCGAGCGTCCTGAAAACGAAGGTAAAAATATAGTGGCTATCATGTGTGATACCGGCGAGCGATATCTATCCACTACCTTATTCTCATAAATAATCTGAAGATGCAAAAAAATACAGATAAAATTATGCCTTAGAAGAGGAGTATAGCCACATGAGTGATAATTATCGTTTTGAGACCCTACAACTTCATGTCGGGCAAGAAAGTCCGGATTCAGCCACGGATGCCAGAGCGGTTCCGATTTATGCAACGACATCATACGTATTCAAAGACTCTGCCCAAGCAGCAGGACGTTTTGCGCTCGCAGAAAGCGGCAATATATACACACGGCTCATGAATCCGACCAGTGATATTTTCGAAAAACGAATAGCTGCACTTGAGGGCGGTATAGCCGCATTGGCGACCGCGTCCGGCGCCGCGGCAATTACTTATTCTATTATTAATATTGCCATGGCCGGCGATCATATTGTGGCTGACCGAAGAATATATGGCGGCACGTATAATCTACTGGCACATACACTGAAAGACTTGGGCATTGAGACCACATTCGTTGACGGAAGTTCGACAGCACATTTTGAAGAAGCGATTCGCCCCGAGACCAAGGCAATTTTCATTGAATCATTAGGTAATCCTCACAGTACGGTCGTCGATATTGAAGGCGTCGCAGGTGTAGCACACTTTCACCAAATTCCACTCATCGTCGACAATACGTTTGCGACTCCGTATCTTCTTCGTCCGATTGAATGGGGCGCGGATATCGTTGTGCACTCTGCGACCAAGTTCATAGGTGGTCATGGCACGGCGGTCGGAGGGGTGATTATTGATTCCGGAAAATTTGACTGGACTTCTTCGGACAAGTTCCCTGGCATCAGTAAGCCTAACCCCAGTTATCACGGAGCCGTTATTTCAGACGTTGTCGGAGCTGCTGCCTACATCGCGAAAATTCGAATTACGTTACTACGTGACACTGGAGCGACCATTAGCCCATTTCATTCGTTCCTTTTTTTGCAAGGACTAGAGACACTATCGCTTCGAGTTCAAAGACATATTGAAAACGCATTTGCCGTAATAGACTATCTCGAAGCACATCCGAAAGTCGCTCGTGTGAACCACCCGAGAATTGCGTCGCACCCCGATCATGAACGCTATGGAAAGTATTTTCCCCAGGGAGGCGGATCGATTTTTACTTTCGAAATTGTTGGTGACGCGTCAAGAGCACAGGCATTTATTGATCGGCTGAAGCTGTTTTCGCTGCTTGCAAATGTCGCGGATCTTAAATCGTTGGTCATTCATCCGGCGAGCACAACTCACTCGCAACTGAGCCCGCAGGAACTTGGCGAACAAGGCATTTTACAGAACACGATTCGGCTCTCAATTGGAACGGAGCACATCGACGATATCATTGAGGATTTGGCGCAGGCGCTTGCAGTGGTTTAATATTTAAGTTTTTCAACCAAGCACCCCCAGGTGATCGAGTAATATTTTGATTCCTATGAATATGAGTATTGCGCCACCAGCGATTTCAGCCTTTGTCTTAAAACGGCTGCCGAATCGGCTTCCGATATAAACGCCCAGAAGCGACAGTGCGAAGGTGATGCAGCCGATTGAAGTGACAACAGTAAACAAATCGATGCGAATGACAGAGAAACCGATTCCTGCCGCTAAGGCGTCGATACTTGTTGCAAAAGATAAGGTTAATATCTGAGAAAAAGACGGACGCACCGGACAGGCCGCCTCGGAAGGGGCGGTTTTTTGCGCTTCTGCGAACATCTTGAGGCCCAGAATACTCAATAAAGCGAAGGCAATCCAGTGATCGATATGGACGATGTATTCACGAAAACCAGAGCCCAAGAACCAGCCAATCAGCGGCATGATCGCTTGAAAAAATCCGAACATAAATGCGACTCCGATTGCGAAGCGAAGCTTGAATTTCGGAAAACATAAACCTTGACACAGCGCTGCGGCAAAAGCGTCCGCAGACAAACCGACGGCAACCAGAATGATCTCAATTATTCCCATGATGACCTCAATATTCACGTCCAAGATACAAGTAATCGATGAGTATCAACTTAACGAATAGGACAAGTTTATACAAAAGTGAAGCTCGAATGCAATCTAAACTCAAAACTTTTACGAAATATGCATATAATGAGGATACTCGAATAACGTTAAGGAGAACGATATGACACATGAAATGACGAAACTAACTGCAGAAGATCAGGTTGCCAAGTTACTTCAAATCAATCTTATTGAAGTAGCGCCGGGCTATGCCAAGGCAAAAATGGAGATCAAAGAGTCCCATCTCAACGGGGTGGGTACGCTTCATGGTGGCATTATGTTTTCTC
>DUPM01000125.1 GCA_012838315.1 Clostridiaceae bacterium
GATAATTCTAATAAATGTAGAGGAAATGATTCATGAAAGACGTATTTATCGAAAAAATTGTCGAACGAAAGAATGGTCCGTTTGAGTTGTTTATCAAAATCATGTCGGTTTTGTCTTTTCTGACGGTTGCTGCGCTTTTAAATTCAATCACTTTTATTTTGCGCGTCAATTTTCTTGGAATTACAATAGCTTTGACGCTCGGATTGGCTTATTTAACATATCGTCTGATACGATCGGTGAATTCAGAATTCGAGTACGCCATCACCAATGACGAATTTACTATCGACCGCATTGTTGCCAAGACCAAGAGGAAACGTATATTTTCTGCCAGTTGTAAGGATTTTACTCTTTCTGCGGCGGTCGATTCTGATCATTATGTCAAGGCATTAGCCGGCGAAGTCGCTTTGTTTGACTATTCCTCCAGGAGCGGCATTTCGCCTTTATGGTTTTTTTGCATTCGCCAGAAGAATATCAATAAAATAATCATCATGGATTTCGATCCGCGTTTTGTTGAAGTGTTTCGTCGATATAATCCCAGAAAGGTCCACTATACTGCAGAAACGGAGTCAAACGAATGAGGCTTAGGCAGAGAATCAAACCGGAAGGTTACAAACTGACCAAACAAGAGCGGTCGTGGATGTTTTACGACTGGGCAAATTCTGTATACGCCACGAATATTATGGCCGCAATTTTCCCCATCTATTTTGCTGCTGTTGCACAGGGTGCCGGTCAGCGAGGAGATCAGCTTTGGGGCTATGGCACATCTCTTGCTACATTAATTGTAGCCATCCTCGCACCATTGCTCGGTGCTGTTGCTGATTTTAAGGGTATGAAGAAAAAACTCCTTGCCGCCTTTATTTTTATTGGGACTTCTTTTACGCTTCTTATGGCGATAACAGATAATTGGAGATGGATGCTTGTCGGATATGTTGTATCCTATATTGGATTCACGGGCGCTAATTTGTTTTATGACTCATTTCTGACGGATGTGACAACAAAAGACAGAATGGACCGCGTTTCGACCAGTGGATTTGCGCTCGGTTATATCGGGGGCAGTACAATTGCTTTTCTTATTTCAATCGCATTTATGCTATATTTTGGAATGGACAAACCAATCGGTGTAAAGATTGCGGTCGTCATCACTTCGGTTTGGTGGGCCGTTTTCAGTATTCCCATTCTTCTTAACGTGAAACAAAAGCACTTTGTTGTGGCAGACAAGAAGAGTTACATTAAGACCACATTCTCGAATATCGCACATACTTTTCTCTCGATGGTTGGCAACAAAGGTCTTTTTCTTTTCGTGATTGCATATTTCTTCTATATTGATGGTGTCAACACGGTCATTCATATGGCGACTGTTTACGGCTCGACGATCGGGCTTAATACGACCCTCATGATCGCCGCGCTTCTTGTCACTCAGATTGTTGCTGTACCCTTCACACTTTTATTCGGTCGACTATCTTATAAGGTTGGCTCATTGCGCATGATTCTTGCAGCAGTAACGCTCTATGTTTTTATTTGTGTGGTCGGATTTTATATGGGGTATTCCGTTGAATCGGTTTCTTCAACTTCTCCGGACTATGCCGCTGCGTTGCAACGGTCACAAATACTGTTCTTCATCATGGCGTTTCTTGTTGGCACGGTGCAAGGGGGAATACAGGCATTGTCGAGATCTTATTTTGGTAAGCTCATTCCGCCTGAACGATCCAATGAATATTATGGCTTTTTTGATATTTTCGGTAAATTTGCTGCGGTCCTCGGTCCGTTTCTGTACGCATTTGTATCTCAGAAAACCGGCAGTTCCGCAAATGGTATAGCGGGCGTATCCGTACTGTTTTTTATTGCACTGGTCATACTAATCGTCGGTCGTAAGCACATTAAGCAGGCGGCGGTTAATTCATAGTTTTCGTCATGGAGGCCGATATCAATTGAATAATCATTTTACAACTCATTCTTTTCGAGTGGCATCTACTGATGTCGATTTTCAAGATAAGATGTTTTATCACGCGCTTCTTTCCATAATCCAGGAAGCTGCTTCTTCCAGTGCACAATCAATGGGTTGTGGATCAGACTTTATGGATGCAAATTCCGCCTGTTGGTTGTTGCTTAAGATGTCTGTTCGGATGAAATCTCTGCCGGCTTGGGGTGAACAGTTGCGAGTTGAGACGTGGTCCAGAGGAAAAGAGCGTTTATATTTTTATCGCGATTTTCGTATCTTCAACGAGCAAAATTCAACTATCGGAGTCGCTACTTCTACGTGGATTGTGGCTGACAAAGAGACGCATCGGCCGATAAAGCCTGATTTTTTAAACGATTTTATTGATAAGTATTCGCGTGAAGAGAAGGCAGTAACCACGAAAATCAGTCCATTACCTAAACCGGATACTTTAGACTCCGATTCTCCCGGTAATGAGATTACTAAACATGCGGATTACAGTGAATTGGATCGAAATCTTCACGTCAATAATACTCGATATATCGCCTGGAGTTTTGATGCGTTGCATTATGAATTTTTGACAAGTTATGATATTCTATCGATGGATGTTCAATTCTTTTCAGAGATTCGATTTGGTGAGAAGGTAACAATCAAAGCTTTTAATAATGGCGTTGAACATCTGGTATTTGGTAACATAGCTGATGGTCGAACCGCATTTGTGTGCAAGCTTTTCAATGGGAATTTGGAGTGTTCTGATGATAGAAGTGACGAAGCTCGTTAAATATTATGGTGAAAAAAAAGCTGTAGACAGCGTATCTTTTCGAGTTAACGAAGGCGAAATATTAGGTTTTCTGGGTCCGAACGGCGCAGGAAAGTCGACCATTATGAATATTTTAACGGGCTATTTGTCAGCGACGTCCGGTCGAGTCTCTGTTGGTGGATTCGATATTTTGGAAAAACCGTCGGATGCGAAGAAGTGTATCGGATACTTGCCGGAACTACCGCCTCTATATTTGGACATGACAGTTTCGGAGTATCTTGATTTCATGTGTCGTCTAAAAGGTGTAGATGCAAATTTGAGAAGAAAACATGCGGCTAATATTATGTCGATGGTCAATATTTTGAGCGTCAATGACAGAATGATTAAAAATCTTTCAAAAGGTTATCGTCAGCGTGTGGGCATCGCGCAAGCTCTCGTAGGAGACCCCCCCATAGTTATTCTTGATGAACCGACTATCGGATTGGATCCGAGACAAATCATTGAAATTCGCTCACTTATAAACAATCTTCGAGGAAAGCGTACAGTATTGATTAGCACGCATATATTAAGTGAAGTTCAAGCCATGTGTGATCGTGTCGTCATCATAAATCATGGTCGTATTGTTGCTGAGGATACGCCGGTCAATCTTTCAAAGCGATTAACCGGTCCATATAAAATTGTCGTTGGTTTCAAAAGCGATAACCCGGATATTATTTCATACCTAAAAAA
>DUPM01000126.1 GCA_012838315.1 Clostridiaceae bacterium
AAGTTACATCCATATGGTAGCATTTATTCCCGACTTTTACGATATTCCAAGCATGTTCAACGCTTCCTGCCGAGCTATGTGTTGAATGTCCTATTGCAAGCGTACATTCAAACCCCAGCATTTGTGCCAACAGAGAAAATGCTGATGAAAAGCCGTCACACACAGCTAATCCATTTATCAATGCTCCATATGCGTTATGTGAATTTGGATTTTTGCTTCGCCCTTTTGAACTATCCAACAATTCTTGTCTATCGTACTTTATATTGTTTTGCATATATTCATAAAGCTTAATCAATTGAGAATATTCGTTACTTTTTATTGAAGCTATAGGTGCAACAATAGTTTTTGCTTTTGCTTCTAAATCGGCATTCAGTTTTGTAATTTGAACTTTTAACGGAACTCCCGTCAATTGAATTTGCTTTCCAAACATGGAGCCGACTGTCCGAATCTGCGTTTTATTAAAATAAACAATAGATGGATTATCCCCAAGCAGAACTTGAACTACTTTCATCAAGTCAACACCTCTGCCAATTTGCGAACTGTCAAAGGAAGTTGCCATAGACGAAAAAGCCTGCAACATTATTCTATATGCCTGTTGTTCTGGGGGCGACAGTCTTCTAAAACCTAATCCTTCTCGCAGATTCATACATTAACCTCTCATCACAAAAATATATCCTGTACTCCAACTTCTTCTTTGGGCGAAACACAGATTACTAAACCATGCTCTTCATCAAGTGCAAAATCACACAATATTCCATAACTTCCATCTCTTTTGAAAAGGATACTGCGAGGGATTACAAGTTCCTTAACAGATTCATAATCACTCTTTTGGTAATTCTTTTTCAAGTAATCAGCCACCACTTCAAGGCTGCGTCCAGATATAGCAGCCACACTTTCAGAGAATTTTTTGTAGCTGTCCCTTTGTAATTGAAGAATTTCTTCCCCGGTATAAGCGGATGCTTTGATTTTAATGTCACGCACAGTTCCCCATAACATTAACTTCTGTTTCTTTACCCAACCGTGCTTATATTCCATTTCACCGAAAGTAGAATCAACAACTTTATTCATTTTCAGCAACTCCTTCCTTCGCTCGCGACACTCCGCCGCGGTGCGTTATATTATTATGTACCTCAGATGGGATTAATTGCATTGTCTCGCAATCTCGGCATTCATGCCATGTATACTTATTCTCCTTTCTCCAGTCGGGTCGTCAACCATTTTGTAGACAATTTACTAAGCTACCTGTACTAAACCCTCTATTTGCAATGATCTGAGAAATTCGATCGGAGACATGTAGCCCAGTCTCTTTTGAATTCTCTTCACATTATAGAAGCAATAAACGTATTCGAACACAGCCGCCCGGACAGATTCTTTCGTTTCGTAGTGCGTCCAATGGATCAACTCCTTTTTCATCGTGGCAAAGAAACTTTCAGACCATGCATTGTCCCCCGGCATCCCTACGCGCGAAAAACTCTGCCTCATCCCATTCCGACACAAAAGATCTTTGACTGCATTTGATGTGTATTGGCTGCCTCGGTCGCTGTGAAAGATGCATCCCTTTTCGATCTTGTGTCTCGCCAACATGGCACGGATTGCGTTGAGTACCAGTTCCTTCTTCATCCGATCTGCCATATGATCTCCGAGCACTTCTCCGGTCACCAGATCTCGAATCACACAGTGGTACATAAAACCTTCACCCGTTTTCAGATACGTGATGTCGCTCGTCACACCTCTTCGCGGTACGATCGGAAACTCCTGATCCCGCAGTATATTCGGATATCCTTCCCCGCGCGCTTTCTTGCTGTTGGTCAAGCTCTTCGTCCGATGTCGGTTATGGATGGACTCCAGATGCATGTCTTTCATGTACCGCCCACAACGATCGCGTCCGAGATGCTCGCCTTCTTTGCGCAATTCCACCGTAATTCGCTCCGGCCCATACGTGCCCCGACTTTGATCAAATTGATCTTTGATCTTTTCCTTCAGTCTTTTTTCCGTCTGCTCCGCTTCTTTGTGTTTTTTGAGCCAGGCATAATAGCCGCTCCGTTCTATTTCTAACACTTTGGCCCACTTCGCGACCGGATATTCTTGATTTTCCCGGATGAATCGATACTTTACTTTTGGTTTTTTGCGAAGTAGGCCGCCGCTTTTTTTAGCATATCACGCTCCATTTTGACCTCGGCCAACTGCCTCTGAAGATCTCGATTCTCTTCCTCGAGCGTCGCGTACTTCGTCTTGTCTCCTTCGGCCGTGTACTTCCGTCGCCAGTTATACAGCACATTTTCGTGAATTCCCAGGTCTTCTGCGATTTCCCGAACCGGTCTCGGACTGGCATGTGATAACTTCACCGCGTTTTTCTTAAATTCCTCGTCGTATTGCTTCCGAATTCCTCCCATTTCTTGCCTCCGATTTCTGAGTGTCTCCCACTCTGTTCCATCTTAGCAAATTGTCTATTATTTTAGCATGGTCCCACAAGGTTATCGGCAAATGACGGACATTTTATCTCGGCAATTCTTGGACAAAGTCCATCGGCACAAGCAATTGCGATTCATATTGATCAACAATGCCAGAATACTCAAAACTTGCGTTTGCAAGAGTATTTGTGAATAACGTATGTGAACCATTACCAAATGCAACAGGAGAGGCACTAACTTGATCGTTTTCATAGTATACACCGTCGGCGCCAACCATAAGTCGAGTGTTTTCTTCTTCCAACTGCCGCAGTCGCTTCATGTCGCTGGGCAGCATCCCTCCATATTTTTTTCCAGCGATAGAACGTTTGCTCGGTGACCCCGATTTTCCGGCATACTTCCTTTCTCGTGCTTCTCGCTCGGCTTTTCTCCGCTTCCAGTGGTAATATCCGCTTCGCTAAATACCCATGTGTTCGGCGACTGCTCGCACACTCTTGGGACTTGCGCAACTGAGTTTTATGGCATTATTTTTGAACTCTTCGTCATACTGATTTCGGTACACAGGCATGGCTTTGTCCTCCTTGTTTCATATTTTACTCTCTTACCATCCTGTCCGAAATATTAGCGCATTCCCTATTAAGCATCTGCATCTAATCGCTGTGCCATTATCTAGATTCCATATCGTATATCACTTACATAAATATTCCCATCCTCTATGCCAAAATATATTTTTACTTCGC
>DUPM01000016.1 GCA_012838315.1 Clostridiaceae bacterium
AAGACTATCGCGGTGAAATTGTGGTCATATTGGCAGGCTATAAGAAAGAAATGGCAGATTTTATAAAATCAAATTCCGGTCTTGAATCCCGTTTCCCTTTAGTTATTGATTTTCCTGATTATAAACCCGATGATTTATACGCTATTGCTTTGAACATGGTTTCTGCAAAGGGCTTTACAATAACCGAAGAAGCAAAAGATGTTCTCCGAGATCAGATTGTTCTTGCTCACAAAACTTCAACAGCACATTCAGGGAATGGGCGCATGGTAAGGAATATGATTGAGAAAATTATGCGGAATCAGTCGGCAAGGATAGCTTCTGTTGAGGACATATCGAAGGAAGGGCTTAATGAAATAATCCCCGAAGATATTGAGGTCAGTCATGCAAGTGCACATACATTTGACCTTGACCTTGAAAAAGCACTCTCATCGGTGGTCGGGTTAACAGATGTAAAAAATTATGTTCGGAGCCTGTACGCTCGACTAAGAATGCAGAGCAAACGCAAGAAAATGGGGCTTCCGGTTGATAACGCACAAACTTTACATATGATTTTCAAGGGCAATCCGGGAACAGGAAAAACCATGATTGCCCGGACAGTTGCGGATGTTCTCTATAATATCGGGGTTATTAAGACAAATAAGTTGGTCGAAACAGATCGGGCGGGGCTTGTGGCTGGATATGTAGGACAGACTGCGCTAAAAACCACCGAAAAGGTTTCGGAAGCGATGAACGGAGTCCTGTTTATCGACGAAGCATATTCTCTTGCCCAGGGTGGAACAAACGATTTTGGCAGAGAGGCTATCGATACTCTAGTAAAACTAATGGATGATAACAGGGAACGGCTTGTAGTTATCCTTGCCGGATATAGCAAAAACATGGATGATTTTCTTCAGACGAATCCAGGGCTCAAGTCAAGATTTCCCAATATCATTGAATTCCCTGATTACTCGGCAGATGAATTGATGATTATTGCGGACAACCTCTATTCGTCCAAAGGATATGTTTTAAGTGATGGCGCTAAAGCGAAATTACTTGCTTTATTTGGGGAAGTTTTCCACGAGGAGGCTTTTGGCAATGGACGTTATGTACGAAATGTTCTTGAACGTTCCGTTAACAAACAGGCCTTGCGCCTCAGTAGCGATACTGATTTAACTCGTGATGAGCTTTCAACAATCGAAGCTGACGATATTGAGGAGGTGTAATTCATGGGTAAATTAAAGAATGTGCTGGGCAATACGGCTGCGGTTATCTATTTTTTAGCTGTAATGTGGTGGATTTTATTGATGCTTATTTTTGTGCCAATAGGTCTATTTTTTGATATTAATACAATACGTGAATCAGGGTTTTCAACGTTAAATATCGGGACTGCTTTTATCGGGATATTTGGATTATTCATAGGATTATCCTTACTGATTCCTGCATTCAGAAAAATGTACTACAAATTACCATGGATGTTTCCTTTTGTGAAAATATTGTACCCGAACGTCATTATAATGAGCATCGCTACTATGTTGTTGAACTACGGTTATGAAGTTCAAAACCCATCACGGCACAGTCTGTTCTTTATCATAATGATTTGTCAATTAATTGTTAGCAGAGCACTTATGTGTATTTATTTTAGCAGAAAGAAAGTCCAATATATTGGGGGCGATATAAATGAATAATAATTTTAAAAAAAGCATCCAGAATGCGATGAATAAAAATAGCAATACGCCTATTTTTGACACAACAAAAACAAATAATAATCAGGAAGTACAAATTCCATCGAGTCAAACCGAAGAGAATTTTATGCCTCAAGAGGAATCAAACCTTGACTCGGGGGGTGCGCAAGTTATTCAGAAGCAAAGCGACAAGAATAAGGATAAGCCATTGAAAGTATTTGGCGGGATATGCGTAGCTTTATTTGTTGCCACAATGGTTTTCATTTTCAGCTCAACCCCCTCTGTAAATACGACAGATGCTGCAAAAAACGCCCTTACCGATAAGGTATCTACTTCATTAGCTGCAGGGACTGTACTGCTTAGAAAGGATGAAAACATAGGTCATCAGGATTATACGATAACCCATAAATACAATCAGAATGATACAAAGATTTGGGTCTGGGACTATGCAGCAGAGGATGGAGATTATGTTCAAGTTTTAGTCAACGGCGCACCTGTTGCCGAGGCATTTATGATCAAGCATAAGCCAGTGGAAATTACCGTACCTGCAGTTGGTGAAGTCCAAATAAAAGGAATCAGAGATGGCGGCGGCGGTATTACTTACGCAGTCAGATACGATTTAAATGGTACTAACTACTTTAATTCCGCGCCGGAAGGTGAGTTCAACACCTATACGTTGATAAAAGAGTAGTATAGGACAGACCAAAGCGAATCCGTAGAGTAGTAGATGCTCGAGAATTTTAATATCATTATAAGAGTCTGAAAATTGCAGTTGGGGCCAGAAAGAAAAGACCAGTCAGGCAAACATTGTACATGACTGGTCTTTTCTTTCACCGCTTGGGGGTTATCGCTCAAAAACTTACTTGTTATCGTAAATCCCTAAGTTGCACCCTCTAACAAGGTGTTCTTTTTTTGTCGGGTAAGCGGTGTCGGTGGCGGTGGCGGTAGCGGTGGCGTGTGGTGCTGGTTGTGGTTGCGGTACTGGCGTAGGTGCTGGTTGTGGTTGTGGTTGTGGCGCGAAACGTTTCACTTTAGGCAATTACCGCCAAAAGCTGCAACACATCCGATTTTGGCGGTAAATGAAGCACCTCACGGCATCGTATCACCTTGCGAAAGTTGCAGATTACCGCCAAAAGCTGCAACACATCCGATTTTGGCGGTAAATACATACGAAATAGCACAAACTTGCAGCGGTAAACTAAAACAGGACACAGTGATTTAGTAGTATGGACCAAGAAGAAATCACTGTAGGACAAGTCTATATCCCAAAGTGAACAGGAGGATTTCCGTGATATACACAGCAGAAGAGAGATTGAACTTTGGACGTCGGGTTCATGAGAGAGAACGTGTTCGACACAACAAAATCAAGAATTTCCGCGGCGTATTTCCGGAGAAAGAATAGCCTATATTCCTCGCGTCTAAATTCCGTTAACGGCAGTTTCCTGTCAAGTCACGTAATGACACTGTTCATTCCATTCATGGAAACGGAAATAGGTGAAGAGCCCGAGCTAGAGGTTCTTCTCTTTATTGGTGCTTCCAAACAACGCTATGTAGCGGAATTTCGTTCTGTTCAAACACATCAAAAAGGGTATGGCAAATATGATCAGAAATGATACGGTGTCTCATACGGATATTAAACTTAATGCGGAAAATATTATCACAGTAGCGTCGCTCTTCATTGAAGCTGATGATCTCAATGTTCTGTTCCGCGATAATCTTCATTATGGCATCAATATCCGTACCGATGACCGTCGTCACTTCCAGTATGCGATAAGCGTCTTTGGAGTAAAACTTCTCAATGCGACTGAGAACCGTCAATACAAATATCGCAATGATCGTCGTCAGCAAGCCTATATCGTAATAACCTGCACCACAACTCATACCAATCGCCGAGGCAATCCACAGGCATGCGGCCGTTGTAAGCCCTTGTACCGAAAACCCGTGCTTAATAATTGCGCCGGCACCCAAAAACCCAATACCGGTGATGATTTGAGCGGCCATACGCGTCGGGTCCGAAACCGGACCGGTTGACACTGTATAAAAATTCCACTGATTGGCGATACCAATCGACAACAACATAAAAACAGCGGATCCCACGGAAACCAAAATATTCGTACGCAATCCGGCAGACCGTCCGCGAATATCTCTCTCAAGTCCAATGCACGCACCGAGAATCGCAGCGAGAAGGACGCGAATCACCACATTATCGACTAAGGCTTGGGGGATAAGATCCATAATCATTCAATTATCACTCCTTGCATATCTCCAATTTCTTGCCGACGAGGTGGCCAACGTCATACCTAATAAAGAAGCGAGCTCTATGGCCCTCAGCATCGAAGTCACGGATTCATAGCGGGCAAACAGCCTATGTATGTATATCTTACGCAAGTGCTTCAATTATAGCAAATCCAAAAAATTTGGATGGCTTTTCGTCAGATTGAAAAACGATACCGTCCGAACAACATCCACCGACCGTATTGGTGAAATACCTCTTAACCCGCCTGAGGAGCTGGTCGAGCTGATCCCTCCGACATCTCTCCGACATCCCTTCACCCTCCCTGCTCTAGACTCATTTCTCATCGCATATTCAGCCATAACAAGCTTTTTACACGATTCCGCATCTCTTAACATGCCAAAAACAAGCCGATGACGTCTGTCGGATATTCTACAATTAGAAAAGATAAGGAGATATTGAAGATGAAAAAAATGAAATTACTCGCAGGCATTTTGATTTCGTCACTGATCTTGGCCGTAGCCGGCTGCAGTCAGGTGAACGTACAGGACGATCAAGCATCCAATGCCCCTTCTACCGCAAAAACAACCACCACAGCTGCAGACAACACCGATACTTCCGAGACGACCGAAGCGACGATTAGGCTGAGTGGCACCCTCACTCTCACCGGTTCAACCTCCATGTCGGATGTATCCAACGCACTCGCAGAATCATTCATGCTTGAGAATCCGGACGTCACCATCAGCGTCGGAGGAAATGGTTCCGGCGAAGGCCCGACAGCGGTCAATGACGGAACCGCCCAAATTGGTCTATTATCGCGTGGCCTCAAGGATTCAGAGAATCCAGATGGTTTTGACCAGTACATTATCGGCTATGACGGTATCGCAGTCATCGTCAATAGCGAATCGGAAATTAAGGATTTGACCTTGGAGCAGGTTGCTCAAATTTACAAGGGCGAGATCACTAACTGGAGTGAAGTCGGCGGCAAGGATGCTCCGATTCACGCTATCGGCAGAGAGGCAGCATCCGGTACGAGAGGCGCATTCGAAGAAATTGTAGATGCTAAGGATGAGTGCAAATACACGGAGGAACAGAATTCAACCGGAAGCGTGAAGCAGTCCGTCACCTCCAACCCCAACGCAATCGGCTACATTTCTCTCTCTGCCGTCGATGAAACCGTGCATGCTGTATCCCTAAATGGCGTTGCTCCGAGCATCGATACCGTCAAAAGCGGGGATTATGAACTCCAACGCCCTTTCCTAATGATCACCGCCAAGAGCACCGATGATGCTCTGACCAAGGCCTTCATGGACTACGTTTACAGCGCGGCCGGTATGCAGATTATCGCAGACGACGGCGTTGTACCGAACAGCTGAGGAAGTCACCCCTGACAAACCTTTCCTAAAATACCTTCCCTAAACTGAGTGTGGTATATAAATATCAAACGGGGCTGTCTTAAGAGACTTGTAAGAAGTCTGCTGAGACAGCCTTTTTGGGTCTAAGTCCCAATTTTGCCGCTCGAAAAAGGAGCGATTTTTTATTTTTATTCAGAATTCCTTCTCGTTTTTTTCTCCTTTTTTCGTGCTTTTCGCAAGTTTTTTATATTGCCGTGACGCTTTTAATGCGTTTTGAGCCTCTCCGGTATCGTTTTTTGTAATTATTTCAATTTAACTACATATAGTGTTTTGTGATTGACTCAACCACTATATTTAGTTAGAATAAGGACACCTTCTAAGGAAGACGCAAGCTTTTCTGACGATTTTTAGGGATAGGACGGACGCAAATGAACATCAACGGGCTGATCAAGACCACATTGCTGGATTTTCCGGGTCGGGTCGCCTGCACGGTATTCACATCAGGATGCAACTTTCGTTGCCCCTTTTGCCATAACGCATCGCTGGTCGTTCCCGAAAAGATTGAAGAACCATCTCTTTCCGAACAAGACTTTTTCGATTTTTTGCATTCGCGTAAGCACAAGTTGGACGGCGTCTGCATCTCCGGAGGGGAACCGCTGATTTATACCGATATATCCTCATTTATCTCTAAGATAAAGTCGATGGATTTTGAGGTAAAATTAGACACTAACGGTACCTACCCGGACCGCCTTAAGGCACTGATTGATGAAGGTCTTATGGACTATGTGGCGATGGATATCAAGAGTGCGCCGGATACGTATCCGGACGCAATCGGCATTTTAGAGGCGCCCATCGAGGCGATCACTGAAAGCGTCAATCTCTTGATGAAAGGGACGATCCCTTTCGAGTTCCGCACCACACTGGTCGACGAGCTGCATGACGAGGCCGTCATTCGTCGAATCGGAGAATGGATCAAGGGTGCGCCGAGGTATTTTCTTCAGGCCTACGTCGACAGTGACGAGGTCATTCGGAAAGGACTTCACGCCTGCAGCCCGGAAAAGCAAGACGCTCTGCTTTCGGTCATCAGAGAATATGTGCCGACCGCTGAGCTTAGAGGCGTCTAGCAAATCGCGAACACCGGCAACACACATGGGCCATGCCCACTCAACTCAAATGCACATCACGGAGGGAAAGTTATGTATCAGGTCGTAAAAAGGGACGGAAAGACCGTTGACTTCACACTCAAAAAAATCGGAGATGCCATCAAGAAGGCCTTCGATGCCCAGAATAAAGACTACAACCAGGACATCCTCGATTTCCTTGCGCTCAAGGTGACCGCGGATTACAGCGCCAAAATCAAGGACGGCAAGATCAGCGTTGAAGAGATTCAGGACAGCGTCGAGAGTGTTCTTCAGAGAAGCGGCTATGAGGATGTTGCCAAAGCATATATTCTCTACCGTAAACAACGCGAAAAAATGCGCTACATGAAGTCCGCGCTTTTGGATTATAAAGAGCTCGTTGACAGCTACGTCAAGATTAATGATTGGAGAGTCAAGGAGAACTCCACCGTCACCTATTCGGTTGGCGGATTGATTCTCAGCAACTCCGGTGCCATCACCGCAAATTATTGGCTGAGCGAGCTTTACGACGATGAGATTGCCAAAGCGCATCGCGAAGCGGATATTCATATCCACGACTTGTCTATGCTGACCGGCTATTGCGCCGGTTGGTCATTAAAGCAACTGATTCAAGACGGTCTCGGCGGTATCCCCGGCAAGATCACCTCTTCGCCGGCTAAGCACCTTGCTTCGCTTTGCAATCAGATGGTTAACTTCCTCGGTATTATGCAAAACGAGTGGGCCGGCGCGCAAGCGTTCTCCTCGTTTGACACCTACTTGGCAGCTTTTGTTAAGGCTGACAACCTCTCCTATAACCAGGTCAAGAAGGCCATTGAATCCTTTATCTATGGTGTTAACACACCTAGCCGCTGGGGTACTCAGGCGCCTTTCTCCAACATTACCCTGGACTGGGTCGTTCCTCCGGATTTGGCGGATCAACCGGCCATCGTCGGCGGCAAAGAGATGGATTTCAAGTACAAAGATTGCCAGAAGGAAATGGATTTGGTCAATCGTGCGTTCATCGAGATTATGATCAACGGCGATGCCAACGGTCGCGGTTTCCAATACCCGATCCCGACCTACTCCATCACCAAAGAATTTGATTGGTCCGATACCGAGAACAATCGTCTGCTTTTCGAGATGACCGCCAAATACGGCACACCTTATTTTTCGAACTACATCAATAGTGATATGGCTCCGAGCGATGTCCGAAGCATGTGTTGCAGATTGCGTCTAGATCTTCGCGAACTTCGCAAGAAGTCCGGCGGTTTCTTCGGAAGCGGAGAAAGCACCGGTTCGGTCGGAGTCGTCACAATCAACCTGCCTCGTATCGCATACTTGGCTGCCGATGAAGGTGCCTTCTTCAAGCGTCTCGATAAGATGATGGACATTTCCGCTCGCTCACTAAAGATCAAGCGCGGAACCATCACCAAGCTTCTGGAAGAGGGTCTTTATCCTTACACTAAGAGATATTTGGGATCCTTTGACAATCACTTTTCAACCATCGGCCTCATCGGTATGAACGAGGTCGGGCTCAACGCCAAGTGGTTGGGCGAGAATTTGACATCCAAAGAGACGCAGGCATTTGCCAAGAAAGTATTGAACTACATGCGCGCGCGTCTCTCGGATTACCAAGAGCAATATGGCGACCTTTATAATCTTGAAGCCACGCCTGCCGAGTCCACCACCTATCGTTTGGCCAAGCATGACAAAAAGAATCATCCGGGTATCATCACGGCGAACGAAGCCAGCGGCGTACCCTATTACACCAACAGCTCTCACCTGCCTGTCGGCTACACTGAAGATATTTTCGAGGCCCTGGATATTCAAGACGGCCTGCAGACGCTTTATACTTCCGGTACGGTTTTCCACGCTTTCCTTGGCGAAAAAATGCCAAGCTGGAAATCTGCTGCTGCGCTGGTAAGGAAGATTGCAGAGAACTACACTTTGCCTTACTACACCATGTCCCCGACATATTCGGTGTGCTCGAGTCACGGCTATCTTTCCGGTGAGCAAAAGGCCTGCCCGCATTGTGGCGGAAAGACCGAGACATACAGTCGCATCACCGGATATTACCGCCCGGTTCAGAACTGGAACGATGGTAAGTCACAGGAGTTTAAGGATAGAAAACTCTATGATCCCGATCACTCTGTCTTGAATCCTGTCGAGCGTCGCGCCGCATCCATTGTTGTCCCGGAGCCGGTCGCAGAAGAGGACAAAGATATTATCTCTGTCGTCTATGATCAACCCGCGAAGGCGATGCTATTTACCACCAAGACTTGCCCGAACTGTAAGATGGCGAAGGTTCTTTTGGACGCAGGTCATGTCGATTACGAAGTCATTGATGCGGAAGAACAAGCCGACCTGAGTCGTTACTACAACATTAGCCAAGCGCCGACACTAGTCGTTGTTGATAAAGACAAGGTTTCTACCATCAGTAACATTTCGAATATCAAGCAATTTATTAAGGGATAATCAATCATGAAGGACGTTATTATTATCGGCGGCGGCCCTGCGGGGCTGACCGCCGCCCTTTACGCCTCGCGCTCCGGACTATCGGTTCTACTTCTTGAATCAGATAATGTCGGCGGACAGATTGCTTCGGCCCCCTTGGTCGAGAACTACCCCGGCACGCCTCAGATCAGCGGCATGCTTTTTGCCGATCAATTATTTGAGCAAGTCATGGGACTGGGCGTAGCGTTTGAGCTTGAAAAAGCAGTCGAAATTATCGATAACGGAAGCCATAAGACCGTTGTGACCGAGGACGGAAGACACGATGCCCGTTCTGTTATCATCGCCACCGGTGCCAAACACCGTCATTTGGGAGTCGCTCGCGAAGCAGAGCTGGTTGGGCGTGGCATATCATATTGTGCAGTCTGCGATGGTGCTTTCTACAAGAATAAGACCGTTGCGGTTGTCGGCGGTGGCAACAGCGCAATCTGCGAGGCACTTTTTTTAAGCTCTATATGCGAAAAAGTTTACCTCATCCATCGACGAAGCGAATTCCGAGCAGATGTCGCTATCGTAAATCGCTTAAAGTCTTTACCCAATGTGACCTTCTTGACCGGATGTGTTGTCGATGCGCTTGAAGGCGCACCCTCTCTTCATTCCATCATTTTACGATCTGTCGAGACCCATGATGTGTCGACACTCGAAATTGACGCACTCTTCGTCGCTATCGGTCACGCGCCGGACAACTCGGCTTTCGTGCCACACGTCACGCTAGATGACGAAGGATATATTATTGCGGCAGAAGACGGGACAACAAATACATCGGGGATTTTTGTCGCCGGGGATTGTAGGAAAAAGGCCGTTCGTCAATTGACGACGGCCGTTGGAGACGGTGCCAATGCCGCAACCTCCGCTTGGGGCTGCAATATGAATTCACTCTGACGCTTGTTGAGTTAAGTCAATCATTCACCGAGTGACATCCATTCCAAAATGTTCCTCATATATTTACTTGGAACTATCCGTCTTGGACGCTTCGGCACAAGGCGGTTTTTTCATTTTCGGCTCGATTTCTCCGGCCTTCGTTAGAGTCGCCTTTGTGATCAGCGGTCCGACCAGCTCATATACCAACGTCGCACACAAGATGACCGCACGAATTGTCTCTCCGTATTCCGGAAAAACGCGCATTGCCACCAGAGATAAACCGATGGCCACACCAGCTTGCGGAATGAGCGTGAATCCAAGATAGTTGCGAACCACCGCAGGCGCCTTCGAAATGCGAGCACCCAAGTACGCTCCGAATATTTTGCCGATAACGCGACCGATAATATATACAATACCCACAAGGCCAATGCTCTTTAACACCGTAACATCAAGCTCTGCACCTGATAGGACGAAAAATATCAGAAATAGCGGCGGCGTTACCGCATCCGTCACCTTAATTAGCTTCACAGTCTGCTTACTTAGGTTCGTAAACACGGCGCCGGCCATCATGCAAAGTAATAGCGAGGACAAGTGAAAAATCGTCGCGACACCGACACCACCCATAATGATACAAAGTGCCAATCCCAGTCGATCCCCGTCATTTTTGAATCGACGCAAGAAAAATGCAGCTAACACACCAATTGCGCCTCCGATAACCAGCGATCCAAAAATCTCCCACAGCGGCTCAAGAATCATAGGCGCAAGACTGACATCTCCTTTTCGAATAAGCATCTGAGCAATGGCCGTTGAAAGCGAAAATAGTATCAACGCCGCCGCATCATCCATTGCCACCACCGGTAAAAGCATTCTCGTCACAGGACCGTCGGCTTTGTATTGGCGAACCACCATCAAGGTTGCGGCCGGCGCTGTTGCGGCACCGATGGCGCCAAGAAGAATCGCAGCAGGAAGCGGCAAACCTATTAAGATCAATAGCAAATCCAAAACAAGGACAGCACCCACTGCCTCGAAAATCGTAATAATCAAGGGTGCTGCCCCTACTTTTTTCAAAAAACTGATCTTAAACTCACTACCGATCGAAAAAGCAATAAATCCCAGCGCCAAATCCGCAAGGAGGGCCAGCCCATGAATGGTCGAAGTCGCGATAATCCCTGATATCCCCAGCACAAGACCGCCAAACAAATAGCCCGTGACCGCCGGAAAAGACAGTCGATGGGCCAACGCAGACCCCAAAAAGCCAACAATGATAATAATCGCAATTGAAATAAATATGTCTGTCATTCCTTGTCAACCTTTCCGTCAAAAAATGAAATTGGAAGGCCGATAAGCACGCCTGTGTCCGGCTTATGGAGCCCTCCCAGAACGCGGTCAACCGTGGCGCGAACCGCTTCAACTAAGTCATCGTTGACAGCCATAAAGACCATTTTGCTAGACTCTGTATCAGAATCAACCAGCATACGAAGTGATCCAAATATGCTATGGCCTTCCTCTCCGACAATTCTTGCCATTCCCTTGCTATCGACGACCGTAGCCCCTTTTACGCCAATTTGAATGAGTTCTTCGAATAAGTAATCCAAACATTCGACTTTATTAAGCACCAAGATGAGTAACTGCATCGGTTTATTCATAGCCTACCTCCAATATTTTCATGAACACACAAAAAAACCGACGCGCAACGCTCCGGCCTCAAAACTTTGATTACCTGTATATCATAAACCTGAACGCAGAATATTTCAAATATTCTCCTGCTTTTCTTGGAATAACTTCGCTCAAAGGATTCAATAAAGTAGTTTTTCGGTGATTAACGCTTTTGGATTCTCGTTTTATTGTTTGTAACACTGTTACAAACATTGAATGCTCAGGGCAAATATTGCCATCGCCGCGTAGTATGTCAATAAATTCCATTGGCCGAGACCGGCGCGCTCTTTCTTCGAAAAATACATCACTAATAGGATAAAGTCCGAGGATAGAAACAACATAGAGGCCACAAGAACAACGATGAGTGAAAAATTCTCGCTCATCGAAAATTGACCCGCTGAGATCGATAGAAATAACTGTGATATCATTTTCGACGGCACCAGACTAACACATAATGCATAGGGAAACACCAATGTTTTCATTTTTCCAAATTCAAAATCCCCACGTCGTGTGACGAGCGCAACAATGGCAATCACAACGACCGGTACAGCACACTCCCCTATCGTGACTGGCCATACCCTCGAATATGCGATATAAAACAAAACGTGCGTCACCATAAATGCAGTCGCTCCGGCTAAAAAAGTCATGCCTTTGTGGTTCTTGTTTTTGTGTGCAATGCCAAGGAAATAATCTCCCGCGAGTGCCGCCCAGAACGCCGGAAAGAGAAGATAAACGATACTCTTAAACTCTACTCGATACGCGCTATATATCGCCAAAAAAATGTAACCGAGACCAGTTACCAATTTCGCTTGTGCGTATAGTCTTCGATGTGAGCCACTCGACCTGTGAAGGAACGCTGTCACCCCGACGAACACGGCATACAAGATTATCAGCAGTGTAATTTCCGGATTCACTGTTCCTCCTTACACATACTTCTGCCGAAGTGGCAGTCACCTCGGCAGAAATTGTCTATATATAATTATGTTCATGCCATGACATATCGTCAATCCAAATAGAATTCCAAAACCGCATTAACCTCATTATTGTCTGTGCCGCAATATTCATACACAACATTTAAAAAATCAGCCTCGGTCACAATGCCGAATGCGTGCCGTGAAACATACGTGCGCATCATATGATAGAAGTTTTCAGCGCCCATCGCGTCTCGAAGGTAATACAACATCGCCTCTCCGGTCGTATATGCGCTTGAAAAATATACCATTTCTGAGCCAAACTGATCATATGACCTGTTGACAGGTGTATACTCGCGTCCAAAATATGAGTCCGGGCGATAACTGTCGAATTCTGATGACATATAGTCATCTCCGATTACATCCGCATATACAATCTCAGAAAAGGACGCGAACGACTCATCCAGCCACGGCTCCAAATACGGATTCGTCCCGACTATACCGTAAAACCATTGGTGCCCCAACTCGTGTGCCGTCACTTCTTTAACAACAGAGTAATCCGTTGAATAAAACTCTAAATCTCTTCCAATCATTACAAGACCGCTATATTCCATACCGCCTGCAAAAAGTTCTGTCTCAATAATATTCACATCCGGATATGGGTATTTGCCAAAAGCCTCACCAAAGGCCTTCATCGAGTCAATACCGGCCTCTAACATCGCCCGCCCGAACTCCATGTCATCTCCGATGTAGTAAGCTTCAATCATCACGCCGTCGACTTCCTCGCTCAGCATATTAAAATCCGCTCCGGCAACGAACGTAAAATCACGCGCACATGGTGCAGCAATGTTCCAGTATTTCCCATCTTCCTTTTCTTCGACTTCAACGGTAAGGCCTGTAGAAATAACCGTAAAGTCCTCGGGCGTCTTTAACACAACGGTATAGTCCGATACTATGGTATAAAAGCATTCTCCCATATCAATATATTGCTCTCTGCTCCATTCACCGTTTTCAAAAATGGAAAGCACGGGATAAAAATTTGCTACATTATAGCACTCTCCGTAAGCGCCAAATCGGTCTGCGTCAGTCGGAATATTCGCTTCAAACTCATATTCGATGACATGTCTTTGACCCGGCGAGATCGGCTCTTTTAGCGTGACGGTGATGACAGAAACATCATTGTCATCCCGTTCATAGGCGAGAATCTCTCCGGATTCATCTTCGAAGTATGAAATGCTTGTCATTTGCTCATTGTCCGATCCCGCCGTATATGATGCGGCATCAACTTCACCGTCCGCTGTAAATAAACTCGGATAATCTCTAAAAACCAATGTGTTCCACGTTGCATCCGTTTGATTGACAATATCAACCCGAACTGTACCCCGAACGACCTGAGCATCCGCATCTAACTCAAGAGTCATGTCGTACTTGTGCCCCAAATCGTATTGCATCGATATTGGTGCCGCTTCTTCAGGGACATTGAAACTCGGCATCTCAACGGAAGTCGTCGTCTCTGCCGTCTCTGAAACAGATGAAGAAGCATTCGTACTAGACTCTGTTTCTTTTACTTCGGTCTCTTCGGTCTCTTTAAGCAATGTTAGATTGGCGCAAGAAGAAAGAACCACGGCCAAAAGAAGACTACTCGCCAGTATGATAGAAAGTACTTTATTATATTTTTTCATCGGGTCTCCTCGTTCCTTCAGCGTTAGTAAATCATTAGCAATATGATAAACGCCAACAATGAAAAGATGACGTGTACCGACAGTATATCAGAGATTAATGACTTTTGTCTTTCCCCGGCCTTGCTGACATAAATCGGAATTACAAATGGCGGCGGGAGAATAAACAACGTAAAAAGAGCCACACTAAACATACGATCTAATCCCAGTAGCTGTTGTATCACAAAATGACTAATCAAATAGGCCGAGGCAATCATGACCGACATCCGTGCAAGAATCGTCAGCAAAGTCACCTTGAAATTTTCAGCTCGCATGCGCAACTCATAGCCAATAACGATACATATGAGTGGCTGCGTCATTGCCCCTAATATCTCCAACGTGGATTTTACACCCTCGAAGGCCGAGAACTTGGTGACCCAACGATACCCGCCGCTCGCACTCATAAAGACACCAAAAAATATTGCCAGTATTACAGGGGATATTGCAAAACTTTTCATTAACTTCTTTACTGCCGTCTTTGATCCCGTCTTCTTCTGAAGATAGAATGTCATGACCAAAAAGACAAACACCACTTGCCCGATGTCGATTACCGCAAACTTAAACAGTTCTTCTCTTGCAAAAAAACTGGCAAACAAGGCGTAACCCATCATACCGGCTTCGAATCCGCTATAAAGCGCCGGATAAACAGGGTTATCCGGAAGGACACTTCGACCGACACGATCTCCGACAAACAGCATGACCGCACAAAACACAAAAACGATAGCTATAAGTGCGACATATTGTCTGTGAAAATCTGTATTTGCGAATGTAATAAACAACGTCGCAGGCAAGGAAATATTTACGATTAGCTTTTTCATATCCGCCAATGTTGATTCCCGAAAAAATCGCAGATTTTTCAAGACAACACCCACAAGTATCATTAGAACCAGCGGAATGGCTTTTACGAGCACCATCAATACATCACTCATGATTTTCGCCTCCAGGCCAATAGATAAAGGATTTGTAACAGTGTTACTTCCTGATTGCGTTCTCCAACATCAACGTTGAGAGGCACATTATTCTAGATTTCAGACAATTGTAACGGAATATTATCTATCTCTTCCATTCTTACTTACGATCTATAATCTCAAGGACTCTCTGCAGGTCATCATACGAATAGTAATCAATTACGACGGTTCCTTTGCCCTTGATCTGATCCTTTAGCTTAAGCTTTACCTTCGTTCCGAGACGTTTCGTCAGTCGCTTCTCGCAATCCTTAGCGCTCAAAATAATTGCCTCTGCTTCCTTGGTCATCGGCTCCTTGGGTTTGAGCTCCGTCGGCTTCGCAGTAAGCAATCTGGTGACATAGGCTTCTGTCTCTCGAACGCTTAATTCCTTCGCTAAAATGAAATCTGCTGCATTTCTCTGCATCTCGCCGGTTGGCAAAGCCAATAACGCCCTCGCGTGTCCGGCAGACAAGTCTCCGTTATATATAAAATCTTGCAACGATTCATCGATGTTCATCAATCTTATGGTGTTTGCAACGGCGGACCGGCTCTTGCCTAGTTTCTTCGAAAGCTGTTCTTGTGTCATCCCGTGCTCTCGCATCAGATTATCCATTGCGATTGCTTCTTCCAAGGGATTCAAGTCTTCTCTCTGAATGTTTTCAATCAGTGCCTGCTCCATAGTCTGAAGATCACTGAGTTCACGTACAATTGCCGGAATAACTGACAAACCCGCCAATCTAGAGGCTCTCCAACGTCGCTCGCCAGCAACAATACGATATCCTGTGCCTCTTTTCGTCACGATAATCGGCTGAATGACACCATTTTCTTTAATCGAATCTGAAAGTTCTTTCAATAAATCCTCATTAAAATGCTTTCTCGGCTGATCCGTATTCGGATTAATGTCGTTCATCTTGAGCTCAACGACAGAGTCTTTCTCCTGCTCTGGAATACCCTCAACAGACAAGAGTGCTCCAAGACCTTTCCCTAATCCTTTGTTTGAGGCTGCCATATTATCCACCTTTCATATAGACGCATATCTATGTTTATGCTTTTGTTCTCTTAATTACTTCTAGTGCAAGTGCATCGTATGCTTTTCCGCCCTTTGACTTATTGTCATACTCCGCTATCGTCTTTCCATGACTCGGCGCTTCTGCAAGACGAATATTTCTCGGTATAAAAGTCTTGAACACTTTTTCACCAAAATAGTTCTGTACTTCTTGCGTGACCTGCCTTGTAAGTTGCGTTCTACCATCGAACATCGTAATGACAACACCAAATATACCTATCTGGGGATTAAGATGCCGTTTCACCAAGTTTATCGTGTCGACAAGCTGTGTAAGACCCTCTAGTGCGTAGTACTCGCCTTGTATCGGCACCAAGACACCGGTAGATGCCGCCAATGCATTCAGCGTAAGAAGCCCCAGAGACGGCGGGCAGTCAATTAATATGTAGTTGTAGCTGCTTGATACTTCCTCTAGTGCTCGCTTGAGTATCGTTTCTCTGGACATTGCGCTAACCAACTCCACCTCAGCACCTGCAAGATCGATATTTGTCGGACACATATCAATGTTTTTTCGCTTTGTCGTTTGAATAACGTCTTTTATGTCCGCATCGTTCACAAGCAGGTCGTATACCGTTGATTCTAGCGCGGATTTATCATATCCATATCCACTTGTGGCATTTCCTTGTGGATCCAGATCGACAATCAGAACCTTTTTCCCTCGCTGACCTAAATATGCCGCCAGATTAATTGTTGTTGTTGTCTTTCCGACACCACCTTTTTGGTTTACTACAGAAATAATGTATGCCATAAGTGTCTCCTCACTATTTATAGTACATATATATAGACATCTTAACAGATATATCCTCATTATATATTTCTGTTTTCTTACTAAATACGCCAAATTTCGACAATAACTGTAACATCCCATCAATTTTGACCATGTTTCATTGTTTCACGTGAAACAATCGTGTCTTTTTCTCATTTGTTTCGATAGACAATCAGCTTTCGAAGCAATATACATTCCCATTTATTTCAACTCGACCAGAAGCATCAATCGATAATTATTCTGATTCGAGGATATCCGTGGCAATATACATAGATTCCGTTGCTCATATAGATTTCTGGCTATATTACTGCGTCAATACTTCAATGATCAACAGAAATGTTTCACGTGAAACAAAAAAGCGCCTCGCGATTGTACGAGGCGCCACATATATATGAAGTATGCTCGATTTAGATGTCTGTTACAGCATATTTTGCGTTTTCAACAATGAAGTCACGGCGCGGCTCAACTTTATCGCCCATTAGCAGAGTAAATACTTCATCTGCAGCCTGTGCGTCATCTATGGTCACTTGAAGCAGTTTGCGAGATACCGGATTCATTGTCGTCTCCCACAGTTGCTCCGAGCTCATTTCACCAAGACCTTTGTATCTTTGAAGTTTGGGCTCTCTCCAACCCGTCTCTTTCTTAATCGCTTCTACTTCCTTCTCATCATATGCGTAATAACCTTCATTTCCTTGATATACGCGGAAGAGGGGGGGACAAGCAATATAAACAAAGCCACCTTCTACGAGCGGTCGCAAATATCTGAAGAAGAAGGTGAGCAACAGCGTGCGTATGTGAGATCCGTCGACGTCAGCATCAGCCATAATTATCGTCTTATGATATCTAAGCTTCGTAGCATCAAAATCTTCGCCAATTCCTGCACCGAGCGCCATAACGACAGGCTGCAACTTATCGTTGCCATATACCTTGTCAATTCTTGCCTTCTCAACATTAAGCATCTTGCCCCAAAGCGGAAGAATAGCCTGATATTTTCTTTCTCTTCCTTGCTTCGCGGACCCACCAGCCGAATCTCCCTCAACAATAAAGATTTCACACAGCGCCGGATCCTTTTCTTGACAATCTGCTAACTTACCAGGTAATGCATTAGACTCGAATACACTCTTCCTTCGAGTCATGTCTCTGGCTTTCTTGGCGGCTTCTCTGGCGCGTGATGCTGACAGACATTTATCCATCACGATCCTTGCTATAGAAGGGTTTTCTTCGAAGTATTGCGCGAGCTTTTCATTCATGGCAGATTCAACCATGGTACGGATTTCAGAGTTGCCGAGCTTCGACTTGGTTTGGCCTTCAAACTGAGGCTCCGGAAGCTTCACGCTAATGATCGCTCCGATGCCCTCACGCGCATCTTCACCTTGTAGATTCCTATCAGAATCCTTCAAAAACTTGTACTTACGAGCATAGTCATTAACAACCTTAGTGAGGGCGGATTTAAAGCCTGTAAGGTGTGTGCCGCCTTCTACCGTGGCAATGTTATTGGCATATGAATATACATTCTCAGCAAATGAATCATTATACTGAATTGCAACCTCTACAAAGCAATCTCCGGCCCGCTGAGCAAAGTAAACCGGGGGCTTATGAAGAACCTCTCTGTGACGATTCAAGTACTCTACAAAGGAGATAATCCCTCCTTCATAATGAAGCGTTTTCTCAACAGGTGTCTCTTCACGATCATCCTTAAGAATGATGGTCACTTCTTTGTTAAGAAATGCCATTTCACGATAACGTGTGATCATCGCAGCAAAATCAAACGTACGATCCGGGAAGATATCCCCATCGGGCGTAAACGTCGTCTTTGTGCCGGTATATGAAACATCACATGTTCCGACAACAGCCAACGGTCGCACCGTAATACCTCGCTCAAAAGCAATCTCGAAGACTTTGCCTTCACGACAAACCTGAACACACATGGTGGATGAAAGCGCATTAACTACTGAAGCGCCAACACCGTGTAGACCACCGGAAACACTATAAGCACCACCGCCGAATTTACCACCGGCATGAAGTACGGTATGAACGACTTCAACCGTAGGTATGCCCGCTTGTGGGTGAATACCCACCGGAATACCGGAACCATTATCTACAACAGTAACTGAATTATCCTTATTCACTGTTAAATTAATGGTATCGCAACGACCCGCAAGAGCCTCATCAACAGAATTCGCCACAATCTCGTATACGAGGTGGTGAAGTCCTCTGAGGGTTGTATCACCGATGTACATGCCGGGACGCTTTCTGACTGCTTCTAAGCCCTCTAGGACCTGAATGTCCGAATCACTGTATAAAGAAGTGTTCGACGTATCAAAATGGTCCTGACCGGCGGTCGCACCCAGAAATACCTCAGCTGCTTCCTCCAAGTAATCATCTGTCAATGCACGAGGATTTGCTGCCAAATTTACGATTTCTTCAGAATCATCAGCGCTAGTCTCAATCGGCTGATAATAAGAATCCAAAATTGGCTCGTTCTGAACATTTTTCTCTTCATTTTCACTCATCTTTGACCATTTCCTCCAATGCTATTGCGTGCAGTGATTGTATACTAATAAATCCTGTATACCATTATAAATAAAGGATTTGTAACACTGTTACTCTGAAATGCTTATCTGATATTACTTCCGATAACAACTCTTTTTCAGAATACGCTGTTCCTTTTGTTGTCCATTCTTTTCATCAATGTATGCGTTGACAACCCCGATACATATAACCGATCTAATGTGATAATCAGTGACTGGGGAATGTCCGTAGACACATACTCAATCAAGCCCATCTTCTCTTGCTCGGACATAAACTTGGTCATGTCTGTCTGATGCGGTTGAACATGGTTTAAATCAATAATGGCAATGATATATTTGTCTGAAAGAGAGTATTCTCCGCCAATATGAATATACATTTATTCTCCCAATCTTAGCCAATGACTAAGATAATCACAACGCTAGTATTATACCACAAATCGGTTCTTGCGTCCGAAATGCAACGCGATAATAAGGTCAGTCTGTCGCCTCAATTTGCCCCTCGTGTACACGAAAATATCGAATGGAAGACGCATCCGAAAACATCGATGGACAAAGCGGTATAAGCTCTTTAGAGACAAAATCACGATCTGTGCATGTGATGAAGACTTGCGCTTCTCCAATACTTTTCAACAATGCCATTCTTCGACATGCATCCAACTCGCTGAAAACATCATCCAGAAGTAATACAGGCATCTCATCCGTTTCTTCTTGAAGAATCGATAACTCTGATAATTTTAATGCAAGAGCTGCTGATCGTTGTTGCCCTTGAGAAGCATAGAGTCGGATACTCAGGTTATTAAGAGACATTTCAAGATCATCACGATGAGGTCCGAAACCGGTGACGCCTTTTTCAATGTCATCGGTCTGCGTTTGACGCCATTTATTGAGTAAATGCGTCTCTATATCATTCATAATTTCTGGATTTGGATCTGCATTGGGCATGATGAGTGTATTAATTTCTTCTCCCACTTCATTAAGTCCGGTAACAGTATGATAGCGAAGTTCCAAATTCTCTTTTTGATTCGAAATATTACTGTGAAAACGTGCAGCATACTCCGCAATTCGCTTTGAAAAATGCTTCCGTTGAATAATAATTCTCGCTGCATAGGGCGCCATACAAGAATCCCATGCGTCCAGCTCCGGAATAGATTGATTTTTTATAATTTTGCCGGTCGATGACCGAATTTGTTTAAGAACTCGGTTACGTTGGTTTAAAAAACGAGAGTACTGCTGTAAATCGTAAAAGTAAGACGGACGTATCTGAGAAATCAAAATATCCATGAAGCGCCTGCGTACTGAAGGACCTTCTTTTATAAGCAATAAATCTTCAGGGGCAAATATAACAGCGTTAAAAAGACCGAAATACCGGCTTATTTTATCTAACTCGATCGAATTGTGAAAAGCCATTCGTCTTTTTTTGTATACGGCTCCAATTGATTTATCTGCATCAAAAAAAGATAACGCGAGGGATTCTGAATGTAAATTATGCTGATCCGACTGAATCTCAATGCTGACTTTATAGTAATCTTTGCCATGAAAAATGAGCTCCTTATCCTTCGAAGTCCGATGTGATCGAACCGACGCCGAAAGATAAAGAGCTTCAATTACGTTAGTTTTACCTTGCGCATTATCGCCATAGAGGACGTTGACTCTTGATCCAAACTCTAAATCAAGCGCAGTATAATTTCTAAAATTCTCAAGGTGTAGCGACAATACACGCATACAAAATTATCTTCTTAGAGGTAGCACAAGATAGGCAAAATCTTCTTCTTCCAAAGGCTTCATAATACAAGGTCCGTTGCTACCATTGAATTGAACGCTGATATCACCATCATCAATAACTCTAAGTGCATCAATGAAATAACGAGGATTAAAATCAATATCAATCAATTCACCGCTGATACGAACCGGTACTTCTTCACGAAGCGTACCCAACTCTGTACTGGCACTGATCACTAAGGTCTCATCATTGGGCATCGATAATTGAACCGGACAACGTCTGTCTTCTGAAAGAATAATCAAAGAAGCGCGCTCTATGGCACTCAACATCGCATTAGGAGAAACAGTCATATTAGTTTCTCCGTTCTTAGGCAAAATAGAATTATAATTCATATATTCGCCCTGAATTAACCTTGATACAATACGAACTTTACCGGTATCAAAAAGAATATGGTTAATTGAGGAATAAACGATGAGCTCTGTATCTTTACCACCCAAAATACGACCCACTTCATGCAATGCTTTGCCGGGAACGATAAACTTCATAATCGGCAAATCTGTTCCCATTTCTTGCTTGCGAAGGGCTAATCTAAAACCATCTATAGCAACCATTTCAACATTTGTCCCATCACAAGAAAAAAGACAACCGTTTAAAGTCGGACGACTCTCATCCGTCGAAACTGCGAAAATGGTCTGCCTGATCATATCCTTCAAGACGCCCTGCATAATAATAATCTTCTCAGCATCCTTTACTTCCGGAATCTTCGGATATCCTTCCGCAGAAAGTCCCTTGATAGAAAAAACAGATGAACCACTGATAATGCTAATCAACAATCGATCATCCGTTTCGATAATAACTTCTTCTTCAGGAAGTTTACGAACAATCTCGCCAAAAAGCTTAGAATTAATGACAACAGATCCACTCTCAAGCGCATCTGCTTCAAGTTGTGCCTCAATTCCGGTCTCCAAATCGTATCCGGTCAATTGAACACCCTTATCGGTAACATCTATAAGAATTCCATCGAGAATCGGTAAAGTAGAGCGTGTTGAAACGGCCTTCTGAACAATTGAAATAGCTTCTGTAAGTCGATCTCTGGAACAAACAAATTTCATTGGCCACCTCCAAAAATTAGCTTTTTTGTACCACTACTTATTATACAGAAAAAATGAGAAAAAGCCATCCGATATCCGACAATAGCACCAGAAAGAGACGTTAATTTGACATCCTCCCCTCCCTGAAGAAAGGGGATTCCTACTGCGTTCAGGCAAGCGCCTGAATCGCTTTGGAGGGTTCCTGATTCACCGAGACGGCTATTGCCATCTCTCCACAGGCTAACACGGCACGCCCTGCCGCTTCTATGTTCTTGGC
>DUPM01000127.1 GCA_012838315.1 Clostridiaceae bacterium
AAAATGATAGTTGAGTGGTCAGATTAGATAACATCGGCTCATGACAGAGCAGGATAGATAACTTGCGTTCGCGACAGAGCAGATTAGATGTTTTTTGAAAAATCGAGGGTTGAGAGAGCGGGTTGGATGAATGCTGGAATTTCATTGATGATTTGGGGTTTGCAGGATGAGAGTATCGAGCCAGAACTATCAGATATCAATATACACAATACGGGGACCTTTGCGGTCCGAGGAATTGAATTTATTTGACTATGTTTTTGATCCGAAAGATCATAAAACAATTGAATTTCATTTGGCCTTCTCGGTCAAGATTGAGACAACGAAGCAAGTGTTCATGGTTGGTTTGATCGGCTCTTCTTACGCTATTGATGATCAATGTGCTGTGCTCGACGGGTCGACTCTCACCGTTCTAATGGATGATGAAATCTTTGTCTTGGATCTCGAGTCGATATCGCTCGTTCGGCATACTACGATCGGCGATGAATCGTACTTCGCAATCTACCCGGTAGAGCATGGATATATCATTCATGGAGAACAGGCGATTATGCGACTCAACAGAGACTTTGAACAGGTTTGGCGATTTTACGGATCAGATATTTTTGTCACACCGGGCGACGGTAAAGGATCGTTTGCTATAGCCGATGACAGGATATATTTGGAAGACTGGAATGGATACAAGTTCATATTAGACTTGGATGGGAAGCTGCTTCAGGAAACGCAACCGCAATGATGGCGAGAACGAAACTGGATAGCATGGTCAGTTGTATGAAATAGTGGGTGAACAAATGGCTTTTCGATACGAAATTTACATTGTATCTGAGAAATCGAAATGGATTCATATTAGCGATAGTTGGGGTTCTTATGAACGAGAGCCCTTTGATTTTCTGGTCAAGTATATTCAGGGTGAAAGGAAGCTTTATAGCGTTGGGGAGGATCAGTATCGTATCGAGAAAGACCCTTACAAATTGATCTATCAGTGGGATTCTTGCTTTGGCATCGTGATTATCTATAAGGACGAGGATGATAGAGAAACCGTACTTTCGTTTATTCAGGAGAAGATTAATGAGTTAAACAATATAGTCTGACTCCTCGGACGGTGAATCGGACACAGAGGAACTCGCGAATGAGCTGGAAGAAGGATCTAGTCGAAGCGTATTATTGGTAAGTAAGTGGATTTTATAAGTACATTAGGACTTTTCTTATCGCTCGATTGTTGAAATTTACATTCATCAGCGAACGCAAAAACGAACGCAAATATTATCGTTTGACGTTGCGTTCGTTTTCGAATAGAATGAAAACAACAGAAAAAGAGGAGAACGTCGGGATGCGGGAATCGAGAACTCTGGAATATAAGCGGGATGTTTCGCCTAGTTATTTGAAAACAGTCAGCGCTTATGCAAATTACGGCACAGGCGAGATTAAGTTCGGAATTGACGATCAAGGGAAAGCCATCGGGGTTGATCATCCGGAAGAAGCTTGCTTGAATATCGAGAATCAGATAAATGATAATATCAACCCCAAACCGGCGTTCACTTTGGCGATCAACAGAAGAACCGGTGTGATTACCCTTAATGTCAAAGAGGGTTTGTACAAGCCGTATTTTTATAAGTCAAAAGCATATCGTCGAAATGACTCAGCAACAGTCGAGGTGGATCCGTTGGAATTGACTCGTCTGATTCTGGAAGGACAGAACAAAACATTCGAAGGTTTGAAATCCAGAAAACAGGACTTGTCATTTCGCTATCTTGAGAATTCTTTTCAAACGTCGCTCGGCATTCAGATGGTTTCGAAGGATATTCTGAAAACGCTCGAATTATACTCAGACGTTGACGGATACAACAATGCGGCAGCACTTCTCGCGGACGATAATAACTTTTTCGGAATCGACATGGTTAAATTTGGCGAGAATATAAATATTCTGCAGAATCGGGAGACGTTTGAGCATATTTCTATTCTGGAACAATTCGATCGTGCGATGAAGGTGTATCGACAATACTATCAGTATGAAGAGATAAGGGAAGCAAACAGGATTACTGTTGAACTGATTCCGACCGAAGCTTTTCGAGAGGCGATTGCCAATGCAATCATTCACAGGGTGTGGGATGTTGATGCGCATATTCGGGTGTCCATGCACCCGGATCGGATAGAGATTATGTCTCCCGGCGGACTGCCGAAGGGAATAACGGAAGAAGAATATCTCGAAGGGCAAGTATCTATCCTCAGAAATCCCATCATCGGCAATGTTTTCTTTCGGCTGCATCACATTGAGCGATTCGGAACGGGAGTGAAGAGAATCAAGCAGGCGTATGCCGGAAGTGACAGAAACCCTCAATTCGGAGTCTTTGAGAGCTCCGTGAGAATCACCTTGCCACTTCTTGTTAATAAATCATCACTAAGCAGGGACGAACGACTCATCTGTGAAGTGCTTTCAGGCAGGAAGAAGCTATCGAGCTCTGAAATCGCGACAGTCACCGGATTCGGGAAAACCAAAGTGGTAAGCATTTTGAAATCACTGGTTGAACAAGGATTGGTTAAGTCGGTCGGTACCGGCCGTGGAACGAAGTATATGACTTGACCGGTCGATGTGTTTCCGAGGACAGGCCACGTGGAGACGGTTGTTTGATGTCTAAGATTGAGGGGTAGCAGGTACAAAAGCCCTTGATATATAGGCATTTGGCGATATTGAGTTTTTCACGAGCGAGTGTAGATTATAAAAGTAACAGTCCGACAGAACATATCAACCGCCAAAATAGCCATAGTTTAGACTGTGATTTGGATAACGCTAAAATTGAGTGGGCGAGATGGATGTCATTTTCGGGATAGTTTAGGCGGTGGATTGGATTTTGGAGTTTTTTGAGGGAGGATATGAACAATGGGAAAAATAATAGCAGCATGTGGGAATGATTGTTCTCGTTGCCCAAGATACACGAAAGCCCCTTATGAGAAATCCAGCGAAGAACTAAAGCAAACAGCAGAACTATGGTTCAAAATTGGATATAGGGATCATGTGGTGTCAAATCAAGAAATTTCTTGCATGGGATGCCAAAAAGATAATTGGTGTCGATATAAAATTGTTAAGTGTGTAAGAGAAAATAATATTTGCAATTGTGGACAGTGTAGTCAATACCCATGTGAAAATATAAAGAACTGCTTTGAGGTGACTCAATCCTTTGAACCGTTTTGCAGAGAAGTCTGCACCATTGATGAATATAATATGCTGAAAAAAGCATTTTTTGAAAAAAAAGAAAATCTATCCGTAACAAAAACGACAGACTAACATCAAAATCAAGGTATCCTTCCACGTGGAGACAGTGGTATTGATGTCAAGGGTTGAGAAGTGAGTGTGTCAAAAGTCCAGTAATATTGGGCTTTTCGAGGTTTGAGAGTTAAAATACAATGTGTAAAATTTGTGAAAATATCGGTT
>DUPM01000128.1 GCA_012838315.1 Clostridiaceae bacterium
ACCACATGATATTTGCACGAATACACGACATTATTATTGCTCTTATATTCCATATAAGCATTATACGGCTAAGACCTACATAATGCCAAGATCATTTATCACCTTATATCCCCATAGCTAAAGCAAGTGGCTTTACGGCGATTTGACGGGTAAATATAATCAGGATTCCGTATCCAAATCAACACTATAGTGGTCTAAGAGCGCTTGAAGCATGTCTTCACACAACGGCTCCGTACTGTTTCTGTTCGATAAAATCAGGATGACAATATCCCTTTGTGCATCGAAAACCTGAATACAATCAAACCCGCCAATCTCACTTTCCATGCCCATAAATGAATCATCAACCCATTGAACACCGTATAAGCGATAGTCATTTTCAGCAAGATCATCCGGAATAATGCCATCATCTCCTGCCACCGGCAACGCTCTATTCTGCCAATCCTTCAGCGCATCACGTACGACAAATGTCCAGATCAACAAATCCGAAACATTCATCCTCAGGCCGGCATCCGCAAGCAAATTCGTCGGCCCCATTACCGCTTGAATGCGATCACGTGCAACATAAGGTGTCGCTGTCTTACTGCTCTGCTCAAAGGCGGCTGCCTCCAAACCCAATGGCGTCAATACATTCTTTTGCGCATAATGAACATACGGAATTCCGGAAACCCGCTGGACCACCTCCGCTAAGAGTAAATAGTTCGTCTGGCTAAAGAGAAATGAGCTTCCAGGCTCGAAAAGCAAACCATTTACATTCAGCGTCTCAATAATCGCATCCAAGTCAACCGAAAAGTGAGCAAACTCTGATATTGCAGACACGCCCTTTTCACTAAACAGAGCATCGACAAACACCGCATCACGAAAAGATGGCTCCGCTAATGTATTGTCCAAATAATCTGGAATGCCAGAAGACATGTTCAATAATTGCCGAATTGTCACGCGCTCCGCATACGAATACTCCGGAAGATATAGAGACAGCGAGTCATCCAAAGACAGGAGGCCATCGTCAATCAAATGACGAATACACGCGGCGATAACCTGACCTGAGATTCGACCCACTTCAAAATTAGTCGAAGCATCAAGTCGGAGCCCCGATTCCACATCAGCTCGCCCTTTAGCACTCTGATATACAATACGATCCTGTTCGGATACCAAAACAACACCCTGGAAATCATCGTATCCGACATCGTTAAGCAATTGTTCTATCGTATAATTCGGCACACCCGAATCTGTCTCATCCATAAATGCCAGCGATGAATCGGATGTCTCTCGCGAAAGATCCGACTCAAGCCGAATGGCTTGAATCTCCGGGATCGGTTTTTCTTCTACTTCGCAAGCCGCCAGAGCATTCGAAGACAATCCGATGCAAAGTGCCAGTATAACGAAACGAAATCGATACGAAATCATAGGTCCTCTCGATGCAACAACTGTGATGCCAACTTACATCACAACACTAGATAGAATTATCTCTTATTTTAACCTATCGCCGGACATATTGAAAAGAAAAGAATAAAACTTATTGATTGTTTTCGCTCTGAGTTCTTGCATTATTCAATAACAGTATCTCAGCTGCGTAATGATAAGTAGTATGAAGAAAATACTCTCAGTTAATTCACCACTCTCATATGGACTTGTCTTTGCCATAATCCCATTCCTCCATACCCATGATGGACACCCATTCAAGACAAATTCCGAAGTGAATATGAAATATCACTTCGGCATTTATAATTATTGAAGTAATCATTCGAAAAAAGACAAAAAACTATCAGGAAGTACGATGCTCTAACATTGAAGCATACAAGTGATAGTAATAACCGCTGGCCGCCATCAATGATTCATGGTCTCCTTGCTCTCTAATACCCTTTTCATCAAGATATACAATACAATCTGCCCCACGAATCGTCGTCAGTCTGTGGGCGATGACGACGCACGTCCGACCGACCGACAGGCGAGCAATCGCCGATTGAATGCGCTTCTCAGTCTCATTATCCAGTGCAGATGTCGCTTCGTCCAGAATAAGTATGGACGGGTCCTTTAAAATGACCCGAGCGATTGAAATGCGTTGTTTCTGCCCACCGGAGAGACGTACACCGCGCTCGCCGACAATCGTATCGTACCCTTCCGGAAGCGTCATGATAAAATCATGCAGATCCGCCTGTTTAGCCGCAGCCTCAACATCATCATCTTGTGCGCTCAAACGTCCAAATCGTATGTTTTCTCGAATATTTCCTGCAAACAAGAATACGTCTTGTTGTACAATTCCAATGTTTTTCCTTAATGAAGCAAGTTCGTATCGCTTAACGTCTATACCATCAATCGAAATGACGCCGGATCTGACATCGTAGAACCTTGGAATCAAGTGACATAACGTCGTTTTCCCACTTCCGGATGGTCCGACAATAGCCGTCGTTCTTCCTTGTCGAATATGGAGATTCAAATTTTCCAGAACGTTCTCAGCATTTTCCTCATCATTATATGAAAACGACACGTTCATAAACTCAATATCACCATCAAACGAACTCACAGCAATGGCATCTGCGTCATCAACGATATCCGGAACCTCTTTCATCAATTCTACGAAACGTTGAAATCCAGACATACCCGCCTGATACAACTCGGTAAACGTGGTCAGCTTACGTATCGGTGTTGTAAAAATGCCTATATACAATGTGAATGCAATAAGGTCAACCACATCCATTTCATTTCGCATGATTAAGTAACCGCCATAACCAATGGCCACGACCCCAAGACCACCAATCATAAACTCCATACCCGAAAAAAATGTCGCCATGATTTTGTAGAATCCCGCTCGAGCTTGTCGATATTGCGCGCTACTCGTCTGAAACTTGTTCGCCTGAGACGCTTCATTAGCAAACGCTGTAGAAATACGAATTCCAGATAGACAAGACTCAAGTTCCGTATTAATAACCGCAGTACTCTCCTTAACTCGCCTAGACGCGCGCCCCATTCTCTTTCTAAGCCACATCGTAAAGACAATCAAAAACGGCATCAGCAAGAGCACCAGAATTGCCAATTTAGGACTAATGAAAAACAATGCGATTGCCGCTCCAATCAAAGTTAAGAACGAAATAAATAAATCCTCTGGCCCATGATGCGCCAATTCCGTGATCTCAAATAGCTCCGGTAGAATACGACTCATTAACTGACCGGTTCGATTACTATTGAAAAAGCGGTATGAAAGTGTCTGGATATGGGTAAACAGATCATATCGCATTCGCATCTCGATGTTCGCGCCCATAATGTGGCCCCAATATGTTACGACAAATTGAAGCCCGGCGCGCATTAAGAATCCGAGTAGCATGATTACGATAAATACAAAGAATTTGGCATATTGTTTGTCCGGAAGAAATTCAGACAATATATATCTGGTTATCATAGGATAGCTCAATTCGATGAGCGCTACGAAAAACGCGCAACTCATATCCAGCGCAAACAATTTCATTTCAGGACGGTAATAAGCGGCAAATAGGGTCAGCTGCTTCTTCCTGTGAAAATCTTGCGGAGACACGGTATTTGATAGCTCAGTATTTATCTTCATAAATGATATTCTACTACCTTTTCAAAATTCTTCAAATACATTAATAAAGCCGCCGTCCGAAACATGCGGACGGCGGCTGAGAAAACACTAAGAACGAATAACTACTCGCCCAGAACCACCAGACCAAATACTGCAGTATCTTTCCAGCCGGAATCCGTCATGTCCCAGAAATTCATCAGTTGACGTCTTCCACCGGAAGTAATGTTGTTGTATCGAACATCGAATCCATGAACATCACCCAGTTCCGTCGCCGATGCAAACGGAATGGCAAATTCAGCAATAAATCCATCCTCTGTAATCCAAGTGCGAGTGACCACTTCTGCGGTACCATGATCAGCACTAAAGATATTGTTGAAGTTAACACGATACTGGCCGTCATCATCTCCATATTCTCCGGAACGGTCATTATTTTCGTCGAAGAAAATCTCAGCAGAATCCTGCTCATAATTTGTGGCAGAAGAATCGTCTAAGTGTGGATCGGTCACTTCGACCAATACGTACAAATTATCTTCAGACCACATAGTCTTAAAGTTGACTGCAACTTTTCCACCTTCAAATGCATCCGAAGATAGCGCCTTGTCGACCGTAGCTGCTTCAACATCGTCCCAGACGGCATCAAGCTCATCTCCGGACATATCAGGAGTACCATATACCGCGGTGACCGCCCCAGGCATGGCTTTTTTTCCAAGCTTGCCCAATAATCTAACGTCACCACTGTTATTTGCATCATTCCAAGCAGATGGAACGCCAGCATCCATAACAAGAACATCAAAATCATTCAGCGTCTTCGACTTCTCGATTAACGGTAGAGAAAAGTCAGCGATATAACCGCCATCTACTTCTGTCGCGTCAGAACGATTAAGAGTATGAATCTCATCAATGATAAAGACCTTAACCTCATCATTGGCATCAACAGTTGCATCCGCTACTTCCACACGAATATAGAAATTATCATCATCGTAGAGGACACGGAAAAAATCGTCGCCAAATGAATACTTCGTCGCTTTTGCAAAGTTGACGTCATCCGGAGTCACACTGCCAAACGAATTAGCAAACTTCGTCTCTGCCGGTAATTTAGAGGGATCCGTTAACGCCCAGAAGGCGTATTTTGGTTGCATTTCTTCGTCAAAAAGCAACGGATATTTATCGGCCTTCCAACTCGTTGCATCTGAAATACCCCAGATGACTACGGCGTCAATCATCTCATCATTCTCGACAAACGCGTCCATCAAGGCTTTATAGCGCTTAGCCAGCTTAATCATTTCTTCTTCACCGTTGTCGGCTGCCTCTATGTCAAGCTCCGTCACGCGAATACGTAAACCAAGATCCGCAAAACGCTGCATTGCAGTAATGACCTGCTGCGGTGCAGGATTGGCCATCTGATAATGCGCTTGGAATCCTACGCCATCAATATTGCCGGCCTCAGCAATCGGCTTAACCAAATCATATATGCCTGAAAGCTTGGGCTCGTAAGGAACAGAAAAATCGTTATAGAACAACTTCACATCCGCCGGAGCATACTTGCGAGCATACTCAAATGCCATCGGAATGTACTCCGCGCCTATGGTATCCATCCACAGAATTCCATTTTCAGGATCTTCTGCACGTGAAGGCCTCAGCTGTCCGTTATCTCCCATTGCCTCGTTAACAACGTCCCATGACATCACAACTCCGGGATAATTCTCACTCATGTAAGCAAATACGCCTGCGATGTAATTCTCCATACGTTGCAACATCACATCTTTGGAAACCAATTCCCCGTCGGCATTGTATCCGACTTTAAAGAATGCGTCCGGTGTCTGAGAAAACCACACCAGTACGTGGCCATTGACGGTATAACCGTTTTCTTTGGCAAATTCAAGCAATGGTTTCGCTTGATCAAAATTGAGAGCCGGATGAGTCTCATCACCTGCTTCAGCCAAAGCTCTTGATGCTTCAAGATCCAAGACATTTTCAGGCTTCAACTCATTCTCATGTGTAAATGTACTGTATTGATTTGAAAGGAATTCTACAAGTTCCGGGTCTGAAAATGTTGACAACGGAACCGCACAACCGATTGGGAAAGAGTCGACATAAGCATCTTTAAGACTCGGCAGATCCGTTAACAATGCTTTAGACTCTTGCTCTTGAACTGTAATATCATCAATGTAAAAGTCCATTCCCGCTGCGTTTAATGTCTCTACATATATGACTGATTTTTCAGCGTCAGCGCCAGCCCGGAATGTTCCGGATAGTTCAACCCATTCGCCACTGGCACACTCTGTACGATATACATTCTGATAACCCGCAACGCCATTTACAATCGCCTCTGCAGACAGGACCATGGTCTTCGAAGATCCTGAATCCTGATACACCCACACCGAAATGGTATACGTATTACCGCCAACAAATGGGAACGCAGCGCCGGGGCCGTTCCAATCCAGTACTCGCCCTTGAGTTAAAAGGCTATATGTGCCGGAGTGAGATACAACGTCGGATTTTGATACATCCACCACATCACCTTCGCCTCTGCCAATCCAACCGACGAGGTCTGCGTCTTCTTCAAAACTATTCGTGCCGAGATAAGACAGTTCGTCCACCACAATCGCTTGTGTCTCGGTAGATTCCGGCGGGGTTATTTTCGATGATGTCGATTCCTTAGTACCACAAGCGGATACAACTGAAACCATCATTGCGATTAACAGAATCATACCCAATATGCGAGCTTTAATACTGTGCATTAAAATACCTCCATTTTCTTGCGCGAAACGATTAATTCTTTTTTTCAGCAAGAAGGAGAAGTCCTCGCGGGCTTCTCCTTCCAGATAAATTAATAAAAGTTTGGGACGATTACTCTTTAAGAGCACCCAGTGTCAAACCACCGACAATTTGCTTTGACATAAACATATATATCACAACAACCGGTAATAATGACAATCCGATACCCATATAAACCGCACCCAACTCAGTCCGATACGCATCGCCATTAAGAAGCTTAACGACAAGCGGAACCGTATACTTACTCTTCGAAGTTAATATCAACGAAGGTAAGAAGAAGTTGTTCCAGGACGCAACCAATGACAAAATGGAAAGAGTAAAAATACCCGGTTTTGCCATCGGCATCATAACTTTGTGGAAAATTGTGAACTCGCCGCAACCATCAATACGTGCGGACAAAATCAAATCCTTAACCAACGAAGTCTGCAAATACTGCTCAGCGAAGAATACAGAAGCAGGAGCAGCAATTGCCGGAACAATAAGAGGAATAAAGGAATTAACCAATCCAAGCTTGTTCATATAAGCAAAGAAGCCCATAACTGAAACTTGCTGAGGGATTAAAACCAAAACGTAGATAATTTTTCTAAAGGTGTCCTTAAACTTAAAGTTGTATACCTCAATCGCATACGCAGTCAACATTGAGAAATAAACAGTAAGTATGGTTGAACTAAAACTAATAATTGCACTGTTCTTATA
>DUPM01000001.1 GCA_012838315.1 Clostridiaceae bacterium
CGTGAAAATTGAACAGGAAACCGGTCCGTGATCACTCCGTTGCCGTTTTCCTACGGCCAATCGTGCTATGATCCGGAATTTTTAAATGCTCGAAGTGCGTACACGAAGCGAGTACCCGGCCGATGGATTTGCTGCATGCCTGTTATTAGTAGCAACATTCTATTGCACGCAAAATGGCGCGATTGACGAATTTCAATCAGTAGTAATCGGCACGAAAGGACGAAACTTCGAAACGGTTCGCTCGTCGGGGTTTGGTACGTGTGCGAAGCCGTTTCGAGCTCCCAAATGAGATGAAACTACGGATAAAACGAAGCGTTTCGGCGATTTAGTCGGTATGCGGGCGGCGCGCGGTCTCGTTTTTGATCAATGATTACCGACTAAACGAAGCATTTCAGCGATTTAGTCGGTATGCGTTGCCGGAATATCGCTTTTCGCACGCATCATCGCTTTCGCCTCCGGATGATCGCTATTATTACATATCATCACTCTCGTTGCAGAAAAGCACTGATTCTGTGTTTCACGGAATCAGGTGAAGAGCCTTTTCACGTAACGGTTGTGAAAATATTGCAACGATATAGAATTCGGCTTAATTAACCGATGCGGTCCTTTTCGCGTACGCACGCCGGATGGCGTGAATGGCATGCCATTCGGTATCTACATCGATGTTGTTCAAATAAGATTTTGATGAGTCCACGGTTGCAATGAATCGTGAGCTCATCGATAAGCAGATTGACTCCGGCCATCAGTATAACGGTTATACCGAAAACCATATAATCCTCCTTGCGCAACTCCGGGTTGCGGAATCCTCCGGAAGCGAAACCGCCGGTTGGTGTTCTTTGTTCCATCCCGGCGGGATAATGTTTACGGAACAAGAGTTGTTCCGGAAAGGGAGGCATCTATGAGCGAAAATAACAAAACCCGCTTCAGTTCGAAAAACCCGCGCGAAGAAAGTTATATACTGGAAAAGGAAATGACCGGTCTTCCGGTTCAGGAGGGATGAATATGAGCTTTGGTGAAAATCTTCAGTTTCTTCGTAAAATGCATCGTTCGATGACCCAGGAGGAGCTCGCGGAGCAACTGGGCGTGTCCCGGCAGACTGTGTCGAAATGGGAGATGTCCGGCGCTTTTCCCGAGACGGACAAGGCGATCGCGCTCTCCCGGATCTTCAATTGCTCACTCGACGAGCTCCTGTGTCAGGACATGAATTCCGGAAACGCCGCGTACGAGAATCTCCGCATGGAGACGGTCCCGGCGTTCGCGTACGTTCGCTACGCGGTGATCAGTCACGAGCCGGAGGACGACGCGATGCGACACATCCGGGATTGGGCGGCCCGCGCCGGGATCAAAGAACCGGAGGTCATCGGCTGGGATTTCCCGTGCGTCTCGCAGGAGCAGATCAACGTCTTTCATATGCACGGCTATTGCGCTGCGTGCATCCTTCCCGAAAAGCCTGTTCCGGTGTCCTGCCATGGAGCGCACTGTGGATCTTATGCTGGTAGAATACGGAAAGCCAAAGATCCAGTTCGTGTTGGACTTCCGCCGCGCTCTGCGGATGCTTGAGTCTCACTTCCGCAACAAACTTATCGAGATATTTGTTCAACGCCTCGACTTTTCCCTTGGATGCGGCGGCATAGTCACCTGGCGGACAAGCTTTCAAATGTTCGGGCGATTTACAGGGATTTTAGAGCGATGGGAGACGCGCTGTGGGAGCGGTTCAACATGAAGGATAAGGAGCAGATCGGTTGGTATTACCGGTCGATCGCGGGCGCGCTGGAAAGCGAGCTCGGGAAGAAGCTCGCGTGGCAGGAGTATCGGGAGTTGGTCGAGGGGACGTTCTGGTGAGGTGGAACTTTTCGTCGCTCGCGTGTAAACGGGTCGGATATGACAACGATGAACAGGAATCCTGATAATATGATTACACCTTCATCCACTCGAGGGGGATGAAGGTGTTTGATAAAGGGTCGGGCTTTATCAGCGGAAATTGGTGTTAGATCAATAACCTAACTTGCTCACAATAGCGTCAACCGGTTCTATATCTGACTCGAGATTGTACTTTTTAGTTACTACCAAAACTGTATTTTCAAGACGAATGTAGCATTGATAAAGGTTAAATCCCATGCCCCAGTCGCCCTTTGCAGTCCATTTATCTTTATTATCCGAATTCTCCAATGTGGTCGTCACGTCTAAACCTAAGCCCTCAATACCCATCTCCATGTTGTCTACCCTTGCATTGAAGTACTTTATTGCATCATCGCTGGAACCAAAAATAATATACCCAAAAGTAGCATCGGGCATAGCATCGGGATCGGTGGAGGCGCCTTGCGTTGCTAAAATAACTTCATTTACAGCAACACCAAACATCTGGGAGATTTCTTCACTACTCCCTCTTTCATCATCGACAATAAATTCTTCGTCCTCCATGATTTCTCGAAACGCTTCCACAGTCATCAACCCTTTCGCAATCAGCGATGCTTCCGCAATCGAAGCTTCCACAGACATCGACGCTTCCACAGTCATCGACTCTTCCGCAGTCATCGACTCTTCCGCAGACATCGACTCTTCCGATTCACCAAGCGCGTAGATAACCATGAAATCAACAGGCTTGTTGAACGGTGATGTTTGTGTCGTATGAGAGGCAACCTTCGGACAATCCATTGAGGGCACAAAATCATTCCCGGAGTAAATCCAGAATCCCTGCTGGTACTTCTTCTCGGCTTCCATGATCTTTTCCGGCATCTCGTTCTGCATAACATAATCGGCATCGAGATCAGGACCTCCGCTGAAAGGATACACCTTTATGTGCATCTTATATTCTTCGGGAAGGATTTTATATGCTTTCTTGAGGCCGTCATCTGTATACCAGTCGTTAGAGCTGATCTTGAATACCATGACCTCCGGATTCTCATCTACAAGCTTCATCAGAAGGTTGACCTGAGAGACGTTCCAATAATCGAACTCATATCCAATAGCAGGATCCGGACCTGCGAGAGAGTTGTAATACACATACTGAAACGGATGGCTGACTATGATAATTACCAGACAGGCGACGAGCTGTGCACTGACCGCACCGACCGATATCCACTTCCATTTTCCCTTTAGGCGAGACACGATAAACTGAACCGCCCCGACAGCAAGTATCAACAGCGCTCCGTTCAAAAAGTAGAAATGCCGCCAACTGTTATAAAGAATGGGCTGCTTGATGATCGCGAAAAGAAGAAACGTCCAGATGTAGACGATACACAGAATATAGATTGGTGTGCTTAGCGAGAATTTCTTTGTTTTGATTTCCTTAATCAGTTGAATAACAGACGTAATATGACCGGTCAGGATAAGTAGGAGAAGTAATAAAGGAGTCGTGACTCCGATCATAACAGGAATATATAGCGGCGGGACCGGACGATGGATCGTGCCCCAGAAATATACGATACCCGGCCAGGCACTGAAGTCCGCGGAACGCTTAAGCGTATAGGAGATGAACTCAATCGGTTCGCGCCAGGCTGCTGGTGAGATCAGGTAGAAAAAACCGAGGAAAGATAGAACTGCTGCCAGTCCGACCAAGAAGTGACGTTTGCTCCACTGCTTGTTGACGGACAAGGAGATGATATACAGAATCCCGAATAGGCCAAAGAGAAAAACGGCAGAAATGCGCGTATTCGTTGCAAATGCGCCGGACAAGGCAAACAAAACAGAATTAATAAATTTCTTCTCCTTAATCATCTTGATGCCAAACCATATACACAACAGAGCAAGGGACATCGTGACGATATCCTTACTGTTATAATGGCCTTCCGCAAAGAAACGCGGACTCAGATAAAGAAACAAGCTTCCGAGAGCACCATACTTCCAGTCTCCACAGAGCGTCGCACATATGAAATACAGCGCGACTACGCCGGCCATAAAGATCAAAAACGTATAGCCATGCCAAAGGATCATCAGAGAACGTTCCGCTCCCTCCCCGAAATCGACGAACAGGGCCGGAGAAAAAGCATAATAGGCGGCTTGACCGTGATCCATGTCCTCGTTCTTCAAATAATCCGGAAAAGTGATTCCCGTTGAAGACTTGATCGGTTCGTTTTCCTCACCTTGCACAAGTCCGATATACTCGCGGACATTCGATCCCAGGGTACGGATCTCCAATAACTCATCCCAGGGCATCCCGTAATCCGAAGTTACGAATAAACCGGCGACGAGCATAACAAGTAATGCGCAGGCAACGATGATCCTATGGTGTTTATTAATCTTCTCCATCATGGCAGTCCTCTACTTATCCAAAATTTCTTTATATAAATCATTATAACCTAAAAGAACTTTTTTCTATACCACATAGAAATTTACGCAAAAAAAGCGGCGTCTGTGCTCGATCCGGACCGACGGCTCCGCTCTAAAAGTGCTGGCGGATGATTGCGCTCCGGATGTCGACTTTGACTTGTCCGAGGACGGAAAATGCTTTCATTCCTGGCGGGTCGGAATAACGAGAACAGTACGCTGATGATAATGAATGTCGATGGCACGGAACGCAGGCAGGTCGTCACGATCGAAGCGGTGGGTGGGCCCGGAAGCCTAATTAGCGATGTTGACTTTACACCGGATAGCGAAAAACTGGTTCTTTCGGTGTTGAAAGAAGCGGAATCCATGGGAACCACGGATCTATATGCCATCGACATCGACGGGGGGAATCTCGTTCAACTGACACATATGGATCCGGACCAGAATTGTTATGTGATTGAATTTTCGCCGAAAGGCTGGTGAGTGGGATTTGTCGAGGATTACCGGTTATTCAGGGCGAGGGGGACAGTTGGTTTGCCTGTCACCCCAAAGACGGGTCAGCGGGCATTGC
>DUPM01000129.1 GCA_012838315.1 Clostridiaceae bacterium
AGAGTCGGCACCGAATCTACGATTTCTTGCATCTTAGAGTGAATCGAAGCGCTGTAAACAAGATGCTCACAAGTAGCTGTATTCATAATATCTGCGATATCCGATACCGGTAAATCCTTATCTATCGGAATAACAACACACCCAATCGACATCAGGGCAAAATATGAACAAATCCAATCCACCGAACTCTCACCGACGAGAGCGACATGTTTATTGGAATAACCTAATGCAATAAGACCGGTGCCAAGACTTCGGATGTAAACTCGCGCCTCGGAAAAAGTCATATATATAAGTTCTTTATCAGAAGGTTTCTTCTTATAAGCAAATGCGACCCGATCCGGGTATCGATCTGCAACATTCTCGGTCATAATCCGAAAATCTTCAAAAACCGTCGTCTCATATAGCGGGTAGTTTCTGTTACGCATACAAACCTCCAAAAAGCACTCCCATATATAATTGACGATATAAATGAAATAATCAAGCAAGCCGCGAATAAATCGAGTCAATTCATTCGCACAAACTACTCTTCTAAGAAGAACGAGTAGCCTTTTTTGCAGGCCTCCGCAGGATTGCCTATCATCAAATTATAAGAATAGTAACCCTGAATCAACGATGCATCTCAAGCCTCGCACAAACACCTTGCCCCCTAGAACGAGTGGCCTTTTTTGCAGGCCTCCGCAGACGTTCCTTCGGAACGGCGAGGACCAGACTGCAAAAAAGCGTCACCCGTTCTTCCGATTGTTCTGAACCTCAAGTTCCTGTTGAGAAAATTCCGGCAAGCCGGAATTTTTGCTATTCCCACTCAATCGTTCCGGTCGGCTTCGGGGTCAAATCATACACCACACGATTCACGCCGGGAACTTCATTGATGATTCTGGAAGTGATTTTCTTAAGAATCTCCCAATCTGGTGTCTCAATCTCAGCGGTCATTGCATCGACAGTGTTAACCGCGCGCAGGATAACCGGGTATTCAAACGATCTGGCATGATTGCGTACGCCGACAGACTTAAAATCCGGCACCGCCGTAAAATATTGCCAAACGCGGCCTTCGAGGCCGGCCAATTGGAATTCTTCTCTCAAAATAGCATCCGAAGCGCGAACGGCTTCTAAACGGTCACGCGTGATTGCGCCAAGACACCTGACACCCAGCCCCGGACCGGGGAACGGCTGACGATAAACCATCGAATCCGGCAACCCGAGAACCGTGCCGCACTCACGAACTTCATCTTTGTATAAGTATTTGACGGGCTCCACTAATTCAAATTGCATGTCTTCCGGTAATCCACCGACGTTGTGGTGCGCTTTAATCGCTTTTGCAGTCTTCGTTCCGCTTTCAACGATGTCCGGATATATAGTGCCTTGTGCCAGGAAGCGAATACCTTTGAGCTTTGAGGATTCCTCTTCGAAAACACGAATAAATTCATTGCCAATAATTTTGCGCTTCTCTTCCGGATCGCTAACACCTTCAAGCTTGCCCAAGAAACGGTCAACGGCGTCAACATAGATCAAGTTCGCTCCGAGTTCTTCTCCAAAAACACGAAGCACCTCTTCAGGCTCGCCTTGTCGAAGCAGACCATGATTGACATGAATGCATGTCAAATTACTGCCAATGGCCTTAATCAGAAGCGCTGCAACCACAGAACTATCTACGCCGCCGGAAAGAGCGAGTAAAACTTTCTCGTTCCCAACTTGCCTCTTAATCTCTTCAATTTGATCACGAGCAAAAGCGCTCATGTTCCAAGTCGCCTCGCAACAGCACTTGTCAAATACAAAGTGACGCATAACACCTTCATCTATCAAATCAACATTGATACCGGCCATATCCGGGCAACCAATCGCCATGCTCGGATAATCACTGTGAAGCACTGCATCATCTGCCATAACTTCTTTGCCGTCAACCATGCGATTCTGACCACCGGCATACACAATGCCCTTCAATCCCGGAAAAGCGCTCAACCCTTCCATCGTTATATCATGTGCGACTATTTCGCTGTACACATTCATTGAGCGAATCATTCGAGCAATAACAGAATTTTCTGTTCCGCCTAAATCAATGACCAGTATGGTATCTTGCTTCATTGCAATATCCTCCGTTGAAACATATATCTATCTTTTCTATAAGATTATTACACACGCAAAACAATAAAAAAAGTGTATCTTTTCGAAACGGATGACCGATACGAAAAGATACACCAAGTTGTGATTAAAACGCTTACTCCGGTTTTACCATATTGATTGTGCCGTCATCCGCATAGGTTAATTCTGAGTACTTGACGCTTCTCTTGCAGTCGATGCCGCCGGAAAGCGACGCGTCATGATAAAACAAGTACCACCTGCCCTCAAATTCAACGATGGAATGATGTGTCGTCCAACCCAGAACCGGCTCCAAAATGCGCCCACGATAAGTGAACGGCCCCATCGGACTTTCAGCGGTGGCATACACCAAACAGTGCGTAGTCCCGGTCGAATATGAAAGATAATAAAGACCATTATATTTGTGCATCCAAGGACCTTCGAAAAAGCGTTGATCCTCCTCTTTTGCCGTGAAAGCGCGGCCGGTATCGTCCAAAATCTTGGACTCCGAAGCCGGCGCCTTAAAAGTCAGCATGTCGTCCGAAAGTTCTGCAACTAATACCCCCAAAGCCAATTCATCACCTTCCGGAGGTTGTGCTGACTTGTCAAAAGTACCGGTCTGCCAATTCTGAAGCTGGCCGCCCCAAAGTCCGCCAAAGTACATATATGAACGTCCGTCATCATCAACAAAAACAGCCGGATCAATACTGTAACTTCCCGGTATATAATTCTCCTCCGGAACGAACGGGCCTTCCGGGCGATCACCAACAGCTACGCCAATGCGGAAAATGCCTTCCTTATCTCTGGCCGGAAAATAAAAATAGTATTTGCCGTTCTTGAACGCGGCGTCCGGCGCCCATAACTGCTTGCTTGCCCAAGAGATATCTTCAAGACTCAGAGCTACACCATGGTCTGTAACCTCTTTATCACCGATACCCATAGACAATACATGATAGTCAATCATCTGATATTGATTACCCTCATCATCCGAAGGAATCTCAATATCCTGATCATGAGACGGGTATATATAAATCCGTCCGTTAAATACGTGCGCAGAAGGATCTGCCGTAAAAATGTGCTCAACGAGCGGCTTGTTCATCTCGATATCAAGCTTATTTTCTTTCTGATCTGCCATAGTTCATAGTCTCCTTAAACGAAATAATTAATGCCGGAACAAATTAGCAAACGACAACACTTATGATAACATGTAAATTCGTTTTTTCTCATGAGAAATCGCAAAAACTCAGCGCGAAAGGTTTCGCATTAAAACTCATCACCTTTCTTTGCACGTTTCTGCACCTCCCTTCACGCACAATATCGATTATAGAAAATGCGCGTTTTAAGATAGCACTTCAAGCGAACCCAAATAACTCGCATTTGTAACGTAATTGCATTGCAAATTCCATATCAGATTAATATGAAACGAATTGTAAGTCACTCCCGTAACCATTAGAATTACATTGAAGTCGTGGGCATTGCACTCATGGAGAACGATTGATGACCATCAGTAGCTACAAACTTACTTTTAGAATTAACGCATCGCACGAAAACCTCGCAGGGCTCGGTACTTTTTGAAAAGAATGAGAACGTATCTTCTGTAGTGAACGGCATGAGTTATTCTCAGATTCGAGACTATCACTTCCGCGCAGGCGGACATAACATCAATGGTTTCATGGAACAGATATCGAAAAGGGAGAGCTTTTCTGCCAGTTTGGTTAAAAACGTCAACATCGGCGCTGAACTGATTTCTGCAGAGTTTGTCGAGATTAACGGAGTTACCTATTGCGTCGCTTTTTCAACTACTCAATCATCTATATACTCTCAATCTCGATATGGAGAAATCAACCTGCTAATCCGAATTATTTTCATTATTTTCGCAGCTGCGCTCCTTGGCATAACCGTTTGGTACGTTGTCAGGCGCCGACGCTTTGTTCTGGACCATCTCGCATTGTCGTCCGAACTGGTTCGAGTTAATCGGATCCTATTAGACGAATCCTCCGGAAGCAGCTCAACGGGCGCACAAGCTCGCATTCAAGATGACACCACTCACCTTTATTCTCCAGCATTTTTCGATGTCATTATGGATCGACTCCAAAAGCGCGGCGTCACCCAAATAGGAATTATTACCATTCAAATCGATAATTATTTCCAGTATCAATCCAGTCTCGGAACGACTAAAATGCACGAAACAATCATACGAATTGCCGACACACTTGAACGAACTTCTGACCCAAAAGATCTTTGTTTTAAGACTCGAAACAACGAGTTTGTTATACTTAAGTTGCAAACGAGCGAGAAAGAGCTAGCAATCCACTCAAAAAAACTGTTTACCGCACTCCGCCGGCTAGATGCTGATATTATATATTCAGCAGGGTATATTTTCAGAGATAATGCCGATGCCCCAGACCTTGCCATTCGCGCCGCTCAAGCATCCTTAAAACGCATATAAGTTTATCTTCGGAGGGTTAACCATGAATGACAAGTATCGTCGATACAATTTCAAATTTTATCTGAACGCCAGTCATGCGATTTATCTTTCCGGAAAACTCGGACAAAGTCACCCCCATACCTGGGAGATTGCACTGGACACAATTAAAATCGGCGACGACTTCGTCCAATTTGATGCGATCGAGCGAATGATAGAATCATATCTCATATTTTTTCAAGATAAGAATTTGAATCAGACATCCCCTTTTGATTCGATGAATCCCACTCTCGAAACCATTAGTTCATATTTCAAAGATGAAATCGGAAAGCTGCTTGCAGAAAAGGGCTGGGCACTGATACGTATCGAAGTCGCCGAAACACCTTCGCGTTCTTACATCATCGACTTGTCGGATGACTACCTGTCAAATTTTGCCCCTTTTGACACTACTTCTCGTCCGTCTTCGGGCGCTTCAGAGCGCCTTTCGGATGAAGCCGATCGTTTGCTCGATCAGATTTTGGATTAGTGTGTATTGTACAAAGCAATTTTGCACTAAGCTTTATCAGGCTTTGCATTTTTCGCACGACGAAATAAATCAGGACCAATATGACAGTACCCGCCGGGATGCTTATCAAGGTAGTCTTGATGGTATTCCTCTGCGATGTAATATTTCGAAAGCGGCTCAATTTCTATGACTGATTGTCCGGAAATTTTCCGATTCAAGTATTCAATCTCTTCACGAACGACAGACAAATCTTCCGAATCAACGAAATAAATGCCGCTGCGGTATTGCTTTCCAATATCATTGCCTTGTCGATTCAGCGTCGTAGGATTTATGGCTTCAAAGAATAGCCGCAACAAAAACGCCAACGCCACACGATTCTCATCATATATCACTTCAACAGTCTCAGCGTGCCCGGTTCGACCGGTGCAAACCTCCTCATATGTCGGGTTTTCAACGAAACCGTTAGCATAACCGACGCTTGTCTCAATAACACCTTGAATCACGGACATGTACTTCTGAAGCCCCCAGAAACAGCCCCCGGCTAAATATATCTTCTTCATCGATTTCCTCCTCGAACGAGCAAGCGCACCCGCACATTCTGACTCTGCTCCGTTGTGCCAAAAACACCTGACTAAGCGTCTTCAGTCGTCTCAATATCCACCTTCTTTCATTATACTCCCGAAAAAAGAAAGCGGCTCGGTTTCCCAAGCCGCTCCTAGCTAGTACAAAGTTATATCAAGTCATTTCAAACGATGATTCCGCTACAATTTGTCCATCCGTTGTATATATGATGGCATTGTATGTTCCAGGCTCAAAGGTCCACGAACCCACAGAAATTGGGAAATCAAAATAGGCACAACTTGCTCCAACAGTATACTCTTCGACTGGAACGGTCTGATAATCAATGAGTGAGTCGTTGAAGTAAAGCTCGTAATATAGAGAAGTGCCGGTAAAATCATCGTAAAAATAGATATCTGTTGCAATCTGTGTTGTCTCTGCCGCCACAAAACTATCAACGTATTCTTCCATATCCCATGAATAGAATATTACTTCATCTAGCGACGCCTGAAGTGCGTCAACCGTGACATCCGTCACATCAGGATCCGTCACATCGGGATCGGTCACCTCCGTTGGCGAAATACCCAACACGTTATACAAGATTTCATCATATTCGTCCTGATCAATGGATCCCTCAGCCAGCAATCCATCGGCTGCACTAAGAATAGTATCCTCCACATATATATCTGTATTATCTGGAGCTGACGCTATACTATAAATCCAACTCGGAAACCAGGAAACAAGCCATTGCTCATTATTCGGATCAAAATACATGTCGATCTCGACAGAATCCGATACTTGATAACTCGAATCTGCGAAATAATTGACCATCTCTTCCTGAATCGAGGCGAGCACTGATTCTTCAATTCCATAATAATAGTAGTCATCTAAATAATTGAGAAGCGCCGCCTTATATGCCGAAACCATAAAATCCGAATCCTCTGCTATATCATTAACAATACTCTGCGTGTCCGGATAGGTCATTGTGCCATAGAAGTAAACAAAATCATCGTAAGCATCCGGCTCCCCTGTCCACTCAAAAGATACAAACTCGAAATATGAAATTATTAGATCAAACTGGTAGCCGTCATAGCCATAAATCAGAGATGAGTCGTAATAATCGCCTATACGGTCGAGCGTATCGACATCTCCGGTAGCTATAGCGACAAGATACTCGTCCCTGGCCGATTCCGCACCGGACACATTCGGTCCGAAAGTAATGTCTTCAAAAGGCTCCGCAAGAATCTCCGCAATTTCTGAAGTATCGAGAATAATCCACTCGTCGTCATACTCCAGTTCAAGCTCAATCTCGTGCTCTTCTGTCGGTG
>DUPM01000130.1 GCA_012838315.1 Clostridiaceae bacterium
CACAATAATGCCGCCCAGGTGTCTCCACCAAGAGCGGCATTCTCGCCAGGGTCTTCGATTATGCAAAGGTCATTTTACTACATCAAGGCAGTCCTCTCGAAAAGAGATTCTATATCTGCGCCGTCCACATTGAAGCCAATCGTTGATTTTATCAAACCACGATCCAGACACGTTCTTCAAACGCGCTATCCAGGCTACATAACCAAAACGCGATCCGCACTTCGTTATCAAGCGCTCAGTCCAAGCCGCCTTCAAGCCATCTACACCCACTTGGCGCTATCACGAACTCATCTTTAACTCAACTTCAGGCCCGGCCAAGCCTTGGCGCTATCACGAGCACCGGCCGGGCGCCCGAACCAACCTCACAATTCTAACTCGCTCTACTCAACGACCTCAACGCGCACGTTGCGTATTGAGATGTCTGCGATGGAGCCTCTTTTGCCCATGTTGAATTCGAGGCGGCCGTTGTTGTCGTCTTTGTCTGTCATGTCGAATTCGAATTCGTAGGTTTCCCAATCGGTCGACAGTGTCATGAGCGTGTCTTCAAAATAGCGGATCCATCCGTTGGTCGGTGCGGATATGCATACGATCATGTCGCGCTCTTCTGATGCTTTTGCATCAAAGGAGATTTTATAGCTGCTGCCCTTAATCATGGCGAGTTCGGGCTGTACCAATTGCACCGAGTAATCTTCTGTGCCTTCGTTTTGTGATTTGATGACGATTGTACCGTCTACTATTTCTGCGCTTCCTTCGCCACCATTGAACAGGAGGAAAGTCCAGTTGATGTCATCGGTCAAATCTTCGACCTCGGCAAAATCACCATTGTAGATCATATTGCCGTCCGGAAGTGCTTCGCGGAAGTCTTTTTCGGGCTTTGATACGTTGGTGTCGTATTCCGGTTTTTGATAGACGCGCACGTAGTCGATCATGAATTCGGCTTTGCTAAAGTCGGTTGTCTCATCGGGGTTGCCGGGCCAGTTGCCGCCGACGGCTAAGTTCATCTGCACGAAAAAGGTCTGGTTGAAGGGCGCCGGGTAGGGTTTATCGTCTTCGCCTTCGACGGCTGAGAACCAGTCATTGACCGTGTTAACGAGGTTGCCGTCTATGTAGAAGCGCATTTCGCCCGGTTCCCACTCGACGGAGAATTCGTGAAAACTGTCGGCATAAGTGCCGTTTTCGAGCTTCAGGAAGCCCTGCTGTTCGCCGTGCGGCTCGCCGTAATGGATGGTCGAGTAGGCGATGTCGGTCTGATTGCCGAGGACTTCCATGATGTCGATTTCTCCGCATTTGGGCCATTGGCCGTATACGTTTTCATCGGTTGGCATCATCCAGATTGCCGGCCAGAGTCCTTGTCCCTCCGGGACTTTGGCGCTGACGACGACTTTGCCGTACATGAAGTCTTGCTTGTTCTGCGTGGTGACTTTTCCCGAGGTATAGTATGTGCCACCGTCTTCGCTCGGCGTCGCGAGTGCTTTGAGAACCAACGCGCCGTCGCGAACGAAGATGTTTTCGGATGAGTCGGTGTATTCTTGGAGTTCGTTGTTTGTCCAGCCCGGTTCTCTCTGTTCAAAGTTCCATGTGTCCATATCGACTGCGGTGCCGTCAAATTCGTCGTTCCACAGCAAGTCGTATCCTTCGTACTCGGGTATTGTTGTTGTCTCTGGGTCCGTGTCTGGTGTGGTGTCTTCCGCGCTAGCCGAGGGGGTCGCCTCCGTGGTTGCGGCCGTTGTCGGGGCGCTTGTGGTCGTTTCTTTCGGCTTTTGGCATCCGCCGACTGCGGTGAGAATCATCACGGTCGCACTGACCATCGCCATCCATTTTTTCAGGTTTTTCATGCTTTGCCTCCTTTTTAGTTGCCTTCAGGTTTTTTGACTGTGTTGTTTATGCTGGTTTCGTATATCTGTTCTGCGTATGCTGGGTATCTATGCTATTCTGTGCATTTGATCTCCTCAAGCGCTCTTCTCTACTCAAGCCGCATTCTTTTCCTCAAGCGCTCTTCTCTACTCAAGCCGCATTCTTTTCCTCAAGCCGTACTCTTCACTCTTCCCTACCCGAGTGCACGAAAATGGCTTATCGCATTTTTCGATTTCAATCCGAATTCGTCCGGAAAGCTTTTTTGTCGAATTTTTCGAAAATAGCTTTCTTTATCTTTTTCAAAAGTTTTTATACCGTCTCATTCCATACGCCACGCCATACGGCCCAAGTCATGGGGCTATATCAAAACTACTGTGTCAGTATCGAGATAATTTCATCCCGAACGGATGCATAGTGCGGGTCGATGAGTCCGAAGTCTTTTTGCTTGTAGGTCCAGACGGCGTGTCCGATCTGATGGGATATGAGGACATCCATCATATCTGCGAACCAGCGCACGGTGTCTTCTACCGGTGCTTGGTCTATGACGCCGAATTCGCCGCAATAGAGTGGCACGCCGGCCGCTTCCGCTGCTGCCAAAGCCCCGCGAATCATGTCGTCGATGAATGGTTTTCCCATTGTCTCAATCGACGTATTGACGACCGCTTCGCCTTTGATGCCCAGGATTTCGGATTTCGCCTTATAGGCGGCCATGTTGTCCGGGTATGTGATCGGCTCGACGTCTTTGATTTCCGGCACCCAGAAGGCCCGTTGATGCGTGAAAAGCAACGGCTCGTAAAAGTGGAAGGTGTATATGATGCCTCCCGCTAAGGGCGGATTCAATAGTTTGAGCGTGTCGGCGCTGTTCCACTTGATACCGCCGTATATGATTGGTGTCAATGGCGCCAGCGCTCGGATTGCGGTAATTGTGCGCTCGATCAGGGCATTCCAGCCGTCCGCGTTTTCGGTCTCTACGACTTCATTTAAGAGTTCAAACGCAACATGCGGTGCTTTTCCGAAGCGCTCCGCTATTTCGGTCCATATCGCCAAGAAGCGCTCGATCATGGTCTCATCCGCGAAAAGATTGTTTTTCGAGAGGTCTCCGGCATCGTTAAAATCGTATCCGCCGGCCTTGTGCAGGTCGAGGATAATGTTCATGTGATACTTTTCCGCCATCTGCACGAGCCCGGCCAAACGCGTATAGCCGGATTCGATGGGGGCGCCGTTTTCGTCTTGAACGACGTTGTAATCAAAGGGCAGACGCACATGGTCGAATCCCCATTGACTGATTTGTTCCATATCCGACGCATCGAAAAATGTATCGTAATGTGATTCTTCGTGTGTGCATTGGGA
>DUPM01000131.1 GCA_012838315.1 Clostridiaceae bacterium
AAGGAGCATCATCCGCATAGTCCGATTCGTAATCCTCTTCAACCAATGTGCCGTCGGTCAATTCCTCAAAATAATTGTCAACCGCTTCTTCGATATCTTTGGTGTCCTTTTTAAATAAAGAACATCCGGAGAAAAAAATCGAAACGCTCAGCAAAATGACAAGCATCGATAGACGCTTATCCGATCCGTTTTTATGGTATGCCATATTGTCTCCTCACTTTCATCGTGTACAACGTACTCCCTACTAAACATTATTCTATCATCTTTCAATAATTTAGTCATCTTTCAATCATTTAGTGATATCAAAAACATTTTCTTCGTTACTGTTCTTCTTGAAAACCATATTTTTAATATGTTCAATTTGTCATTTTCACTTTATATTCAATTCATTCACATTCATGACTTATAATAAACATAATAAAATTTCTGCTCAGGAGGTTTTGTCTATGAAGGACAAAACAACTTCAACTCATCATTCTGGACCATGGCGCCATTTCTGGCGTTCTTTTTTCACGACACCCAGCACATTCGAAGAATATCAGCCCTATGTGCCTGCGTTAAAAATAAGTCTAATTTATCTCTTCGTCAGCCTTTTTTGGATAATTATGTCCGACACAATTGTCGAGGCGATCCTACCAAATTCGCTCAATTTACTCTGGGTTAATATCTTCAAGGGCATCATCTTTGTTATATCGACGACACTCTTTATTTTTTTTCGCATCAGCAAGGATCTTCGCCATATTTCGAATCTCAAATCTGATAAGGATTCCGTTCATGCGGCGCTAGATCAGACCAACATAATTTTTTCTTCATATTTAGAGAGCTCTCCGGATATTATGGTTTTTTCTTTGGACAAAGAATATCGCTACCTCGCATTTAACTCCAGACATAAGTATTCAGTTCTTCGTGAATACGGCACAGAGATATATATAGGAGCTAACGCAATCGAAGTCCTCAAGGATCCGGATAAGGCCTCTCAGCTTAAAGCCGATTGCGATCGCGCATTTGAAGGAGAATTCTTCTCGTCGATTACCACTTTCGGCGGCAATCGGCCGGATTCGCAGTCATATTGGCAGCGATATTTTTCACCGATATTGAATTCCGAACGCAATCCTGTGGGGCTTACATGTTTTGAACTCAACATTACGCCCTTCAAAAAAGCTCAGGAGCAAAACCTATTTATCAGTTACCATGATATCCTGACCGGGCTTTATAACAGACGGTATTTTGAAGAAGCAATTCGGAAAAGTGACACTGCTGAAGAATTGCCCATCTCGATTATTCTCGGAGATGTCAACGGATTAAAGATGGTTAATGACGCTTTCGGTCATCACATCGGTGATAAACTCTTGATGAAAGCCGCCGATATTATTGAGCGCGCTTGTCTTAACAAAGGCATCGCCGGCCGTTGGGGAAGTGACGAATTTATAATATTGTTACCATATCACAATGCCGAAGAGGCTGTCACGCTTCTTGACACGATCAAGGCTGAATGTTCAAGCACTCTCGTGAACTCTGTTCCCGTTGACATTTCTTTTGGCCTAGCCACTAAGACTTTCAGCGAAGAGACGATTGTGTCTACAATGAAGTCCGCAGAGGATCGCCTCAATCGCAACAAAATTGCCGAGAGCAAGAGTATGCGTAACAATATTATCAAGACCGTCATGCACGCTCTTCACGAAAAGAGTTCGCGAGAAGAAGCGCATTCCAAACGCGTAGGAGAGCTTTGCCGGAAAATCGGCACAGCGATGAACCTGCCCGATGTTGAAATAAACCTTCTGAACTTGGCGGGTTTCCTACATGACATTGGAAAAATCGCTATCGACGATAATATATTGAGCAAGTCCGGATCATTGACTGAAGAGGAAATGGCCTCCATTCGCACGCATCCCGAAGTAGGATGTCGAATTTTGCGTTCATCCTACGACGTCTCTGAAATTTCCGAAGCTGTTCTATATCATCACGAACGTTGGGACGGAAGCGGTTATCCGGAAGGTTTAGCCGGCGATCAAATTCCGCTTCACGCCCAGATTATTGCTGTTGCAGACAGTTTTGACGCCATGACCGGCAAGCGAACTTACAGGGATTCGATGTCTACCGAAAGTGCCGCAAAAGCAATTGAAGAGGGTGCTGGCTCAATTTACAGTCCCGATGTCGTAAATGCTTTTCTCAAAATTGTACAGACATACGAGTGGGGAGTGGATGATTTTGCCTTATAATAATCGACAGCTCAAGGCTTCTCGAAAGCGATTTAACCATGGTACTCAGGATAATTTGTCGGACGGTCATTTGAAATCGGCTGTATTGAAGATTAAGTTTGCCTATTTCATTTTTGCCACATTTATCATTATGCGAGAAATCCTCATCGACATCAGCGCAGATTGGTCTCCGACCAAACTTTTGCTTGTTGCCGTTGTTTCAAGTGTGTCTATCGTTCTTCTCGTTACGCTTTATTCATTTACCTCTGCTCGATTTCATCATCGCGCCCCGATTAACGAGGGCTTCCTTGCATTCGAGACCTTTGCCCTTCTCTCCATATCATTGACGCTAATTTGGTTTACCGGAAAAAGCTCCAGTTATTTTTTAGTCGCATTCATACTCATACTAATCCCCTCTACTATTCAACTCGGGGCTTACGTCGGATACCTGCTTACGATTGCCCTGGCACTCTTTGTTTTAGTTCTTGATTTCATCCATTCCTGGCCCTCTATTTCGCCCTATTTCATTGAGAAAGACCTTTTGCTGATTGTCGTTTTTTTCATTACGGTTTGGATTACTAACCAGTTTCTACAAACCGACCGAAAGCGCATTCTAGAATTGGAGACTAGGGCAAATATCGACGGGTTATCCGGTCTATACAACCACAGATATTTTCACAGCAGTCTATCTGCTGAGGTCCGGTCTTGCATGTTCCTCCATCAGCCGCTTACCTTGCTTTTTTTAGATTTAGATGCGTTCAAAGAATTTAACGATCGATTCGGGCATGTCAACGGCGACCGCATTATTGCGAAAATTGCTCAAATCATGTCTGAGAAGGCTCCGAAGGGTGCTATTTTATCACGTTATGGCGGCGATGAGTTCGCGGCCATTTTACCTAACTACAAAAAAGAAGATGCTTTGCAATTTGGCGAATTGGTCCGAGAGGCAGTAGAGTCTATTGATATGGTCCATTTTTTCGCTGAGTCTTCTGTTGACAATGCGCATATGGCAGAAGGCATTTCACTTACGATTTCAGTCGGCATCGCACAGTGGAATGAACATACCGCAAATGCAATGGCATTGATTCAACACGCTGACGATGCATTGTATCGCGCAAAGCTTTTCAGAAAAAATCGAGTGGAGATTTACGACTCGATTTTGGATACTTTTGAAATGGATATCGAGCAGGAAGATTACGAGTTACTTCGTTCACTGCAAGCATTGATAAACATTATCAATGCTCGTGATCGTTATACTTCGGGGCATGTCGAGCGCGTTGTCATGTATTCAAAAGCGCTCGGCCAAGAGCTTGGTCTGCAGCCAGACCAACGAAAATCATTGTCGCTTGCAGCATACATGCATGATATCGGCAAGGTCAACTTAACAGAGAAAGTACTAAACAAGTCAACACCTCTCGAAGAAAACGAATGGCAAGATATCAAACTTCACTCAGTGGTCGGTGCACGCATCCTTAAGGAAGTAGCAGCACTTTCGAGCATTGCGCCGCTCGTGCTTCACCATCACGAGCGATATGACGGCACCGGCTATCCCCAAGGCCTTAAAGGCGAGGAAATACCCTTTCTTGCGCGCGTGCTCACTGTCGTTGATAGTTTTGACGCAATGACTTTTGATCGACCTTATAAAGCAGCAATGACTTACAGCGACGCGATTAAAGAATTACGAGCAAACAAAGGACGTCAGTTTGACCCTGAAATTGTTGAGGTATTTATTCGAATAGTCGAGCGCTCTTTGGAGAAGACGCAAAACGGAAAAAGTTAAATGATCCACTGTCCTATAAGATAGACAATAAAAGACATGACCCACGCAAATGTTGTTTGATAAAGCACCGCCACCACAGCCAACCATCGACTGTTAAGCTCTCTTCGAATCGCAGCTATTGCGGCAACACACGGCGTATAAAGCAATGTAAACACCAAGAAAGCA
>DUPM01000132.1 GCA_012838315.1 Clostridiaceae bacterium
CCTCAAGCAAAGAGATCAGAACAGCTACCGGCTCGACCAACGTCACAGAAAAATAATAAGACAGCTGAATGTCTATCTCTTTGACGAGCCCGGTATTTAAATCCGAATTAAACACCAGGTCCGACGCCTCAAACATCGATGAAAGATGCTCAATAACAGCCGAAAATCGTTCAAAAATGCTGGCCGCCTCTGGCGCTAATAACTCACCGATGACCTCAGTCGCGAGTCGATCCGTATAGAATTGCATGGCTTCCTGAAATACATCTTCCTTGGATTTGAAGTAATAGTAAAACAACCCCTGCGCCACACCGACACGCTCGACAATCATCGAGATTGATGTCTTCTCATAACCCTGAGACATAAATAGTTCCAAGGCCGCCTCGATAATCTCTTGCTTTCGCTCCTGCGGGGACTTGCTGATACGCATCATATTGGATACCTCCGATGGATTATTCATGATATTCGGCAAATCAAAAGAGGCTTGCCTGATGTCCGAATTATACTGACTGAATATCAGTCAGTCAAGCGTTTGCTGAAAGACGCGCCCCCCATCATCGGTTCTTTCTTTTCAATGATTACTACTTAATGTGTCTCTTTTTTGACTCAATGGTCGTTTTCATATAATATATTTCAGTCAGACAAAAACGCGAATAACGGTTTGTGCTGAATATTGAAAGGAGTATTTAATGAAATTTAAAACAATGATTGCCGCGATTGCGTTGGTAATTGCGGGATCACTCGTTCTGGTCGGATGCGGCCAGAATAAAGAACTGAACAGCTTAGAAAGAGTTAAGAAAGCAGAGAAATTGACCGTCGTCGGTAGCGGTGGGTATCCACCCTTTAACTACATCGACGAGAACGGTAATGTCATCGGTTTTGACGTAGATACCGGCGCAGAGATCGCCAAGCGCTTGGGCGTCAAGCTGGATTATGTGACCTCCGATTGGGATGGTCTTGTAGAGGGCCTTCGAAGCGCCCGTTATGACGGTATCTTAGGTAGTATGGCGATTACCGACGAACGTCTTCAGGTAGTGGATTTCACCGCTCCATACTATTACTCCGGTGCGCAACTCGTTGTTCGCTCAGACTCCGGAATCACAGATCCTTCTCAAATGGCCGGTATGGAGATTGGTGTTGCGACAGGGACAAACTTTGTCGGCGATGCTGAAGCACTGGGTGCAACCGCCGTCTTGTATCAAGACGACAACGCCACCATGATGGATTTGATCAACGGTCGAATTGATGGTGTCATCACGGATCGCCTTGTCGCCTTAGGCGCTATGGCGGAAATCAGTGGCGGCGAAGATCTCACGCTTTGCGGTGAAATTCTTCGTCTTGAAGAGATGGGTATTGCCATCAACAAGAACGACCCTGAGCTATTAGCCGAAATCAATAAGATTTTGAAAGAGATGCACGAAGATGGTACTCTTCGTGCGATCAGCGAAAAATGGCACAACGGTGCGGACATCACTGTAAAATAGTCCGTTGTTACATTCTTCAATAATCGCGTTTCATGGATGACAACTGAAGGGGGCAACGCGTTTTGCCCTCTTCTTCTCTCATAAACTATTCAGCTTACTCATCAAACCCAAGGAGAAAAACAATGGTTACACAAACACCCTTCTTGCTGGCTCTATCCTTTGATGGGCTTGAAAAATGGGCACGCATCGCTGCCGGCTTTGCTAAACCTGCCGGTTATACACTACTGATTACGACACTGGGTATCCTTTTGGGATTAGGCTTAGGTCTCTTCTTCGCACTAATGCGTATTTCGAAAGTCAAGCCGGTCCAATGGGTTTCCAAAATCTACATCGGCGTTATCCGCGGCACACCACTTCTACTTCAGCTCTTACTCATTTACTTTGGCTTGGTCCAAATCGTTCGTCTCGAACGCATACCATCAGCGATTATCGCGCTCGGTATTCACAACGGCGCCTATATCGCCGAAATTATTCGCGGAGCCATCCAAGGTATTGATCGCGGACAAAGAGAAGCCGGCATTTCCATCGGTATGACCAAGTGGCAAATTATGAAGCGCATCATCTTACCGCAGGCCCTTAAGCGCGCGGTACCCCCACTGGGCAATCAATTCATTATCGCGCTTAAAGATTCATCGCTGGCCAGTGCCGTGTCCATTCCGGAATTACTACTTCACGCGCGACAACTGGGCTCTTCTTCTTTTCGAACCATGGAGATGCTCTTGATCGCGGCCGCCTACTACTTGGTGATGACATCCGTCCTTACCTTCTTCTCTACACGACTCGAAAAACGACTCAGCGTCAGTGATCATAGAACATAAGGAGGAGGCAATGACATGAAAGATAATCACATGATAGAAATCCGCGGCTTAAATAAATTCTTCGGCAAACTCAAAGTGCTGAAAAACATCGACCTCGATGTCCGCGAAAGCGAAGTGGTCGTCATTATCGGCTCCAGCGGATCCGGAAAAAGCACGCTACTGCGATGCACTAATTTTCTTGAAAAATCGCAGAAAGGCACCATCACTATCGACGGTAATGTGGTCACGCATAAGTCAAAGGACCTCCACATCATCCGACGAGACATCGGAATGGTGTTTCAACACTTTAATCTGTTCCCGCACATGACGGTGTTGGGTAATGTGCTTGAGGGCTTAACTCAAGTCAAGAAGCTCAGTAAGAATGAAGCGTTGGAAATCGCTGAAGCGATGCTCGAAAAAGTCGGCATGAGTGATAAAGCCGATGTTTATCCGTCATTTATTTCCGGTGGACAAAAGCAACGTGTCGCCATCGCCAGGGCCTTAGCCATGAATCCCAAAATCATGCTATTCGACGAACCGACGAGTGCGCTCGATCCCGAGTTGGTCGGAGAGGTTCTGGTCGTTATGAAAGACCTGGCGCGAGAAGGCATGACCATGATGGTCGTCACGCATGAAATGGGCTTTGCCCGTGAAGTTGCCGATCGTGTCATCTATATGGACGAAGGTATCATCGTTGAACAAGGGACACCGGAAGAGGTTTTCGACAATCCGAAAAACGAGCGAACAAAGGCGTTCTTGAGTCACATCATTTAGGAGAAATCCAAATGCACAAAGACAAATAAATAGCGCCCAATGAGGGGCGCTATTTTTATGAATTGCGGATGTTATCTTTGCGAAACTTAGCGACAAATGGCCGCTCAAGTCTTACTCTCGCAAACTATTGTGGATAAATGCGAGCTATCAACTGTGGTGCCGGCTCATAGTATATCTCGAACGTCACTTGAAACTCGCTCATAATCCATATTTTCAAGAAGTAGAGTCACCGCTTCTCGTAAATCTCAAGTTGGGAAAAAGCTGCTCCATTCGGGAATCCGGGAACCACACGTCCACCCACTGAAAAATCTGGACGCTGGTTTCAGCCTCAACCTTTCGTCCGACCCACCGCCTCACGGCTATAAACGTCACGGCCATATTGAGCAATAAAATCAGCAAGAGCACCGCGGTCAAAATCCGGCCGGTTTTTTGAGGAATCTTTAATAGTGCTACAGAAAGAAGTGGATATAAAACTTCCATCCAAAGCAAGGCCAGTAGCCCCCAAACAACGGCATACTTAAGACTGGTACGCCCATGGAGGTTGGTCGGACCCGAATAACGCCATGAAACAGATTGAAATACTTGCTCTTGAACGAGAGAGCACAAAAACTCGATAACACAGCCAAGAATCATGCCGACGAAAAAGACCATGACAAGCGAATACTTGCGCACACGATACAAGACCATTGTCATAATGACGCCGGCAACACCATAGACCATATTCAACGGCAACCACACAAATGTCGCTCGACTCTCGATGCCTCCTGTACGCCAAAAACAATACAAAGTCTCCAACAACACACCAAATGCGCCGGCAGCCAAAAATACCCAAAACAACTTGCAAGAACCGACGCCGGGAGCAAAATGTGCTCTCCGCTCTTCTTCGACTTCGATTTGATTAAGACTCGGCAACAAGCGCCGATTCATCGAATCCCACGTCTTCATCCGTTTTTGCATGATTCTTCTCCTGTGTTCGCCAATCTTTCCGGCAATGAGATGAATCCGGTAGAGCGTAAAAAGCAAATTCGGTTCCATCCAAACAGTATTCAAAAAGAATGGCTCTTTCATAGGTTTTTTCTGTTGCATCTGTATGCATATCAATTTGATTATACAATTGAGATCGCATATCCGCACCCTTTCCTTGCAGACTGCCGATCCGCAACTATTCCTTTCAGACTGCCGATCCGCACCCTTTCCTTTCAGACTGCCGATCCGCAACTATTCCTTTTACCGCGAAAAGCATAAAATATGGTTCGGAGCACCCAATTGAGTTATAGGATAAGAGGTTGCACCAACGTGTCCAAGCCTCTGCTGAGTTATTGGATAAGAGGTTGCACCAACGTGTCTAAGCCTCTGCTCCGGAGAAATATTCCACTGGAAATCGAGAATGGCTCGGGGGCGAGGACAGCGTTGGCTGCGCTGTTGCGGCGTTGGGCGGTGCGGTGGCGTTGCGCGGTGTTGGCTGCGGTGTTGCGGTGGTGTTGGCTGTGGTGTTGCGTCGAGGGCAGATGATTTGCGGATCGATACGCGCTCACGTAATCCCTTACCGTGTACAGACTGATTTTGTATTCTGTGGTAGCCTCTCGCCGGGTACGTTCTCTCCAGCGAACCCGACGTCCAATGTCCAATCTTTCTTCTGTTGTGTATATCGCGGAACTCCTCCTGTTCACTTTGGGATATAGACTTGTCCTACAGTGATTTCTTCCTCCCTGTGTCCAGTTTTAGCTTACCACTGCATGAGCTGTAAATAATCCTAATCACTACAGCCTTCTCAGTAATCCTGATTTTCAAGCACCACTCATCAAGTGGTGCAACGAGAAGGGCATTCCATTTTTTTCGTATATGGTCTTGGAACAAGGTGCGTTATCCGGTCGTTACAACCACGAGAACAGCTTTCCGCCTTTCTGTATGCG
>DUPM01000017.1 GCA_012838315.1 Clostridiaceae bacterium
ATCACCTACGGCGTGCTAGGTGCACTTTCTTTTATGATTTGATGCGATTCTTTACCCATACGATAAATTCAAAGACGAAGGCGGTTTGCTTACCTTGAAGCAAACCGCCTTCGTCATGCGTACCCCCGTACAAATGCCTGTTTGATTTATCAAATACAAATCAAACACCATGATGAAATCATAATGTCTCCACCAATATAAAGCAAGAGTATGCGGCAAAAATGAGGCAAATACAATTTTTTTAATACTGTAAAGCACTTTTCGGCTCACCAGCTCATGCAAATTTAAGGCTTTTCAGCATTTTAACATTTCAGACATGATTGACACCGCCGAAAAGGATAGCATCATATTGACCATCAATTTGATCGTCAATTATTTACAAATAAGGAGTCCAGCATGAGAGCACTATTTATAGGAGGCACCGGTACTATCAGTATGTCAATCACTAAGCTATTGGCCACGTCCGGATGGGACTTGACCCTGCTTAATCGAGGTAATCATAACGAGAACCTACCGGAAGGTGTGCATCAAATCATTGCCGACATTAATGACGAGTCAACCGTTTGCAAACTTCTCGAAGGTCAGTATTATGACGTTGTTGCAGACTTCATCGCCTTTGTGCCCGAGCAGGTCGAGCGTGACATCCGTCTGTTTCGCGATCATTGCGACCAGTATATTTTCATCAGCTCGGCTTCTGCCTATCAGAAGCCCTTATCTCATTTTATGATTACAGAAAGCACACCGCTTCTGAACCCACACTGGGCCTACTCACGTGCCAAGATTGCTTGCGAGGAGCTTTTGGTTCGAGCGTATCGAGATGACGGATTCAATATGACAATCGTGCGACCCAGCCACACTTACGCTGACGGTTCTATTCCGCTCTCTTTTCACAGCCCAAAGGGCGTGTTTACCGATCTCATGCGCATGAAGGAGGGAAAGCCTATCATTGTGCACGGTGACGGCAATACGCTTTGGACCGTCACGCACAGCACGGACTTTGCCAAGGGTTTCGTGGGTTTGATGGGTAATATTCATGCCTATGGACACGCCGTCCATATCACGTCTGACGAGAGCCTCACTTGGAATCAGATTTACGAGTCGATCGGTCGCGCAATGCATATCAAGCCACAAATCGTACACGTATCTACGGATATGCTTGTCAAGTTGGATCCGTCTCTGGATGGACCGCTCAACGGCGACAAATCGCATAGTGTTGTATTTGACAACAGCAAAATCAAGTCGCTCGTACCGGGCTTTTGCGCAACGGTTCGTTTCGACCAAGGTATCCGTCAGTCGATAGACGCCCTTTTCGAGCGTCCGGAGCTCCAGATTTTCGATGAGGATTGGAATGACTTTTTAGAAAAAGTTCTGGCTCTTTATAACAGATAGTCACTTGCCGACCCACGCGATCGTCCGTAGAACAAACGAATGCCGTGATGTCTTCTTCGCGAAGCACACCACGGCATTTAAATTGTAAATCAGAATGCGATTCGTCTATCAGTCAATATCTCGAGTGGTCTTCAACTGTACCGGAATGGCAATGACAAGCAGGACTATAAACAATATAGTCGACACGGCGATGTTCTCCGGTCCCACGGCAAGTCCCTTGATGACGGTATCTGCACTAAAGTCCACGTTATCCAGACTCTCAAGGAATTGACACACACCCTGTGAGAGCAGCGTCGCCCCCAAAACGGACGTAACCACAATGATCGCCGGCTTTTGAATCAGACAAACGACAAATCCGACGATGGCTCCAACCACCAAAGCAATGCCGAGAACGACCATCATTTTCTGAATTTCGGTCGATCCGGGGATCTTATCATACATGTCGCCGACCAGTTCAGAGACGGTACCTTTGTCGCCGATCATAATCTCCCCAACCATATTTCCTTGGCTGTCAGCGCGACTACCGGTCATCACAAACTTAATAAATGCCGATACGCTTATTCCCCCGGCCATAATTATTAGGAAGTATTTCATCAGGACATACGCGGTCGCCAGTGCTGAAACATAAAAAAGAGCCGCCTTGTATAGTCGAAAAGAGACAAGCGCAAGTATTGCGCCGGCTACAACCATAAAGATATATAGCCATAAGGATTTATCCGTCCCGATAACCGGCAAACTCTCCCAAGCAAAGCTATAAATGTATGATCCCAAAACTGCACCTATGACAAACCCGGCGACAGCCATGGACAACTTAAAAGATCGATATCCCATGAACGCCAACAGGGCGCCGCTGACAATTGAAAGTACGAGCGTTAATGTTAGCATGTCTTCCTCCGTTTCTTCGTGCGCAGACATCCATATCACACACGACACAATTCATTATATCAAAGCGCACCGCTGATGGTAATAAAATAGGCACCGGTATTATCAGGAGACACAGATATCGCCTCATACGTCTCGGGAATCCAATATTCGGGCCCATCTTGTCGACTGACAAGATAAGAGTCAATTTGATAGTACTGATCTTTTTCGAATCGATCAAAATACTCTTCTAATGTGATTCGATGATCAGAAATATATTGCGAATGTGGAAACCCGACATAACGAATATGCCACGGCTCATAGGAGAAGTTCGTCACCGCTTCTTTGCCTTCCGGGTATCGAATAATGAATCCATAATCCCCGCAGTACTTGTTGACGAATTTCCCGACCGGTGAATCTAAAAATCCGGGGCCGGCAAATTGGTATGCATATACATCCAAGGCCAATCCGGTATGATGCTCGCTCTCGCCGGGCGGTGCCGCAACCACCGGATCCTCATCATATAGTACGGACTGCTCATCATATGTTCGAACCGATGACATCACAAACATTTTCTCGCCGCACGCATCCAGAACCGCCGCGCTCAAACGCGCATAATCAGACACTATCGCCCGGTTCATCGGCACGTCGGTATCTTTGTAATAAACAATATCAAACGATTCTTCCCGGCTCACCTTGTAGTCTTTGTTGACAATCAACATGGATTCATTGAGTCCGTACTGCTCGGGACTTGCAAGAATCTCTTCAATCGAGACCTTCTTCATGCTCAAAGAGTCCACGTCGACCGCTTCCATCCCAATCGAAGGTTTTCGTAAATGCCGGTCATAAAAATTACCGGCGGCCTCCCGAATTGGCGCTTGAAAAAAGATCGCCGAGCCCCCGAGCACCAGGATAATTGACAGAAAAATAGTATTTCGAAAAGACCAATTCACTTTTTTTCTCATAAATGGAAGGATATCAGAAATGGGGTATTTTGGGAAGATGGAGCGGCTTGGGGTGCGGGGCGGTTTGGGGTGCGGGGCGGTGTTTTCGTGCTTGGGGGTGGGTTCGAACGCAGGAGGAGTAGTTTGGAGAAAAGGTAATGTCCGATAAATTGGTGTAAAGTCAAAAAAGAGATGAGCCACATCTCAGACTCCGTCTCCCTGCACTCTTTCAAGCCACTGCTCCGCTATGAGCCTCACTTCGTCGAAACTGTCTGCTGACATTGCAGCTGCCTTATATTCGGATGCGAATCGTTGGCCTTTGAAATAATACGCAATCTGCGAACGCATCTCCTTACAAGCCTGCGCTTCTCCTATGTGAGAAATCAACCCGGCCAAATGCTCCAGCATGACCGAGACACGCTCTTCCGGGGTTGGCACGTATAAAGCCGAATCACGACCATCTATAAATGCTCGAATCTGAGAAAATATATAGGGATTGCCTTGAGCCGCGCGCCCAACGGCCACGCCATCAACACCTGTAAGTTTCATCATCGCCTTGGCCGACGTCCCGTCGTTGACGTCACCGTTTCCAATCAGTGGAATCCCCGTATGCGCCGTGGCACTTTTAACCTCAGCGATGCAATTCCAGTCCGCTCTGCCGCGGTACATCTGATCTCTGGTCCGCGCATGCAGCGTCAGACCCTTCGCCCCTGAGTCAATACACATTTTCGCAAAGCCCACCGTATCGGATTGAAGTTCATCCCAGCCTTTTCGAAATTTCACCGTCACCGGTTTATGATAAGGCTCACAAGCACGAACGGTCGCCTCGATAATTTGCGAAGCCAGCAACCAGTTCTTCATCAAGGCCGAACCGGCTCCGGTCTTTACGACTTTCGGCACCGGACAACCCATGTTGATATCGATGGCCATCGCGCTGCTTAATCTCGGGTCCTCCAAAATCATCGGAACCGCTCGAGAGAAGTCTTCCGGTTCGTATCCGAAAAGCTGGATGGAACACGGACCGCCATGGACCGGGTCGAGTTCAAGATAGCGAAAACTCGGCTCGAGCGAATGTTTGTATGCTATACCGCGCGCACTGACCAACTCTGTCGTCGAAAAATCCGCACCATACCGATGGCAGATGCTTCGAAATACAACGCTGCTCGTTCCGGCCATCGGCGCCAGCGAAATGCTGTTATTCTTGAAAAGAGCGAACTCCTTCGCTTCTGCCTTTATACTATCCATAACAAAGATTATACATATATTAACTTGTTTTCATATATTCTATCGTTGATAATAGAAAAAACATTGCTGACAACAAGAGGTAACATGCTCACAAAAATTCAAAGCATTGACTATCGGTTCATAGACTGGATACAAACGCACTTGAGACACCCGATTATGGATGCGCTGATGCGCTTTATGTCATTAATTGGCAATTGTGGAGCGATTTGGGTACTTGCTGCATTAGCATTACTTTTGAGCGGCACCGGAAGACATGCCGCCTTTTGTGTCATGTGTGCATTGGCCGCCAACGTCGTATTGGTGAATCTATTTTTGAAGCGTGTTGCCAGGCGACCGAGACCTTTTACAACCAGAGATGATCGCGACCCGTTGATTCTACCACCCACTGATTTCTCTTTTCCTTCCGGACATACGTTTTCTTCGTTCGCGGCGTCAACGGTCATATATATGTTTTTTCCACAAATGGGCATAGCAGCTCTGGCCATTGCTTTCTTAATATCGTTTTCAAGACTATATCTCTACGTGCATTTTGTCACAGATGTACTGATTAGCACCGTCCTCGGAGTCGGCACGGGATATCTTGTTTGTCGCATCTATTTCGGCATTTTTCTGGATGTCGTGGCCGAATCCGCAAGTCTCCTTTAATGGAGAAAAGACCCGTATATACACTACTTTTCGCTTGTCAATCTTGCCCCTCGTGGTATAATTAAGAACGCTAACGCGCTTTGCCGCGGCATAGACGTGCTTCGGTCGTTCAATGGATAGGACAGCAGTTTCCGGTACTGCCGATACGGGTTCGACTCCTGTCCGAAGCACCAAATCAAAGGGCCGTCTCAGGATTATTTGAGACGGCCCTTAATTATATCCAAAATTCCATCTTGAATTGACTTACAAAAACAACAACAAGCTCACAGCCATGACAACCATACCGGCAACCAATCCGTATATCGACAAATGATGTTCCCCGTATTCTTGCGCGGACGGCAATAATTCATCGAGCGATATAAATACCATAATGCCGGCGACCAAAGCAAAAACGACGCCCATCAGCGTCTCGCTCATAAAAGGCATCAAAATGAGATAGCCAACCAAGGCACCCACCGGCTCGGCCAATCCAGACAAAAAGGAGTAGAAAAACGCCTTCTTCTTGCTTCCGGTCGCATAGTAAATCGGAACCGAAACCGCAACCCCCTCCGGAATATTGTGAATCGCGATCGCCGCAGCAATTGGAATCGCAATCTCCGGCTCCTGCATTGCCGCGATAAATGTCGCAAGACCCTCAGGAAAGTTGTGAATTGCAATGGCTAATGCGGTAAAAATGCCCATCCGCAAAAGTTTTTTGTTCTTAATTGCTTCTTTGCGTCGCTCAATTTGTTCGGCATGGTGTCCCGTTTCAGGATGTGCCTCGTTGAGTTCCTCGACGGAGTGCAATTCGTGCGGATTTTCCGACGAAGGAACCAGTTTATCAATAATGCCAATCAGAAGCATACCGCCAAAAAAAGCGATGACCGTAACCCATGCGCCTTTATCTTGGCCCAGCGACGTCACCAATGTGGCTTGTGCCTTTGCGAAAATCTCTATCATCGAAACGTAAATCATCACGCCCGCCGAAAATCCGAGACTGATGGCCAAAAACTTCGTATTGCTTTTTTTAGTAAAAAACGCCAGAAAACTTCCGATACCGGTACTCAATCCGGCAAACATCGTCAAAGCAAAAGCAAACCAAACGTTCCCCATACACCCTCCGAAGCAAGTCATTCATTCCAAATGTCGATGAATTATCATCATTTTAGCATAATAAAAATAGAAAGAAGACTCAGATTCCGGTCATTCGTGAATTTTCGCCAATCATTTAACATCTTTCAAGATGTGCATCACTTTTCTTATTTATGACCGCATCATCTATTCACCAATAACTATAGTTTTAGTCGCCACTGCTCGAGTAAATGCCTCATCATGCTCAACAAAAATGAGTGTCGGTTGGTATGAAATCAGCATTTTTTCAATTTGCATCCGCGAAAAGATGTCAATAAAATTCAGCGGCTCATCCCACACATATAGATGCGCCCGGTCGCACAGACTGGCGGCCAACAAGACCTTCTTCTTTTGCCCTCCGCTGTAGTCCTCGATCTTCTTGTCGAACTGATCTTTGGAAAAATCAAATTTATCGAGAATGGCCCGAAACAGAGCGCTGTCTAGTTGACGGGAACGCTCATAATCTCGAATCGTCCCGGAGAGTTCATCGGTACTTTGCGGAACATACGATATAACAAGGCCGCTCTCCGTTTTGATTCGTCCCGTATACGGGATGTCCTTGCCGAGAATCAGCTTGAGAACGCTCGATTTTCCTGCGCCATTTTTGCCGACCAAAGCGACACTATCCCCTCGGTTTATGGTAAAATTCAAATCCTTAAAAACCACCTTTTGATCATAAAAAACAGATAGGTGTTCCGCCTCAACCAAACGCTCTCGAAAAAAAGAAATTGGGGAAATCTTAATGTCATCGCTGCGCTCAATATTGTGTAGCAACATCGATTTATCGCGGACGGCATCCTCTCTTTTCGCTTCGATATTTTTCGCGCGCTTCATCGCTTTTGCGGCTTTGTGCCCGACATATCCTTTATCAAGGACCTTCTGTCCATCCTTGCCCTTCCCCAGCTTGCTATCTTCAACCTTATCGGCCCAACGCACACCTCGCTTCGCAGACTCTGTTAACCGACCAATCTCACGCATAAGTTTTTTATTCTCTGCCATCTCGAACTCATCCTGCGCCATTTTATTAACCCACCAGGAAGAGAAATTGCCTTTTTGAATATCAATTTGTGTCTTATTAATCGATAGAATATGGTCTGCGCACGCATCCAACAAATCTCGATCATGCGAGACAAGAATAAAGCCATTTTTGCTCCGAAGGTATTGTTTGACGGATTCGCGCGCAGTCGCATCGAGGTGATTGGTCGGCTCGTCCAAAAGCAAAAACGCATTATCAACCAGAAACATAGCCGCCAGAAGAAGCTTCGTCTGCTCGCCCTCGGATAATGTCTCGTATGGCCGATCCAATATCTCAACATCCACATCCAGTAACGACAACTCTTTTTGAATCTGCCAGTCCATAACCTCCGGACAGATTTCATCGACGACCGTCCGACTCAATTCGGCCTTCGACCGAACCTCATATGGAAAATATTCAAAGTTCACCGAAGCAGATATTTGACCACGATATTCATAACGACCCATCAACAAGTGAAGAAATGTTGTCTTCCCCCTGCCATTACGCGATACGAAACCCAATTTCCAGTCTGAGTCCATTTGAAAAGTGACCTGATCAAACACATTTCCAAAACTGCCGTCGTAAGAAAAGGTCAACTGTTGAACCGAAATCATAGACAAGTCGCTTCACCTCCTCTGACAGTTGCGCCGACTTTGCATCATTCAATCCTCGTCGAGCACGGCGTATGCACGGACCGGAGAACCATCTCCCCCTTCGAGTTTCAGCGGTGCAGCCGAGAAGAAAAAGCGTTTTTCACAAAGTGGCGCCAACCCGACCAACCCTTCGGCAAAAACGGTCTGTTTGTGAAAAAGCAGACGGTGCATGAGAAACGGATCCGAAACCGAAGCCAAGGTCGGCAAATCCGCGCCAATCAGTCTCGGTGATTTTGACGCCAAAAACGCCAATAAATCTTCGGAGAATACCGGGTATTTTTGAAAATACTGCTCCGTCGCCGTATGCTCTTCCCAACCGGTCGAAAAAATCACGCGATCCTGTATCTCGATTCGATCCATCTGCTCTTTCGAAAGCGTGATAATCGGATGTCCGTCTTCTGTCGTCTCATCGAGTCGCACGCGAAAAGCAATCGCCGGCCCAACAAACGCGTCCAGTGGCACTGCATTAAGAACGGTCCCCTCCGGCAAAAAATGTCTCGGAGCATCCACATGAGTTGCCGTGTGGCTACCAAAATGAAGCATCGTGACTTGACACACATCCTCGGGGAAAGAATCCTTGAGTTCAAGGTTAACTCCGGGATCCCCCGGATACACAGTCATGCCATGAGAAATTGTCGCACTCAAATCAATGATTCGCATAACGCACCTCCTACGATGCAATGAATGAAGGGGTTATTCCGACACCGCCTCTACGCCCTCCGAGAGTATGAAAAATTCTCGAATTCGTGTTGTGATTTGCTTTTTATCTTTTTCATCCGGTTTGAATTGTACATACGGCTTAGATATTGCCGAGAGCATAATTTTACCCGAAAATCTCGGATGACCTAAAACCCGTGACAAAGCCTCCATATCCGGACGCGCATTGGGTTTATAGTAGAAGTATACCGCATCTTTCTTGACCGACACCTTATCAAATCCGTAATGTGCCGCCATGTGTCGAATATATGCAATATCGGCAAGAACCAAGACTTGCTTGGGTAACTCACCGTAACGGTCTTCAAGTTCATCCTGGATATCCATATAGGCTTGTTGACCGGATACAGCCGCAATTTTACGATAGGCATCCATCCGTTGCCCTTCGTCTGCGATAAATGACGACGGAATATACGCATCTTCATCCATCTCGACTACGACATCGGGTTCCGGCTCAACTTTGACACCCTGCAATGACTTAATCTCTTCATCAAGCATACGACAATAGAGTTCGTATCCGATGACATCCATTTGTCCGTGCTGTTCACCACCAAGCAGATTGCCCGCACCACGTACCTCAAGGTCTTTTAGTGCAATTTTAATACCTGAACCGAGTTCGGTGTAGTCGCGGATAGCTGACAGTCGCTTTTCGGCTTCCTCTGTCAAAACCTTATCCCGCTGATACGTAATATAGGCATACGCCTGTCGATCGGATCGCCCAACGCGGCCACGGAGCTGATACAGTTGCGCCAATCCGAATCGATCCGCATTCTCAACAATAATCGTATTGACATTCGGCATATCAATGCCCGATTCAATAATCGTCGTACACACCAGAATATCAGCTTCATGATGAATAAACGACTCAATGACTTGCTCCAGACGGCGCTCGCTCATTTTCCCATGCCCGATGAGAATTCTGGCGCCGGGCAAAGCCTTTTCAAGCTCCATCGCTTTATCTTGAATACGATGCGTGTCATTAAACAGATAGAACACTTGCCCCTGCCTTGAAATTTCTCTCAGACAAGCCTCCGCTAATACATCGGAATCATATTCCATCACATAAGTCTGAACCGGTCGACGGTCCAGCGGCGGATCCTCCAGAACCGAAATATCACGGATACCCGACAGAGACATATGAAGCGTTCTCGGTATCGGCGTCGCCGTCAGCGTCAAGACATCGACGGAGCTTCGAAGCGATTTGAGTCGCTCTTTGTGCTCAACGCCAAATCGCTGTTCCTCATCAACCACCAGCAACCCCAATCGCTTCGGTAAAATATCCTTCGACAACACGCGATGTGTGCCAACGACAATATCGACAGAACCATTATTGAGGCCGCGCACGGTCTCTTTGATCATGGCATCACCGGCAAAACGAGACAACAAGCCGATTTTCACCGGGTAATCCTTGAGGCGCTCTCTGAGATTTTCAAAATGTTGTTGAACTAAAACGGTGGTCGGAGCCAGCATAATCGCCTGCTTACCGTCCATAACACTCTTGAAAATAGCTCGAAAGGCCACCTCCGTCTTTCCGAAACCGACATCACCGCAAAGCAAGCGATCCATAATACGATCACTTTCCATGTCTGTCTTGATATCTCGAATCGCTTCCAGTTGATCCGGCGTCTCAGCATAGGGAAAATCTTCTTCAAATTGTTTCTGCCAGATGGTGTCCACCGCGAACGGATGTCCTTTTTGTTGTTGGCGCTGCGCATAAAGGGCGACCAGGTCGACCGCCAGCGCACGAATAGACGTGCGCGCGCGCTCCTTCATTCGATTCCAGTCTTGTCCCCCGAGTCGCGAAAGTTTCGGATGTCTGCCCTCAGAACCGACGTACTTCTGAATGGCGTCCAGGCTATCCATAGGAATATAGAGACTATCATCGGAGGCATAAGTAATCCTCAGATAATCTCTCTTAACGCCGCCGGTTTCCAAATTGACCAACCCGTCATATCGACCGATGCCATGATGATCATGAACGACCAATTCACCGGGTACCAAATCGCTGAATAAATCGATCCGAACGCCTTGCGATTTTTTCTTTCGAATCGGCCGATCCACACCGAATATATCTTGAGCGCCGATAAACAATATCTCCGCAGCCGGATACTCAAACCCACTCGGAAGAGACTCCGAGACATACTTCGGAAAAGCACCGACATTGCTCAAGAAAGCGCGAAGTTTATCAGATCTTGTGCCCGAACCTGTCCACAATACCGTCTTGAGTCCGTCCTTGCTTCGCGTGATGATTTGCTCCGAGAGCCGAGATTCATGGCCGCGAAAACTATCCGTGGAACGCCCATGTATCGTCACATCCTTCGCTCGAGGCAAACCATTGCCTGATGTGCGAAGATTGGACAGCGTCACCACTCGACCGCAACGATCGATATCAATCATGATATCAGCGCTGTTCAACAACATGTTTTCAGAAAACCCGGTGACCTGTCCACGTTCAATCATCGACGTGTATCTTTGCATAAACTCCGCTCTGGAACCGTCAATTCGTTTCTTAACCTGGATCATCTCATCGACGAAAAGTAATGCACCGGTAGATTGAACATACTCAATCGTCGATTCCGCTTTGGGATATAACAGCGTAATCCATTTCTCCATGCCGTGAAAATACATGCCATCTTCAATGCGCTCCGCGTCATGAGCGCATGTCCTGTAAATCGCCTCACATACATTTCTGTCGGCACCGTTTCGAGCCGCAAAAAGCTTCGCACTTTCCGCCTCTTTCATAATCTCAGCGGCAATCGACTGACGCGCCGAGGGTAATATCGACATTTCACGTGCGATATCAATGGAGACATTTTTAAGCACATCCACCGAACGCTGACTTTTGAGCTCGAAGGTTTTGATTTGGTCTATTTCATCATCGAAAAACGAAATTCGGACCGGATACTCTGCTCCGACTGGAAAAATATCAAATACTTCGCCACGCCGTGCAAACTCACCTTGTCCCTCGACTTGTCGCACGCGCTCATAACCGACAGCTGTCAAGCGCATTGCTAAGTCTTCCGGCGATACATGCATACCGATTCGAAGAGAAATAAGTGCATCTTCAAAGGTCTTCATCGGCATTAATCTTGCAGCCAACGCACCCGCAGTGACAATCAGCGCGGGATAATCCTTTGAGATCAAGCGACGCAATGCAACAATTCGCGAAAATTCTATGTCCTTGCTTGAGGCATCAACCTCGGCCAAACTTTGCTCCCGCTGCCTTAAGACCGGAATATCTTGTCCCGTAAACGCCGATAAATCCGCCTGGAAAATCCGCGCACGAAGCTCATCGGATACAATAAGCACCGGCATTTTTCCCGTGCTTTTGGCAATGGACAACATGACAAATGTCTTGAGCGGATCCGGCATGCCCGAAATGTTGATATGCCCGCCGACTCGCTCTCCGAGCGACGCAATAACAGACTCCAGAACCGAATCTTTTCTCGCAGATTCGATACACTCGAGAACGACCTGTTCAGGATCTATAAAATGATTATCAATTAGCCTTTGAGCGTCCATGTGCCTCCGGAAATTTTATTCTCTACTTGTTTTGCGGACTCGACAAACATCTCAAACATTAATTCTTGACGATCCTTAGGTATGTCCGACAGAACATAATCTGCTATATCCCAATGCTCCGGAACCGGTCCGCATCCGACTCGCACCCTGGGAAAAGAGTTTGTACCGAGCGAAGCAACCACAGACCGCATGCCATTGTGCGTTCCGGGGCCACCGGTGTCTCTGGCGCGAACCGTACCGACAGCAATATCTATATCGTCATAAATAACAATAATATGATCCGGCGAAATCTTAAAAAAGTCTGCCGCAGCCTTCACACTCTCTCCGGAGAGATTCATAAATGTATTCGGCCTCAACAACACGACTTCATGTCCGTCGATATCGCCCTTGCCAAACTCTCCGTTAAACTTCGTTTTCCCGATTGTAATACGATGGCGCTGCGACAAGACTTCGAGTGCCATAAAACCGCAATTGTGCCAGTTATAAGAATATTTCGAGCCGGGATTCCCGAGTCCGACGACTAAAAACATATATCAGACTCCTTTGCGTCTTCGATCCGGCTGAATCAGTTTTGCGCTTCTCAGTCGATTCTTATTAACCACCCAATTCTCCTTGACTTGCTGAGGATTTCTCGCTATCGCAAGGCTCAGTTCCGGAACATCGTCCGTGATTGTCGACCCTGCGGCAATATAACAATCCTCGTGAAGCGTTATCGGGGAGATGAGATTGGAGTTCCCACCAATAAATACGTTGTCCTTAATAATGCACGCCGATTTATCCAGACCGTCATAATTGCAGGTGACCGTGCCGCAACCGAAATTAACGTTTTTTCCGACTTGAGCATCGCCAACATAGGTAAGATGGCGCGCTCTGGAATAAGCGCCGATGGTCGAATTTTTAACTTCAACAAATGCACCAATCGTGACGTTGTCACTGAGTACGGAATCCGGTCGTATATGAGAAAACGGTCCGATACGACAATTCATTCCGATCTTGCATTCTCTGGCAACGGAATTCTCTATGGTCGTATGATCACCGACCACCACATCCTCGAGCCGAGAGTTCTCGCCGATAATGCACTCTTCACCGATGACGGTATTCCCCTTTAGAAAAGTACCCGGTAAAATAATCGAGTCCTGCCCTATCTCTACCTGCTCGTCAATCCATGTCGTATTACTGTCGATAATTTGGACACCGTTACTCATATGCTTTCGGCACAAACGATCATTCAAAATCTTTCCGACCTGCTGCAATTCGTATCGATCGTTAACACCTCGCGTCTCATCAAAATCAGCGATGTGAGCACCAACCTTGTGGCCGTCATTAATCAAAATCTCAATCGTGTCCGTCAGATAATATTCCTTCTGAGCATTCTTCGCATCAATCCGACCCAATGCCGACAATAACAGCGGTGTACGGTAGCAGTAGATAGACGAATTAATCTCCGTGCAAGCTCTCTCTTCCTCTGTCGCGTCTCGATCCTCAACGATCTTCCTGACATTGCCTGCTTCATCGCGAATGATGCGTCCATAGCCCTTAGGGTTCGGTGCATTGGCTGAAACAATGACCGCTGCGTAATCACCGGCCTCAAAAAGCGCGAGTGCGGATTCCAGTGTCTCACTGGTTATAAGTGGTGCGTCTCCCGGCAACACAATCGTGCATCCGTTGCGACCTTCCAAAAACGGAGCGGCTTGCATCACGGCGTGTCCGGTACCCAGCTGTTGTTCTTGAAGAACAAAGGCAACATCCTCACCGAGCACTTCTCGAACTTCTTTTTGGCGATGCCCGACGATATAGACTTGCTCCTTGGCACCGACACCGCGCAACGCAGATGCAACCCACGAAACAAGAGGCTTTCCAGCCGCTCTTTGCACGACTTTCGAATGTATGGTCCTCATTCTTTTGCCTTCTCCGGCAGCCATTACAACGGCACAAATATTCATTATTGCTTCTCCTTAAGATTCGTAAAATGATGCCTACACGCCCAAGGGAATGATCTTTAGACACCATAAAAGGGCACTGGCAAAACCCCGTTGGGGGGGATTGTTGCCGATGCTCTTTTTCTATCTAGATTATACACGAAAGATCGCCACTTAATTGTTTCTCTTCTATAAATGTTCTGAGTAAGTCGACATTTATTTGGAATATATGCTGTGTTCTTTCTTTTTTCACATATAATTGATACGATACGTATGTATCAAAAAATCATTACTGATCCGGGAGGTTCTTATGGATGCGATATTATTGGTTGCAGGTTATGCAACTCGCCTTTATCCACTCACCATCAACACGCCGAAACCCCTTCTCCCCGTCGGCGGTCGGGCAATGATCGATTATATTGCCGATGAACTCTTAACCTTGCCGGATCTTCATAATATTTACCTGGTATCCAATCATCGTTTTGCCGATCACTTTGAACTCTGGGCAGAATCGTTCCGAATGATGCACCCGGAAGTCAACATCACAGTATTAGATGACGGTACGGTGGATAACGAGACGCGACTCGGTGCGATTGGTGACATTCAGTTTGTCGTCGGATCTCAAGGTCTTAATGACGATTTGGTCGTTGTTGCAGGTGATAACCTTTTCACGTATCGCATGCGCCACATGTACGATTTTTTCAAAAAGACCGGTAAGGATACGCTGATCGCGATTCGCGTCGACGATGTCAATCAGCTGAAAAAACTTGCCGTTGCGACCTTGGCAGAGGATGGCAAAATTTTGGAGATGGAAGAAAAACCCTCCGAACCCAAAAGCAACACGGCCCTTTATGCGACCTATTTTTACCGCAAAGAGACTTTGCCTCGCATCAAGGAATACCTCGACGAGGGCAACACACCGGACGCACCGGGCAACTTTCCGGCTTGGCTGTCAAAGACTCAGGATATTTATGCTTACAGAGCGGAAGGCACATGTATCGATATTGGCACGCCGGAAAACTACAAAGAAGTCTGTGATAACTTCGAGGCACTTTGGGAAAAGAGAGCACCGCTCTGATTCAAATTTTCCGGTCGAACGAATAGGTCCAGGCATCAGATTGCGTCAAAGTAATATCCAATGCCCTCGAATGGCTTTTCCACATAGGAAAGGTATGTATCGAGGGTACTGCTTTTCCTGATACCTGAGGCCTGCAACAGCAAATCAGAAAAAGACATTTGATCATCCGGTTGATAATGCAGAAATTCAACGTCGTATGTCCAGCCCCTATCTTCGATGAAGATATTACAGGCCTCTGCATAAGTCCCAATTTCATCAATTAGTCCGTTGCCCAGCGCTTGTTTCGGAGAAAAAATCCTCCCGTCCGCCATGGCGATCACATCTTCTCTCTTTAATTGTCGACCTTCTACTATAATATCGACAAACTGATCGTACGTCTCTTGTAGTACACTCTGATAAATCTCCATATGCTCATCCGTAAACGGTGCCATCATGTCACCGATTGCCTTGTTATCGCCAACATGAATCTGAGTCGCCGTTATGCCTTGTTTCTCTAAAAAACCACTGATATCTATATGCGTTCCGGCTGTCACACCAATCGAACCCGTCGTACAATTGCGATTCATGATAATTTTATCCGTACCGGCCGCCAGATAATATCCGCCCGAAGCCGCCATCTCCATGCAGTAAGAATAGACCGGACGACCGGTGTATTCTCGATATTCTTGAAGAATCAAATACAATTCATCTGTCGCATATACGGATCCGCCGGGCGTGTTGATACACAAAAGAATACCGATGTTATCCTGGTCATCCATCAGATCAATTACAGTTGAGATCGTATAACTATGATTGTACGATGAGGATGCAAACAATGACGATTCAGATGACGTGGAAATGACATCATCCACATAGATGACTGCGACATATCCGTCATGGCCGGTATACTCTGGGCCGGATACCGTCTTAGTAGATAACGCGAATGCAATAATCATTACGAAGGTTGCAAAGCCAACTACTAACACTAAAGAAATGATCACCAACAGCACAATCAACGGCGCATTTGATTTCTTCTTTTTCGGTGGTTGAACAGAATACCCTTGCTGATTCATTCCATATTCAGACATAACGACCTCCACTGATATGCTGCATCGTAGTTTTGAGTATTATGACGCAACACAAACTGCATAAAATTGAAATACATATAATCACGGTTTATCAACATACCAGCCAAGAACCTTGACCAGCGGCATCTCCGAAGATAACTGGTACAAAGCCAGGAGCGCCTCAGTACCCATCGAAGGACACATAAAATCCAGAAAAAACGCATATTCACCGGGTGTATGCGGAATCGGCCTTGAAGAAATGGCGGATAAATTCAAACCGCGATCTGCAAAAACTTGTAACGCAGAAACCAATGCACCACTGCGATGCGGCAAATGCATCAGTGTGCTGATGCGGTCGGCATCCGGGGTAATGACCAAATCCGTACACACGACAATGAATCGCGTACGATTGCCGTCGGCATTGCATATTTGAATCGGAAGAACCTCGAGCCCATTGTCATTCGCCGCTTCTTCAGACGAAATTGCTGCCATGGCACGGTCGTTACTTTCGGCAACCTCCCTGGCAGAAAACGCCGTGTTCTCAGATACGAGCGCTTGCCAGCCCTTTTCAATAATCAGTTCTGAACACTGACTCAGCCCCTGCGGATGGCTTGTCACCTTCTTGATGTCCGATAATTGGGTGCCCGGAACAACCGCAAGTTTATGATCAACCGCTATGGACGTCGCAGAAACAATATAGAGATGGTGTTTTTGCAGCAACTCATAGACATTATCAACGGTACCGGCGATGGTATTCTCAACAGGCAACACCGCAACGTGCGCTTCTTTTCGAACGAGCATGTCACAAGCCGCCGAAAAGGACAGCGCCGGCATGAGCGTTTTATCCGGGAACAGTTTGCTTGCCGCTTGTTCAGAGTATGAACCAACCGTTCCGGCATACGCGACTTTTTCTACAAAATCAAGGTTGCGCTCGGCCTTCGCCAAGGCGCGACCCAGAGCCCACTGTGTATCGCTGTTCATGAGAATGTCGTACTGTCTCTCCCTCGAAATGCGCATCATGGTCTTCATCATCGAGTCGACGCGCGTAGCCATCTCCTTACCGGCACGCTGCATGGCAAGTTCAGAAACCTCCGCTTCTCGTCCGGCGTCGTATACGGCTGACCGAGAGGCAATCTTGAGGTGGGCAATTTGCTCTGCAAGATCCATACGGCGATTAAATATCTGCATCAGCTCGGCATCGACCGACGTTATTTGGTCGCGCAATTCACCCAATCCCGACGTCCTCAATGTCTCTGTCATATCCTTATCATTGGATGCATCGTTTTTATTTAAAATATGCTCACGACAAAGCTTTTCGAGACCGACGAGATAGCTGTCGAGACCGAGACCGTAGATTTGTCCGACACATGCCGGTTGGATGACTGAAATGTTTCGGAAGGCTTCGCGACGGTGAATATTGGATATATGCACTTCCATGACCGGAAGTCCGCAGAGTTCAATGGCATCAAGAATCGCATAACTATAATGCGTGTGCGCTCCGGCGTTGATCACGATACCTTGCGCGTAACCCATCGCATCCTGAATCGCGGTGACTATACGTCCTTCATCATTGGATTGAAAGAACCGCGCCTCAACGCCCAGTGCATCGGCTTTGGTCTTGAATGCACTCTGTACCTGCTCCAGCGTAAACGAGCCATAATGTGCGCGACTACGCTTCCCGAGCATATTAAGATTGGGGCCGTTGATCAAGAGAATCACCGGTTTTTCTGCGTTCATATTAGCCCTCCTCGAAAATATCCAACAGACATATCGCCGCTGCCGCTTCAACTATTGGCAGTGCTCTCGGCACCACGCAAGCGTCGTGTCGACCGCGAATTTCGATCGTGTCGTTCTTCATCTCATCAAGATTCACAGTATCCTGTGCCTTCGCAATCGATGGTGTTGGTTTGAATGCACATCTGAATAGTATTGGCATGCCGTTACTGATACCGCCCTCAACGCCGCCGGCATGATTGCTCAGCAAACGAATCCCATTATCGAAAAAATGCGGATGGTCATTGTTCACTGAACCACAGGAGCGAGCTGCTTCGAAACCGCTTCCGAATTCGACACCCTTGACGGCGGGGATACCATACAAGATGGACGAAAGACGGCTTTCGATATTTCCGAAAATCGGTCTACCGAGGCCTGCGGGAAAACCGGTTGCCATGCATTCAACAATGCCGCCGATAGAATCCAGTTGCCTGGAAGCCTCCGCAATGCGCTCTTGCATTTGCCGCCCCTTCTCTTCATCCAATACAGGAAAGGACTTTGAAGCGACATCCTCCGGAATAGTAATGGGGTTATAAGGGACATCTTCGACATCCGAAATCGAATAGATATGCGAAAAAATTTGAACGCCTTTTGTTTCCAGAATCTGGCGACAAATTGCGCCTGCAAAAGTAAATCCTGCCATAATACGAGCAGAAAAGTGTCCGCCACCTCTTGGATCGTTTGCGCCGCCGTAACGGGCCAAGCCCGTCAGGTCCGCATGACCGGGACGTGGCTTCATCGCCGTCTTTTCGTAATCCGAAGATCGCGTATCCGTATTTTCGATAACCGCGCATAACGGTGTGCCGGTGGTTTTTCCATGATATAACCCCGACATGACTTGGGGAATATCCGTCTCCTTTCGCGAGGTCGATCCTGAGTAGCGTCCGGGAGCGCGCCGAGACATCATAGCGAGCACCTTATCCATATCGATATCCATACCGGACGGCAAGCCGTCAATCACGACACCGATGCCTGCTCCATGCGATTCGCCGAACAAACTGATTTTGATTTTATTTCCCCACATCGAGCTCATCGTATTGCCCTCCCACTCGTCGATAGTCTCTAAAAAAGGTCGGATAGGACTTATCAATCGCGCGATAATCCGAAATTTTAATCGGTCCGTCGGCTCTTGTCGCGGCAATAGCCGCGGCCATCACCATGCGGTGGTCCGAACGCGAATCAATCTCACACGAGCGGAACACCGGATCACCCTCAGATCCGTCCTTTCCGGTAATGAGAAGTGAGTCCGCCTCCAACTGAACGTCTACACCCAATGCACAAAGCATCTCATACGTCGCTTCGAGTCGATCGCACTCCTTGATCCGAAGTCGCCCGGCATTAAAAATCTTCGTCCTGCAAGCCGATGCGGCACACGCCAACGAAAACACCGGAATTATGTCCGGAATCTGGGACGCATCCACATTAAAGTAATCCATATCTCCGTCTAATACTAAAATATCATCCACATCGGCATACTCATCAAGCGCCTTAATCAAGTGCAGGATTTCTGAATCGCCTTGCATGGACTTGATTGGCATATCCTTGACTTCGATTGACGCGCCCAAGTAATTGGCAACCAACCAGAATGCGGCTTGCGAGAAATCCGGTTCTGCCTGATACGATGATGCCCGCCCCACCTTTGAAGCACAAACACGATAGCCACCGTCGATTTTGTGCGTCACAGCACCGAACTCGCGCATGACCTCACGTGTCATCTCGACATATGGCTCAGACTCCAGTCGGCTGGTCAGTAAAATCTGCGAGTCCTCGTTTGCAACAGATAACGCCATCATCAAACCCGATATGTATTGCGAACTGACATGCCCGGGCACACGAAAAATGCCGGCATCAAGTTTTCCGCTCAATGCCATCGGCAGGTATCGTCCGTCTTCCAAAAATGAAATAGATACCCCGGTATTTTTGAAAATCTCCTCATACTCCGCCAATGGCCGGAAAGGAAGCCTGCCGGCACCCTCAAACACAACGTTCTTGCCCAATACAGCCGCCAAAGGAATCAAAAAACGAAGCGTTGAACCCGATTCGTTACAGAAAATCCGAATCGGCTCTGCGTCCGCAGGTGCTGCCATCAGTTGCTCAAGCGCATGGTAGGTCGCCTTGATATCCTGAGACATCGAATCCGAATCCAACGCAGTCAAAGCGAGACTGCCGCTGAGCATGGACATAATCAGCCCACGGTGAAGCTGACTTTTTGACATCGGAACCGACACAGAGCCGGCTAACCGTTGCGGACGGACCAAGATTGAAGGATGTTGTGTCATATGATTATCCAAGTAAAAACTCCATCATTATTGATTGTCGAAAACCGCCTCGAAATGTGCTTTGAGCGTATCCTTATCGATGGGGTATACGACGGCCTGACCGATGCTTTGAAGGAAAACATAGAAATGCTTACCCGAGAGTCTCTTCTTATCCGAAAGCATGGACTCGAAAATCGCTTGCTTGTCGAGATCTATTGAGACCGGCAACGACCATTTTTCGAGCACTGCACGAATACGATCATCGGTGCCCTTCGGTGTAACCCCCTCAATAATCCCCATGCGTGCCGCAAACACCATGCCAATCGACACGGCTTCGCCATGCGTCAAACTAGAGTACCCTGCTACCTTTTCAATGGCATGTCCGACTGTATGTCCGAAGTTTAACAGCATGCGCTCGCCGGTATCAAACTCATCATTCTGAACGACCGTGGTCTTGATGCGCACACATCTTTCGAGAATCCACTCGAGGTCGAAAAGGCTTTTTTCGATGGATTCAAAGAGCATCTCGTCGCGGATACAGCCATACTTGATGACTTCAGCCATGCCTTCAGACATGCGGTTTCTCGGCAAAGTCGATAAAACCTGCGGATCAATAACCACTGCCTTGGGCTGATAAAACGCACCCACCAGATTCTTGCCAAATGGCAAATCGATGCCCGTCTTGCCGCCGATGGATGAGTCCACCTGAGCCAGAAGCGTCGTCGGCACTTGAATCAACGCACATCCGCGAAGATAAGAGGCCGCCGCAAAACCGGCTAAATCGCCGACCACGCCGCCACCTAGAGCGACAATCGCGTCCGAACGACTGATACCGGCATGAAAAAATTGTTCGTATAAAATCGAAAGCATCTCCGCCGATTTAGAACTTTCTCCGGCCGGTACGGTGCAAGAAAAGACCTTAAGCCCGGCAGACTCAAGAGAGCGAACCGCTTCAGAAAGGTACAAAGCCGCAACGTTCTCATCGGTCACGACAAATGCCTTCTTGCCTTGGATAGATGCGGATACAATTTTACCTAGCTTTTTCAAAATACCCGTCTTGATATGAATGGGATAATTACCGTTATTTGTATTCGCCATTATTTCGGGCATAGTTGCCTCCCGGGGTTCTGTATTTACGCCGTTAAGCGCATTGAATATCCTTCTATTATGCCACGAAAATGCACGACATTCTTCATTATCAGATGGATCGGCCAATAGATTCTGCAACCGGCGCCAATCGCTTCATCAGAGAAGCGAACGCTTCAGGCGTCAACGACTGTTGTCCGTCACTTAATGCGTGCTTGGGATCGTTGTGCACTTCGATGATCAATCCGTCGGCGCCGACCGCTATAGCCGCCTTGGAAAGCGGCTCAACCAACCAAGCAGCGCCGCCGGCATGAGACGGATCAACGACGACCGGCAAGTGCGTGCGCGCCTTAAGGACCGGAACCGCGCTGATATCAAGTGTGTTTCGAGTCGCAGTCTCAAAGGTTCTGATGCCTCTCTCACAAAGAATAATTTGAGTGTTTCCGCCGGACATAATATACTCCGCGGACATCAGCAACTCATCAATAGAATTAGCAAATCCACGCTTGAGCAATATGGGCTTACGAATGCGCCCGAGTTCCTTGAGCAATTCGAAATTCTGCATGTTTCTCGCACCGACCTGCACGATATCGACAAACTCAATGAAGAGTTCCAACTGAGATGCATTCGTAATTTCGGACACCACCGGCAAACCGGTCTTGGCGCGAGCACGTTTGAGATACATGAGGCCTTCAGCCTTAAGCCCTTGAAAAGCATACGGCGAAGTGCGAGGCTTAAATGCGCCGCCGCGGAATAGTAGCGCGCCTGATTCAGCGACAGATTCTGCAATTTCAAGCACCTGTTCCTCGGACTCGACCGAACAGGGTCCGGCACAAACAACGATTTTGTTTCCGCCAATCTTCGCATCTCCGACCGTGACAATGGTGTCGTCCGGATGGAACTTACGGTTTGCGCGCTTGTACGGTTCTTGTACCTTCATGACGCGCTCGACTTCTTCGAGCATCATAACCGCTTCGGTTTCTACCACACTGGTATCGCCGACCAAGCCGACAATCGTCGTCTCGCTGCCGTAAATCGGATTGGTCTGAATGCCGTATTTTTTTTCGAGAAAAGAGCAAAGCTCCTCTGTTTTTTCTTTAGAAAGACCGGATTTGAGTACGAGTATCATATATTATCCTCCGTAGCCTAATGCTTTTAAAATATTTCGGACAACGACTTCGGGCTCGTCATCCGCTGAAACTTTGACATCACAAGTTGATTCATAAACCGGCAGCCTAACATCAAAAAGCTCAGCTGCCTTCCTAAATCGATCGGCTTCCTCTGTGCCATATTGAATCAACGGACGATGACTCTCCGACGAGATTCTTTGCCAAATACAATCCATTGACGCATCCAAGAAGACATTCAATACACTATCTTGGGAAATCAAATTCCGGTTGGATTCTTGGGTAATCAACCCACCCCCGGTCGATATAACACATGCCGAGGCTGTTTTGGCACCACTCTGGTTGACGCATTCTGCAAAAACCGCGGACTCCACGCGTCGAAACCCCGCCTCGCCGTCTTGAGCAAAGACCTTTGAAACCGGCATGCCACAAACGCGTTCAACTTCTTGATCCGTATCAAAATATGCAATGCCCAAGCGATGCGCCAACATCTGGCCGACTGTCGATTTACCCGAGCCCATAAAACCTGTAAGGACAATCTTCATCGGAGATCGCGCCAAAAGCTTCTTGGGAAGTAATGCCATCACTTGCGTTTCGATATGATCAGGAAAAACCACTTCGGGAAACCAGATCTTCTGAGCGGCAATGGCTTGATTTACGAGCATACTCAGCCCACCGATTGCATTCGCGCCTGCTTTTCGCGCCTGCAAAACCAACTTCGTCGCAGGCGGATTGTAAATCGTATCGAAAACCGTTGTCCCGGGTCCAATAACGGCAGCACACGCAGGCGTTTGGGCACACTTCGGCCACATACCTACAGGCGTCGCATTAAGAACAACATCGTAATGTGCGTCAGAGGGACATGCATCATCATCCATCACATCGATGCTAAAAGCATCATCCCGGTTCACATATCGACGAATATCCTCCGCAAGACGCATCGCTTTTTCGGTGTTCCTAGCCTGTATCGTCAAGGATTTGCATGATGATGCCGCTTCGAAAGCCATAACTCGAGCAACACCGCCGGCGCCCAACAATAGGACTCGACGGTCTTTCATATCGATCCCGACTTCTCGAAAACCAATGAAGTCCGTATTGTATCCTCGGCCGCCGAACACCGTGTTCACAGCCTTTATCGTAGACACCGACTCATCATTGTCGGACAGGTATTTCATAATCTCCTCTTTATAGGGAATCGTCACATTAAACCCGTGAAGATCTCTCAAAAGAAATGGGACGTACTTCGGAAGATCTTCCGGACGAATATCATACAATTCATAGCTTGCTGTAATCCCGACGGCAGACATAATCTGGTCGTGAATAAACGGCGACATACTGTGTCCCAGGGGATTGCCGATCAATCCAAGCTTAATCGCACTCATAACCGGCCTCCTTGAGGAGCGAGCACGCGCGCACCGCCTGGGCACTGTCTCCAAGAATCAACTGCAGCTGGCCGCCCTCGTAAGTTCTGAAATTCTTTATGTTAATATTGCGGATATTGATGTTCTCCTTGCCAAGAATAGTGGTAATCGAGCCAAGCTCACCGGGGCGATCTTCCAGATAGACAGTAAGAGAAGTCGTCGCATCCAGGGCACCACGGCCGCCGACCGGCAAATGATTGCGGTAGTGTGCAGCTTGACTGAAAAAGGATTCAACTGCTTTCTCGTCTCGATTCTTCAAATCCGTGCACACATCAGAAATTATTTCGGCATATTGCTCAAGAATCGGAATCAGGCGCTTTGCTGAAGAAGATGTGATATCTGCCCATAGCGTCGGATTAGATGACGCAATTCGCGTGATATCACGAAAACCACCTGCCGCCAATATAGAAAGTGCTCCATCATCTAAGCGCGCCGCAAGTAGAGACAACGCAGACGCTGCGACATGAGGCAAGTGCGAAATCGCCGCAACGCGCTGATCATGGTCTTTAGCCGTCATGTGCACCGGTACCGCTCCGATTCGTCGAATTAATTCTTCAAAATCGCGAAGTAAACGAGCAGGCACTTGGCATTGATCGGGTACGCAGATCACATACATCGCATTTTCAAAAAGAGAGCCATTCGCACAAGCATATCCGTGCCGTTCGGAGCCGGCCATCGGATGTCCGCCGATGAAATTATCAAGCACCATCTGTTCCATAACCGGTTCTTTGACCGACCCGACATCAGATACAATACCAATGGACAATTTTTCGAGAACAGGGGCCATATCCTTCATCACGGACAAAGGCGTGCACAACAAGACTAAATCACAGCGCTCAAGGCAAGCGGGCCTAGAAATATCTGTATCATATGCATCTATAATACCGTCTTTGATCGCTACTTCAAGCGCGTCGCGATCTTTATCAACCGCTGCGATATAAGGTATCCCGGCTTTGTTTCTGAATGCTTTCGCCAAAGAACCGCCGATAAGGCCTAATCCGACGATGCCGATACGAGATATTCGAGATGGATTGACTGCGTCACTGTCACTGGACATGATGATTCTCCTTCACTGCTGCCATACTGCCTACACTACAAAACTACCGGCATCTCAGTTCTTGAATCGCTCGTCATATACACGCTTGATTTTACCTTCAGAACGAGGAAGACTTCGCGGCTCACAAAGCATAATTCGCGCATTGACTCCCGTAATTGATGCAATATCTGCCGCCAAACGCCTCTCGGTTGTCTCAATCTCCTTAATGGAGTCCGAGAAAAACGCTGGTGACATCTCAATCTTAATCGTCATACGATCCAAATTATTCACGCGGTCTACGTGGATGGTATAGTGCGGTTCAACCTCGCTGTACGTGAGCATAACCGCTTCTATTTGAGTCGGGAAAACATTGACCCCGCGAATGATAAGCATATCATCTGCGCGCCCGGTCACTTTTTCCATTCTCGGAGTCGTGCGCCCGCACTCACACTTTCCATAATACAAGCGCGTCAAATCGTGTGTATTATAGCGGAGCATCGGTGTGCCCTCTTTACTCACCGAAGAAAACACTAATTCTCCCAGCTCTCCTTCGGGAAGAGGCTTGCCGGTAACGGTATCGACAATTTCAGGAATAAAGTGATCGGCCTCGATATGTATCATATCCGACTTATCACACCCACAACCGACTCCGGGGCCAAGGATCTCAGACAAGCCATAGATGTCGAAAGCCCTAATTCCCATCTTCTCTTCAATCTGATCGCGCATCTCAACAGTCCAAGGCTCAGCGCCAAAAATGCCGCACTTTAGGTTAAGTTCTTCTTTGGCAACACCCATTTCTTGCATCTGGTCCGCAATATGGAGCATATACGAAGGGGTACACATGATGACATTCGGCTTCCATTCTCTCAGAATTTGAATCTGACGAGGCGTATTGCCCCCCGAAACCGGAATCGCCGTTGCACCCATCGGGTCACACGCATAGTGAGGTCCGAGCCCGCCGGTGAAAAGCCCATATCCATAAGCAATATGTACCAAATCGCCCTTTGTCACACCACAACGAGACATTGAGCGACAAAGGCAATCGGTCCAAAGAGCGATATCGTTACGTGTATATCCAACAACTTTCATTCTGCCGGTCGTGCCGGAAGAAGCATGAAAACGCACAATCTCCTCTCTCGGAACTGCGAGTGTACCAAAAGGATAATTATCTCTGAAATCAAGTTTGTCCGTGAATGGCAGTTTATGAATATCATCGACCGATTGGATATCATCGGGTGTCAGTCCGGCTTCATCCATTTTCGCACGATAATAAGGTGCGTTGTCATACATTCTGCGAACACACGAAATTAATCGCTCGCTCTGCACTTGCTTAAGTTCATCCTCAGACATGCACTCTGCCTTGGGATCCCAAATGTAAGTCTCGATCTCTCTTCTTTTCATTGCACTACCTCCTGAATATAAAAATCCCATTGTCGAATCACGTTAATCCGACAATGGGACGAATAACCGCGGTACCACCCATCTTCAACACAGTTGCTGTGCTGCTCTCTGTAGATACTTGCCAATGAAGGCGCCATATCCATGTTCCGTTAACGGTGAACTTCCGTCTCGACCTACTATCCCATTCGGGAATTCTGCCGAACCGCTCAGGAGTGAACTTCGCTATGGCTTCGAATCAAAAACGGGCTCTCAATCCATGACCCATCATCCCTGTTCGCCTATACCAAGCTACTCTTCTCCGTCAATGCGTTATCAATATGCAAATAATTACTTGTCATTATGTACGGCAGCCGTTTGTTTGTCAATATCTTCGGCTTCTGCGTATAGATCCAACTAAACACGTTTGTACTTTGTTGTTCGTTTCTTGCTTGTGGCTCCCTTGGTCATGAATGCACCGACCACCATGAGTAGTCCCCCGAGAATTCTAACGTACACATTGAGCGCCTCGCCGGTCTTAACCAATTCCGTTCCGGACGGCACCGTCGAAATAATAATACTAGCCGATGCCTGTGATGAGATTGTGACGCCACCGTCAATTGAAACACTACCCGTTGCAATCGGCGAAGAGGTAACACTTACACCCGGCGAAGTAGAGGATATAAATTCAGACCCCCTTGCAACCGTGCTCGTAACTGAAACACTTTCTCCGACTTTGAGGCCGCCGATAGGATAACCGACGACACCAATATTAGTATCCGTGAGATCAACTTCGGTCACATCAATGCTTCCCTCGTTCGTTACAACATATATCAAAGTTATAGGAGCACCGGGAGCAACTGTAGTCTCATCCGAAGTCACAGTGATGACAATATTTATGACATCCACTCGTGTGTCATCACGACTAGTCACTTCCTCAGCACCGTTGATTGTCGTACCCTTGGCAACCGAGACAGTCAGAACAGGAATGGCTTCCGATGGCAACACCACATATGCTAACTGAGGTACTTCACTTACTGTAAGAACCGCAGTCGATCCAACGCTCAAGTCGCCAATTGGATAATCATAAATGTCCAACACCTCATCGGTAACTGCAACATTTGTCAAATCGGCATCCCCATTATTAGTGACATACATCACATACTCGACAGTCTCACCAAAACCCACGACGGATTTGTTGGGCACCACTGTGATATTTATGCTTGGGTAATTAACAGGCACCGGCGTTGCACCAAGAACACCACCAGGAGTAGGAATGGGGGTAGGGCTCTGACCTAATACGGTAATAGTCACAGTCGCGGTGTCTTGATTGTTATTCGCATCTGTTACTGTGTAACGGAATGTAGTAATTCCGGAAAAGCCCGGATTCGGAGTAAAGGTAAATGTCCCGTCAGTATTCAAAACCACGTCTCCATCCAACCCATCAAGGTCGAGTGATATTAAAGCTGAGGAAGTCAGAATTATGTCGTTATCAATAAGGCTCCCAGAAACAGGAACATCCACTTGAGTCGCGAATTGATCATCGACTGCATCCACTTGAGAGTCGATTGCAGTCACCGTAATCGTGACCGTCGCTGTCGATGTATCGCCGTCCGCGTCTTCAATCGTATATGTGAATGTATCCGTGCCTGTAAAACCAGCATCAGATGTGTATTCGAATACACCTCCACCAACATGCCATACGGTTCCGTTTTCTACACTGTCCTGGTCGTATGCAATGATAATCGTATCTGCATCGCCCATCGTGTCATTTGCAAGAACTGTACCTGTGGTCA
>DUPM01000133.1 GCA_012838315.1 Clostridiaceae bacterium
AAGCGGTCGGGCGCAGGCGGGTATGTGCGGAAAAGTGAGTATCCCAGAATATATCCGCAATGACTGAAGAATTGTAGAAAGGTAATTTTCTGTATTTTGCGCTCCATCACTTTCCGCTTTTCACGGAGTTAAGCAAAGAGTCAATCAGATTGGTGGCTTGTCTTGGGTGTTCATTGTTGGTAGTCTAAAGAGGTCCTTTTGTCGAATTGATTTTTTTTTGAGTTTGGGCAAACAGATCATACTTTAGGGGAGAGTTAATGGCATTTATTTCCGCTCTTTCACACAATAGGAGAATATTTTCTTCTGTATTCATTATTATCGGACTGTTCGTACTTCTGGTTTCGTCTTATGACTTATTTCGGATTGCTGAATCAGCCCACTTTGGGTTACATGGAGAAGCGTCCCCTGCGGGATATATTCTTCCGGGCAGATCTCTAAAACAAGAAATGACCGTCGGTTTTTCGGGTAGAATCGATGAGGTGCAGCTTCTGGTTGCGACTTACGGGAGACCGGATTACCACCTAAATGATGCAACCATTCGAGTTCAATTGACGAATCTTCGTAATAAGAAAAATGCAAGCGAGGATGTTCCGATTGCCGAATTCGTTGATAATACCTTCTACTCGGTAAATTTCAATAAAGCACTCCGTGTCAACTCGGGTGACGCGATTGCGATTGAGATGATTGCACTGGACACAGATGACAGTAACGCGCCGACGATTTGGCTTTATTCAGAGCAAACGCTGGAAGAAGAACCAATGTCCCCGGCTGTTGCCGGAAATCAAGTGCTTTCGGGTTCGTTCGGAATGTCTATGACTTATAGCGTATTCAATTTTTCTCAAGTCTACCTAGCGTGGGCATTGCTGGTCGGAGTCGCAGTGTCGCTGTTACTTAAGAAGCGAGCGCCGCATCGTGTTCGCCTAAAAAAGTGCCGTGCGTTTCTAAAGTGGCTTCTGGTAGGGGTTGTTTTTCCGATAATATCCTTTCTGGTGCTTCAGAGTATGGTGTTGCAAGAGTCTCATCTCAATAAATGGAATACTCTGTTTCCTCTTGTCATCTATTTGGGCATTTTTTTTGCGGTATATCTCGTTTTTGGGCGTTTCGCTTGGGCGTATTTGCTTTCTAATGCTATGATGTTAGCCGTCTATATTGCAAATGCCGGTAAGAGAGGCGTGCGCGGTGATGTTTTCTTGCCATCGGATTTATTTGCTGTATCTGAGGCGTCTAAATATGCGCAAGCCGATATGATTCGCTTTGTCATGAATTCCGGGTTGGTTATCTTTATCATGCTCGCTGTGCTTCTGTTGGTGCTCGTGTCTCGTCATTTCTATGTTCGCATACGGCGCCGATTCACACTTCGCATTCTAGCGCTGGTCGTTCTTAGTGTGACCTTGTTTACGATGATGAGCCGCATTGTGTATGACAATAATGTTCTTCGCGATAAGTATGGTATTACCAATATCCGTTGGGAGCAGGTTCAGAATGTTGAACAAAATGGGTTGTACCAAGTTTTTCTCATGAATTCAGATGTTCTATTCGTTCAGAAACCGGAAGGGTACAGTGAAAAAGCAGCACGTTTATTGATAGAAAATGTATCGGAATTCTCGAGTGTTGATGATAATCCTCGTGTATTGGCTACTCGTCCGATGCCGGACAATATTATCGTCATTATGAATGAGTCTTTTTATGATCTGAGCCAGATTGAACTGCAGTTGGCGCAATACGACGACATGCCTTTTGTAGACAGTATTTTGGCGAATCACATTTCGGGGCAGACGATCGTTCCTGTTATTGCCGGCGGGACATGCAATTCGGAATTTGAGTTCTTAACCGGTTTTTCCACCGCTTTTTTGCCCGCCGGTTCTCTTCCTTATCAGCAGTATGTTCATCATCAATTGCCCTCGATGGCAGCGGTTATGAATGAGTTAGGTTATCATACCATCGCGACGCATCCGAATAGCGCGAATTTTTGGAACAGAGATAAAGTGTACGCGCATTTTGGCTTTGAAGATTTTTTCGCAGGAGACAGTTATAATTCAATAATTGGTGCATCAGGACTGAATCGTGGTGTGTATACAGATCAAGCTGTGTATGATCTCATTCTTCAGGAATTGGATCAATCGGATCAACCGACTTTTTTCTTTGCCGTCACTATTCAAAATCATTTTCCGTATGAACTTTCAGAGGAAGAGGTCGATTATATTGTCACCGGTGATGATCCTGTGAGTGAAAGTGTCAAAGGCTTTTTGAGTCTAATTCGCAGGTCAGATGCCGGATTTCAATATTTTATAGAGGCATTAGAGGCGCGTGATGAGACAACAGTTGTGTTGTTTTTTGGCGACCATGCGCCACCAATGGGTGCCGGCTTCTATGAACAACTTCCGGACGAGCGATTGCTTGACAAATATGCGACCCCGTATTTCATATACGCGACTTCGGATTATGAACTGGCGTATTCTGGTCCGCAGTACGAGCGGATTAGTCTCAACTATCTCGGGTGCTATTTTCTTGAAATTCTGGGGGTCGAGTTCGGTGCACTTCAGACCGTTTTGCATGATGCATGTGTTGAGGATCCGGTATTTTCAATGTATCGGATGGATATCAAGGCGGATACGGATGCGTTGCGAGCGTATGAGATGCTGCAGTACTATTATTTATTTGGATCTGGACGCTAATGTCTCCTTGCCGAATACGCTTCAAAATGCTTTACTTTAGTAGGATTGTTATTTATAAACTTATCGATAATAAGCATCGCGTGCGTGGAGGAGTTCCGGAATGAAAGTATTAGTGACGGGTGCCGGCGGATTCATCGGAAAGAATCTTGTTTCGCAACTCAATTTAGACAAAGAATTAATATTGATGTTGTATGATATGGAGAACTCACAGGAAGAACTTGAGCGTTTTTTGGATTCAGCGGACTTTGTATTTCACTTGGCCGGCGTGAATCGTCCCAAGGACGAGGCGGAGTTTTCTTCAGGTAACAAGGGCCTCACAGAGCAATTGGTCGAGTTTTTGACGGATAAGCATGCGCGAACCGGGGTGGCCACGCCGATGATGATTTCATCATCGACTCAGGCCGCGCTAGACAATCCTTACGGTGTCAGTAAGCGAGATGCGGAGACGATTGTTTTTGAGTATGCTCGACAGACTGGAGCAGAAGTCTTTGTCTATCGTTTCCCTAATGTATACGGCAAGTGGTGCCGACCGAATTACAACAGCGCGATTGCGACATTTTGTTACAACACGGCAAGAGACTTGCCGATTACCGTTAATTCCAGAGATGCCATAATGCATATCGTTTACATTGACGATGTTGTTCGAGAGCTTGCGAATGCGCTTCACGGGCAGGCAAATCGTGTTGGCGACTATTGCGAGGTGCCCGTCACTTATCATACGACGTTGGGTCGAATCGTTGACATCATTGAGTCCTTTCCTCAAATGCGCAAGGATCTTCTCTTGCCGGATTTCTCAGACGGCTTGTCTAAGACGCTTTACAGTACGTATTTAAGTTATCTTCCGGAGGATCAGTTTTCATATCCGCTCAAGATGAATGTCGACCATCGCGGTTCATTCACGGAGTTTGTCAAGTCAGGAGATCGTGGGCAAGTATCCATCAACATTTCGAGGCCGGGCATCGTGAAGGGCAATCATTGGCATCACACGAAGACGGAGAAGTTTTTAGTTGTCAAAGGACAGGGGGATGTCTCTTTTCGTCGAATTGACTCAGACCGTGTAATCACTTATCATGTTTCGGGTGAATCGCTTGAAGTCGTGGATATTCCCACCGGTTACACACACAACATCAAGAACACAGGTGAAGAAGATATGGTCACGGTGATGTGGGCCAACGAGCTACTGGACCCGAATCATCCGGATACATATTTTCTGGAGGTATGATTATGAGCGACAAACTCAAAGTGATGACCATCGTTGGTACCAGACCGGAGATTATCCGATTGTCGGCATGCATAAAGGCTTGTGATAAGTATTTCAATCATATATTGGTTCATACCGGTCAGAACTGGGATTATTCTCTGAATCAAGTCTTTTTCGAGGATTTGGAACTTCGCGACCCCGATTATTATTTGGAAAGCGTCGGCGGACACTTAGGCGAGACCATCGGGAACATTATTGCGAAGTCCTATGATGTATTGCTGAAAGAAAGACCGGATGCCGTATTACTTCTCGGGGATACCAATTCTGCGCTAGCGGCTATTTCTGCCAAGAGGCTCAAGATTCCGATTTTTCATATGGAAGCGGGTAATCGCTGTTGGGATTGGAATGTCTCTGAGATGATTAATCGTAAGATAGTTGATCATATTGCAGATATTAATCTTCCCTACACCGAGCACAGTCGTCGCTATTTGCTGTCTGAAGGTCTTGATGGCAAGACTATATTTGTGACCGGATCACCGATGCGAGAAGTATTAAGAGATCACATGCCCAAGATTGAGAAGAGTACCGTTCTGGATGTGCTGAACATCGAAAAGAATAAGTATATTCTCTTGTCGGCTCATCGCGAAGAGAATATTGACTTGGAAGAGAACTTTATGTCGTTGATGGAGTCGGTGAATCAGATTGCCGAAAAATACGGTATGCCGATTATCTACTCGATGCATCCGCGCAGCAAGAAGTTTATAGAAAACCGTCAATTTCAATTTCATCCGTTGGTTCGCAGCATGACCCCGTTTGGATTTAGCGATTACAATTGCCTTCAGAAGAATGCGTATTGCGTTTTGTCGGACAGTGGCACACTCTCGGAGGAGTCGGCGATGCTTGATTTCCCGGGTGTTTTGATACGCACCTCGACGGAGAGACCTGAGGTTTTGGACAAGGGTACCGTGGTGGTCGGCGGAATAAAGGGTTCGGATGTTGAACAGGCGGTTGAACTTGCGGTCTCAATGTATCGTAACCGCGAACAGACCGTTATGCCTCCGGATTACGAGGATGAGAATGTCAGTGTCAAGGTTGTAAAGATTATCCAGAGTTATGCGAAGATCGTTAATTTGACGGTATGGAACAAGTTCTGAGACCAGAGTCTTTGGTGGGAGAAGGTGTTGACGTGAAGAAACTGATTATTATCCCTGCGTTCAATGAAGCCAATAGCTTGGTCGTCTTGGTCGATGAGATTATTAAGAAAGCGCCGGATTACGATTACGTCATTGTCAATGACGGATCTTATGATCATACATCCGAAATGTGTATCGAAAAGGGCTTGAATTTTCTTGATTTGTCTCTGAATTTAGGGATTGGCGGTGCGGTTCAAGCCGGATACGTTTATGCCAGGCATCATGGCTATGACATAGCAGTTCAGATTGACGGAGATGGCCAGCATGATCCGGCATACTTGGATCGGTTGATTGAGCCATTGGTCAAAGGCGAAGCAGATTTTTCATTAGGGTCTCGATATATCACCAAAGAAGGGTTTCAATCCAGCGTGTTGCGTCGGCTCGGCATCAAATGGCTTAACTGTATCATACGATTATTAACGCACGTCAAGATTTCGGATTGCACATCCGGATTTCGCGCGGTCAATAAAAAAGTGATAGCGCTTTTTGCTCGCAATTACCCATATGATTATCCGGAACCGGAAACAATTGTCGACGTGCATCGTCACGGATTTAAAATCACGGAAGTGCCGGTGGTTATGAGAAGTCGTGAGCACGGTACGAGTTCTATTCGCATGTTTAAGTCAGTCTACTATATGATCAAGGTCTCGCTGGCTATGTTTGTAGCATTTTTCAAAAGGAGATAGGCGATATGAATTGGGTGACCCAAATTATAACTGTCAGTGTGGTGCTACTCTTTAATTTATATATTTTGCGAACGCTGCGTCGCGAGCTCATCGACTACAAGTATGCTCTGGTTTGGTTGTTTGCCGGATTGAATATGCTGGTTTTCGCTATATTTCCGAATTTCTTGTCTTTTGTGGCTTCCAAGCTCGGCATCGGACTGCCGTTGAATTTGTTGTTTTTTCTTGCCATTCTGTTTGTGTTAATCATCTGTTTTAGAATCAACATCACAATCGCCAATCTGAAGCGACGAGTTTATGCTTTAACGCAGCACGTCGCGGTATTGGAGAATAAAATACGGTCTCAAGATCCAAGTGATGAGAGTAAGGCATGAACATTCTGATTGTTTGCCAACACTTCTGGCCGGAGAATTTTCGCGTGAATGACATCTGTCGTGATTTTATTGCCGCCGGACACAAGGTCGATGTCTTGTGTGGTATGCCCAATTATCCACGGGGTAAGTATTTTAAAGGGTATAACTATTTTCGGCCGAGACGCGAGAATTATCACGGAGCGGACGTTTTTCGTGTCGGAGAGATTCCGCAGAACAAGAAGTTCGGCGCTCTCTCTATCATATTGAATTACTATTTTTTCCCGTTTGCATCGATTTTCTCGCTTCCGCGTCTGTTGCGGCGAAAGCACGATGTTGTGTTTTTGTATAGCTTAACACCCATATTTATGTCTTGGCCGGGGTTGGTTTTGGCAAAGCTCAAGAAGATTCCTTCGGTCATGTATGTGTTGGACTATTGGCCCGACAGCCTATTTTCGGTGGTAAAAATAAAAAACAAGTTGTTTCGCAGTCATTATCGTCGCGTATCCAGGCGCCTTTATCGTAGAGCGGATTATATTATTACACCGTCTGATGGAATGAGACACAGATTTATAGATGATTATGCCATCGCTCCGGAGCGGTTGACATTTATTCCCCAGTCGTGTGATGCCGCATACGAGACAGTTGTGAGAGATTCGGAGTTGCATCGTATTTATGACGGACGTTTCAATTTCGTTTTTGCGGGCAACATCGGACCGGCACAGGCACTTCATGTTTTGGTGGACGCGGTAGCTCGTGTCGCGGCGCAATTGGCGGAGCCGGCTTTTCGATTTATCATCGTAGGAGACGGTATGTCTAAGCAGGCGATTCTAGCGGCCGTGCGTGAGAAGTCGATGGAAGAATACTTCGATTTCATCGGATTTCAACCGTTGACGGAGATTCAGAAATATCACGAGCTGGCCGATGCACTATTTGTCTCGTTATCGAACGAGCCGCTGTTTGATATAATGATTCCCGCGAAAGTGCAGTCTTATATGGCGGCAGGCAAGCCCATATTGGCGGCGCTTAACGGTGAGGGTGCAGAGGTTATTCGACAGAGTGACTCCGGATTAACGTGTCAGGCGATGTCTGCGGAGGACCTGGCGCAAGTCATTATGGATTTCATACATATTCCGAAGTCTCGTCTGCTCGAAATGGGTAAGAATGCTTCAGACTTCTATAAAATATACTATAAGAGTGATATAATTAGTGCTCGAATCAATCAATTTTTAACAAATATAGACTAATTCGCCAGGAGGGTTCTATGTTCAAGAATCAAGTGCTTCTCATTACCGGGGGAACCGGATCGTTCGGAAACGCGGTTCTCGATCGCTTTTTGGATACCGAGATTAAAGAAATCCGAATTTTTTCCAGAGATGAGAAGAAGCAGGACGACATGCGCAAGCTGTATGCTAATTCGAAGCTTAAGTTTTACATTGGAGATGTTCGTGACCGGGAAAGTATTGATTCTGCAATGCACGGCGTGGATTACGTATTTCATGCGGCGGCGCTGAAGCAAGTGCCCTCTTGTGAGTTTTTTCCGATTGAGGCCGTGAAGACCAATGTGCTGGGGACCGAGAATCTTCTTAATTCGGCAATCGCGCACGGCGTGAAGAAGGTCATCTGCCTTTCAACGGACAAGGCGGTTTACCCCATCAATGCGATGGGTATCAGCAAAGCCATGATGGAAAAGACATTCGTTGCCAAGTCTAGAAGCATAGAGGATACCGTCATTTGCGGCACGCGTTATGGTAATGTCATGGCTTCTCGCGGCTCGGTTATTCCGCTCTTTGTCGACCAGATCAAGAATAACATGCCCTTGACGATTACAGATCCGAATATGACGCGCTACCTCATGTCTCTTGTCGATGCTGTTGATTTGGTGCTCTACGCTTTTGAAAACGGTCGTTCTGGGGATATATTTGTCCAAAAAGCACCGGCTTCGACGATTGCGGATCTTGCGAAGGCTTTGCTGGAATTGTATCAATCATCAAGCGAAATCAAGATTATCGGTACGCGTCACGGTGAAAAACTTTATGAGACATTGTTGACTCGTGAAGAGATGATTCACGCAGAAGATTTAGGCGAGTATTATCGCATCCCTGCAGACCAAAGAGACCTTAATTATGATAAATACTTCACGGATGGTCAGGCGGAAGTCGATTATGGCATGGAGTTGACGTCTCACAACACGACTCGACTGGACATCGAAGGGGTCAAAGCACTTTTGTTGACCCTTCCAACTATCAGTAAAGATGTTAATCAATAATTTCTTATAGAGAGACCGCTTTTGGCGGTCACTTCAGTATCTTTTTTACATATAGCGGAGGTTATCATGAAAGGTATTGTTCTTGCCGGCGGTGCCGGAACACGTTTGTATCCACTGACTCGAGTGACCAGCAAGCAGTTGTTGCCGGTCTATGATAAGCCAATGATTTACTATCCTTTATCAACGTTGATGCTGGCCGGAATTCGAGATATTCTCATTATCTCTACGCCGGAGGATACACCTCGGTTTGAAGCACTTTTGGGTGATGGCAGTCTGTTTGGTATCTCTTTACAGTATGCCGTTCAGCCTTCGCCGGACGGACTGGCGCAGGCGTTTATCATCGGAGAGTCTTTTATCGGTGACGATGATGTCGCAATGGTGCTCGGAGACAACATTTTCTATGGCAACGGCTTTACGAAGCTTTTACGAGAGGCGGCGGAGAATAAGGGACGCGCGACCGTTTTCGGATATTACGTGGATGATCCGGAGCGATTTGGTGTTGTGGCATTTGATGCAGATGGCAAAGTGCTTTCTGTTGAAGAGAAGCCGAATGAACCGAAGTCCAATTACGCGATTACCGGTCTTTATTTCTATGATAATCGCGTCGTTGAATATGCGAAGAACATGAAGCCCAGTGCGCGCGGAGAATTGGAGATTACCGATTTAAATCGAATTTATCTCGAAAATGGTGATTTAGATGTCCAATTGATGGGTCGTGGTTTTGCATGGCTGGATACCGGTACGATGGATAGTTTGCTCGAGGCGGCTGAGTTTATCCATATGATTGAGAAGCGCCAGGGCATCAAGATTTCTGCTCCGGAGGAAATTGCTTATCGCAATGGATGGATTAGCGCGGATAGACTCATTGAGTCCGCAAAGGCCTATGGGAAGTCCCCTTACGGCGAGCACTTGAGAAAAGTCGCCAACAACGAAATTCGCTAGCTATAATTTATATTCTTGCTGTTGTCTTTAAGAGGATGTGTTGAACGAGTCGTCTGCTGTATCGTGAGTTCGGTGAGTATAGCCGGATTCGAGCTGAGAAGAGGAGCGGTTGAAAGAATAGCATTTTATGAATAAGTTGAAGAAATGTTGCGTCCGAAATCGCAGGCACATAGTCATAATCAGTTGCATGATTCTTGCGATTATTTTGGCATCTTTCTATTTATGGCAGAGAAAGATTTCCGTTGATTTGAATCGCGTGCACTTTCAGTCTTTTAACGGTACTCAAGAGTTGACGGTAGGTGATATTCATGCGAGTGCATCGATGAGTCAAGATTTTTCGTTTGCCGGAGAATTTAAGGGCATTTCCATTCGATTCGACAAAAATAACGCGTCAGACGTCGGGTTTGTTGATGTATCCGTCTACGATACTTCGCACGATGTGTTGGTCCATCGTGAAACAATTTCTTCAGAAGATGTTGTTGCGGGATTGTACCACGAAATCAACTTCCAACAGGCCTACGGCTTTGATACGGATACTAAGTATAATGTTGTCGTTTCGTCTGAATTAATTTCGCCCGACAACGCGATTTCGATCTGGTGTTCTAATTCAGACGTCTATCCCGGCGGTTCCCTTTACATTGCCGGAACCAAGACAGACGGTGATATGAACTTTGGTGTGATTACGAGCGGTATTCATGAAATTACGATTGCTTACCTCGTAGTCATTTCCATTTTGGGCATTTCACTTGTGATGTTGTACTTGATTGTGTATGTTTTTCGCGCGAAAGTACATGTCGTTTTTCTTGCGGTTGCGATCCCCTTTGGACTGGTTTATTCGCTGATTATGTCGCCGGGTGTCGTGCCGGACGAATTGGCGCATATGGATATGGCGTATCGCTATTCTAATCAAATAATGGGCATTAATAATGCCCATGACCCAGCTATTTTTTACCGATTAACGGACGTAGAAAACTGGATTGTCACCTCTCAGCCCGGCGCCGAACATTACCAGAAATTGCTTGATACGCCGGTTTGGGCTACAGAGGGCACCGAAAACAAGGCTTTGATCGCGGCTAAAACAGCCAATGCACATGCCCTTTTGTATGCCCCGTCAGCCATAGGTGTCACATTTGCGCGTATCATTCACCTTGGTACGATTCCGATGTTCTATTTGGGGCGCATGTGCAATTTCATTATTTTTCTTTTGGGCGTTTATTTTGCGATTAAAATAGCGCCGGTTGGTAAAAATATATTTTTTGCGTCGGCCTTGCTCCCTATGACAATGCATCAGGCATTTTCATTTTCGTATGACTCAGTGATGACCGGTGGCCTATTCTTCCTCATAGCGCTATTTTTGCGCGCAATATATGGACAAGAGTGTTTTCGATTGCGCGACAAACTCATAATTATATTATTGTGTACATTTTTTTTGCCCGGCAAGGCGATTTATATTTTTGTGGCGGCTGTTGCATTTTTGATTCCTTCGAATAAGTTCGGTGGTATGCGCCAAAAAATCACCTTTTTGGGCGGATTGTTTTTGGTTACGGGTATCGCTTATATGTTTGTTAATCTAAACAGCATCGCGACCTTGACGACAGGCGCTTTGCCGCCGCAACATGTCGACCGCGCTTATGATTTCGCGTATTTGCTTGAGCATCCTTTCCAAACGGTAAAGATTTTTGCGATAACGCTCGTTCACAATAGCAGTTATTATGTTAAGACATTGGTCGGAGAACGGTTAGGTTGGCTTGAGATCTATATTCCCACTGTGTTGGTATTATTTTCAATTGTGATTACGGGTGTCGCGTTCCTCCATGATACCTGGGACAAATTACTACTGCGCTCCGGCATGGTGTGGCATCGTGTTGTCTATGTTTCAATATTTGCGCTGGTCGTCCTCGCGGCCATGTTCACGATGATGTTTGCTTATACTCGATTTGGCAGTGAGATTATAGATGGCGTGCAGGGGCGATATTTTATCCCGGTTCTGCCGTTGCTTGGGTTAGTCGTATATTGTCGATACATCAAGATTGACAAAGGTATTCTGAAGCACCTTTATATGGCAGAGGGGGTGCTTCATTTTGCGGTACTGTTCTTCTTAATTTAGTCATTCTCGCCGAGGATCATTATGGGTTTCTCGCTTCTGTAACTGCGAGCGATCAGCTAACCGTTGGATGCTCGTACCGGCTGAAAAATGACCGGCGAAGTGATATAATACCTCGTGTGTTTAAATACAAATATTTATGAGGATTAATTATGCAAAAGGATATTTCCCCTGGCGGCTCTCAAACTCGATTAAATGGGGTCAAAAAAGCGCCACTTATTGTTTTAGCACTCCTCTTACTTGTGGCATTTGTGTATGTCATTCAGTTGACCTATAAACTCTCTTTTTCTCAAACCGTCCAATATAAGTCCGTTGGATTAGTCCAATCCGATACTATCGAAGAACTGGTCGAAGGCATGGAAGTCCGTCAGCGCATTCGCCTTGATGAGCCGGTCGAAGGTGTAGGTGTGATGTTTGCGACGTTTGGACGGTCCAATATTGGGGCGATGCGTGTCGAAGCCATCGACCTAGACTCCGGAGAAGAGCTTTATAACAAAGATATTGATGTTGCCAGACTCTCAGATAATGCCTTGATGAAAATTGCGTTTTCGGACGGTGTGAAGAGTAAGAATTTCGAAATTGTTGTGACGGGTCTTAGCACCCAGTCCGGGGGCGCACCGACAATTTGGCTTTCGGAGAAACAGTTCGCCAATTCCAGTCTTTTCATCGATGGTCAAGAAGCCGAAGGAACACTTGTTTTTGAGACTCTGACCCAAACGAAAACCAATACATACGGCCTGTTTTTCAATCGAATGATGATATTGACGATTGTATTTGCATTTGCAGGATTGCATATCGTTGTGGATTATCGCAAGATTTACGATTTTATCTTTAGACATCGTGTTCTATTGTCGGTTTTAGCTATTCTGTTTTGTGTGGTCAATAAGTATCACTTTTCTTCGATTACGATGTTTGATGCCTTTATTCAAACCGGTGAGGGATCGCAGTATAGCAAGCCTATTCTTGGCATTGCACGTGCGATAAGAAGTGATGAATGGTTGGTATCTACACCGAGCAAGATGTCTGCTTGGTTTACGGATTATGCCAAGTTTAATCCAATCCTTCGGGCGACAGACTCTTATAATATTTCAGCCACAGGTCTATATTTTAGTTATGCGGCGCTGGCATCCCCAATGAATTGGCTATACTATTTTTTGGGATCTGAATATGGATTATCGTTTAACACCAGTGCGACACTCGTGCTCTCATTCTTGTTTTCTTTTGAAATGTGTTATATCCTCGGCGGAAAAAAAGACAAGTTGTCGGCTTTGGTCGGTGCTGCGCTCATTACCTTTTCGGGTTTCTTTGTCTGGTGGTCGTTCATCTCGTGGATATTGAATGCACAGGCTGCTGCTGTTTTTCTGTACTATTTTCTTCATGAAGAGAAGACATTTCTCAAAGTTCTTCACGGCTTCGGGGCGGCTATTTTCGGTGCGGCATTTGTGTCAGCGTTATATCCGGCATGGCAAGTTCCTGTTGGATTCCTGTTTTTGATTATCATATTCTGGATTTTCTATGACGCTCGTTCCATACTCAAGAAGTATCGCTTGGCAGATGTGGCCATGCTTGCCGGAGTCGTGCTCTTTTTCTTGTCGATTGTGGCCGTTTATTTACTCGAAGTGCGACAATACATGACGGATATTATGACAACTGTATATCCGGGTAAACGAGTGTCATATGGTGGGTATGCACTGACAAAACTCTACAACTATATTCCGATTATGATGACCCCGTTCCGTCCCCATCCGAATCCATGTGAGATGGCTACTGTCATCAATTTGTTCCCGTTGCCGATATTTCTCAATATTTATATGATGATTCGTTCCAAGAAAATCAATGGTCGTGCATTGGCGATGATTTTATTGTCGTTGGTGTTTGCTTATTATTGTTATACTGAGATGCCTCCTTTTCTTGCGAAAGTACTCATGCTGACATACAGCACGCCTTTCAGACTGGTCGATATACTGGCATTTATTCAGATCTATCTCTTGGTCATTTTCTGGAGCGAATCTAAGCCTGATCATGAACTACATTTTGGCATTGTCTTGCCGGTCATGATTGCCGTCCTCGGTTATGCCGGGTACAAGACATACGAATTAAATAGGGGCTTCATGGAGATCAGAGGCATCACTATCATTGTAGTCACGATGGTCGTTTTGTTTACGTTGTTTATGTCTAAGCTCCGTCCCGGGCTCAAGCACCTTGGCGCAGCGGGCATCATACTTTTGTGCGCCGCGACAACGATGACGGTCAATCCGATTGTTAAAGGTCTGGATGTTATGACGACAAAGCCACTTTCCAAGGGTATTCAGACCATTGTAGAGGAAGATCCGAGTGCGAAGTGGATTGCGCTGGACTCGCTGGTTGACAGTGGTTTTCTGGTTGCCAATGGTGCGCCTACAGTGAACTCGGTCAATACTGTGCCCAATATGGCACTTTGGGAAAAACTCGACCCTGAAGGCCAATATAATGAGGTCTACAATCGATATGCACACATGATGGTTTCTATTGAAGATGGGCCTACCGAACCCTCGTTAATTCAGGCGGATTTGATGACTGTAAAATTATCGCCATCTGATTTAGAAAAAACCGGAGCGAAGTATCTTCTGAGTTCATCGGAAAAAGAGAGTACAACATACTATCAGCTTGAGTGCATCTACTGCGAAGGTGGAAAATACATATATCGAGTCAGTTACAAATAAGACGACAATAAACCTATCAAGATAGTATCGGAGGAGAACATGCAAAAAATTGACACACAGCTCAGTGACGTATTTGTCATCGAACCCAAGCGATTCGGAGACCATCGTGGATGGTTTATGGAGACCTATTCTGCTGACAAACTCAAGTCGTTGGGAATTTCGACTCGATTTGTACAAGACAATCATTCATTTTCAGCGCAAAAAGGCACGTTGAGAGGCCTTCATTTTCAGAATGCACCTAAGGCACAGACCAAGCTTGTTCGCTGCACAAAGGGCGCGATTATAGATGTCGCAGTTGACATTCGTCGGGGCTCTCCGCAATATGGTAAATGGGTTGCGATAGAATTGACAGCTGAGAATGGCCGTCAGCTCTATATTCCAAAGGGTTTTGCGCACGGATTTGTTACGCTGACCGATGATGTGGAAGTGCAATATAAAGTGGACGAGTATTATGCACCGGATTGCGACCGAAGTATTCGTTTTGACGATCCCGCTTTCGGTGTCGATTGGGGCGTGAGCGACCCGATTCTTTCGGAAAAGGATTTGAAGGCGCCTTTGGCAGAAGATTCTGACTTTAATTTTATATACGAAGACATGAAATAAGGCCGAATAGTGCCCAATCAAGGAGGACAAGATGAATATTTTGGTGACCGGCGGTGCCGGATTTATTGGTGCAAATTTTGTTTATTATGAGCTCGAGAACCATTCGGATGATCGCATCGTATGTATTGATGCTTTAACCTATGCCGGTAACTTAGCAACGCTTGATGCAGCGATGGAGCACTCGAATTTTCGTTTTGTAAAGGCTGACATTGCTGATCGCGACGCAGTTGAGTCGCTTTTTTCCGAAGAGTCATTTGATGTTGTCGTGAATTTTGCTGCGGAGTCGCATGTGGATCGTTCTATCGAGAACCCCGAGTTGTTTTTGAAAACCAACGTTATGGGCACTCAAGTCTTAATGGATGCGTGCCGTAAGTTTAATGTGCCTCGTTACCATCAAGTGTCTACTGATGAAGTCTATGGTGATTTGCCGCTGGATCGTCCGGAACTGTTTTTTACTGAGGAGACGCCCATTCATACGTCTTCACCTTATTCTGCGTCCAAGGCCGCTGCAGACCTCTTAGTATTGGCATATTACAGAACGTTTGGATTACCGGTCACTATTTCGAGATGCTCAAATAATTATGGCCCGTATCATTTCCCCGAGAAGCTAATCCCACTCATGATTTCGCGTGCTTTGGCTGATCAATCTTTGCCGGTTTATGGCAAGGGCGATAACGTGCGTGATTGGTTGTATGTTGAGGATCACTGTTCAGCCATTGACCTGATTATCCGAAATGGAAGAATCGGTGAGGTCTACAATATCGGTGGACATAACGAGCGTACGAATCTTGAGGTTGTGAAGACGATTCTCAGCGAGCTCGATAAGCCGGAAACGCTCATTTCTTATGTGACGGATCGCTTGGGACATGATCGCAGATACGCCATTGATCCGACGAAGATTACCGGTGAGCTGGGTTGGGCGCCCAAGACGTACTTTGACGATGGTATTAAGAAGACCATTCGCTGGTATTTGGATAACCGCTCATGGTGGGAAAACATTTTAAGCGGTGATTATCAGGCGTATTATGAAAAGATGTATGGCAATCGCTGATTTCATTTCAAAGGAGGAGCAGCTCGCGCTGCGAACGAAAAGATGAAAGTATTGGTCACAGGATTCAAAGGACAACTCGGATATGACGTAGTGAAACATTTGAATCAGCGAAGAGTGGCGTGCCGCGGCGTTGATATCGACGATTTTGATTTAACTCAAGCAGAAAGTGTTCACGCTTACATCAAGGCCTATGCACCGGATGTTGTTGTACACTGTGCAGCGTATACGGCCGTCGATCGAGCAGAAGAAGACCAAGATACTTGTTATGCGGTTAATGTGAATGGCACCAAGTACATCGCACAAGCATGTCGGGAATTGGATGCGACGATGGTTTATATCAGTACCGACTACGTCTTTGACGGTGAAGGAGATCGCCCTTATCAACCGGATGACCAGAAGGATCCCAAAGGATATTATGGGTTGACCAAGTCCTTGGGAGAGGATCAAGTGACGTCAATTTTAAGTCGCTACTTTATTATTCGTACGGCGTGGGTTTTCGGTAAAAATGGCAATAATTTCGTGAAGACGATGCTTCGACTGGGTTCAGAAAGAGACGTGCTTCGCGTTGTTGCGGATCAATACGGTTCGCCAACATATACGGACGACTTGGCTCGTCTCATTTGCGACATGATCGAAACCGACAAATACGGCACTTATCACGCAACCAATGAAGGTTTCTGCAATTGGTATGAGTTCGCGATCGAGATTATGAAGGCGGGCGGATTGAGTGCAAAGGTTGAGCCGGTTTCAAGTCTTGAATACCCGACCAAAGCCGTGCGACCGAAAAACTCAAGACTTTCCAAGGACAAGATTGAAGCTCAGGGGTTCTCGCGATTGCCAACTTGGCAGGATGCGCTCACACGGTACATCGAAGAGTTGCGATGATAGGTGATTGAAAAAATGCAATTTGACCCACAAGAAAATCTTGCTTTTGTCATTGTCATATACAATAGACAATGCTCGGAATCCGAGACACTGGCCGCATTTGACGGGCAGCTGGGGCTCCGAGCATTGATTGTTGATAACAGTGATAGCCCGGAGATAATAATGTCCAATGAAGACTTCTCTAGAAGTCGAGGTTACATCTATGTTGCTATGGGAGAGAACAAGGGACTTTCTTGCGCATATAATCGCGCGATATCTCTTCTTGATTCGCAGGTTCGATATGTTGCGCTTTTAGATGACGATACGACGTTGCCGGACGATTACTTTCTGACCCTTTTTCGTGTTCTGGCATCCGATGTCAATGCGGATATATTCTTGCCGACCGTCCTCGCGTCAGGTCGAATGATATCGCCTTGTATCCGAAGAGGCGCGCTTTTTTTCAGAGCAGACCGAAAAGATCTGAATCGACTCATCGAAGGCCGACGCGTCTCAGCAATAAATAGCGGTATGGTGATCTCCCTTGAGCACATATCGCGTCTCAATGGACCGTTTGACGAAAACCTTTTCTTGGATTGCATCGATCATGATTTCATGTATAATCAACTCGTTGTGCACCAAAGTAAGATGTCGCTATATCCGGTGACGCTTGAACAACGTTTTTTTGACCGGAATCCGAGCAGAACAATGGATGATGCAAGTGAGCAACGTCGACGATTTGCGATTTTTTCTAGAGACTATATTTATTTTTGTCGCAAGAACCACCTCGGTCGCTTAATTCCGCGGATATATCTCATGTTCAGAGCGGTTAAATTAGCCATCAGACATCGGTCTTTTCGATTATTTCCGCTGAAGTAAGGGAAGTCATCGGGCATCAACAGAAAATGGAGAGACAAAATGGGCAACAAACTAAATGTGTTTTTGGATTTTTTGCGCGATACATATCGTTCAAGAAAACTGATAACAAGCATGGTCAAGAACGACTTCAAGGTGAAGTATGCTTCCTCTGCACTGGGTATCGTGTGGGCATTTGTTCAGCCCTTAGTTCAGATATTGGTCCTTGTTTTTGTTTTTACTTTTGGTTTGCGCTCCGGTTCGGATAGTACGGGTGTGCCGTTTGCGTTGTGGTTGATCTGCGGCCTTGTACCATGGAATTTTTTCGCGGACGCTTTGACGAATGGCTCGAACAGCTTGATTGAATATAGCTTCTTGGTCAAAAAAGTCGTTTTCAGAACTTCAATTCTTCCAATCGTTAAGACATTCTCGTCGCTCATTGTGCACGGTGTTTTCGTGATTATTATTTTCATAGTTGCTGCCGTTTATGGATATTTCCCGACGCTTTACACCTTGCAACTTCTATACTATTTACCTTGTTTGATGATTATGTTGCTTGGCCTTAACTGGTTTTTCTCAGCATTGGCGGCATTTTTTCGAGACATATCACAATTCATCAATGTTGTGCTACAGGTTTTGATCTGGATGACCCCTATTCTGTGGTCCACCGACAGACTTCCGGTAGGCGTGCGCCGAATATTTAAATTGAATCCGATCTTTTATATTGTCCAGGGCTACCGCGACAGTTTTACCGGCAATACATGGTTCTGGGAGCGACCCATCTGGTCACTGTACTTCTTTGCAGTTATGGCCTCTTGCTTCGCTGTCGGCGCTCTGGTTTTTCATAAGCTCCGTCCGCATTTCTCAGACGTATTGTAAGGGGTGACGCATGAATCCGAATATTAAAGTGGAAGAATTGACCAAAATATACAATTTGTATGACAGTCCTGTGGATCGACTCAAAGAGACACTGAAGTTGACGAGGAAATGTTTGCACAAAGAGTTTTTTGCCTTGGAGCGCGTCTCGTTTGAAGTGTATCCCGGAGAGACCGTTGGTATCATCGGCAAGAATGGTGCAGGAAAGTCGACGCTTCTCAAGATTATTACCGGTGTGCTGACACCGACGTCCGGTTCTGTTGCAATCCATGGCAAAATATCCGCGCTTCTTGAATTGGGTGCCGGGTTTAACCCAGAGTATACCGGTTTGGAAAATGTGTATCTCAATGGAACAATCATGGGTTTTTCAAGAGAAGAGATGGACGAGAAAATGGATAAAATTCTCGAATTTGCTGATATTGGCAGTTTTATTCACCAACCGGTCAAGTCTTACTCAAGCGGTATGTTTATGCGCTTGGCCTTTTCGGTTGCGATCAATGTTGAGCCGGAAATACTCATTATTGATGAAGCGCTTTCGGTTGGTGATATCCTTTTTCAGGCCAAGTGTTTTAAAAAATTTCAAGAACTTAAGAGCAGCGGCAAGACCATCCTATTTGTCACGCACTCGCTTAGCAATATTATTCAATACTGTGATCGCTGCATTGTTATGGATCGCGGCAGCAAGGTGGCTGAAGGTGATTCGGTCACGATGGTCGACCTCTTTAAAAAAATCCTCGTATCTCCTGATGACACAGCGGTCTTAGTGGACGAACTCAAGAGTAAGCAAGCCGTTAACTTGTCCCAACTGGAAGGCGGCGGGATGCTTAAAGATAAACTCCAGCTCAATGATACGCCGATAGAGTACGGTAACAAGGAGATGGAGATTATCGATTTCGGAATTTTTGATCGCAACGGCACAATAACCAATATTATCGAAGCCGATAGTCCGGTGAAGATTGTCATGCACATTCGAGCAAATGTCGATATATTCGACCCGATATACGCCTTTTCTATCAAAAATATGCGCGGTGTCGAAATCACGGGCACAAATACCATGTATAATAGTGTCGATACCGGTACAGTTAAGAAGGGCGAGGTCGTCGAAGTGTCTTTTATGCAGCATTTGCCGCTACCTTCGGACGGGTATTTGCTCAGTTTGGGCTGTACGACATTTACTGCTGATGATTTCGTTGTTTTTCATCGTCTGTACGATGTGGCTCCCATTGAGGTGATCAGCGAAAAAAATTCTGTTGGCTTTTTCGATCCGAACTCACAAATTACACTCAAGCCGGCGATAAAGGAATGATGTCATGACCGATAAAATCAATCTTAAGTGGTACGACGCGAATTATGTATATTCTGATGGCGAGATTGAACAAGAAGTGCTTCGCGAGCTCGAAAACGGCGTGTCTCCGGACACATTGCTCAACGAGGATTTTCGTTGGCCGATTCTTTACCACTTTTCACCGGAGCGGCACGCTGTGTTAGATTGGATTGATGCTGTAGAGGGTTCAAACGTCCTTGAAATCGGATCCGGTTGGGGCGCGATCACCGGATGCCTTTGTGAGCGAGCGCAACACGTGACTTGCGTTGATCTTTCTTTGATCAGAAGTCAAATCAATAAGCTGCGAAATAAGAACCACAATAATTTTGAAATCATTGTTGCAAATCTTAACGATATTCCCTTCGAGCGTCAGTTCGAAGTTGTTACGCTAATCGGTGTTCTGGAGTACTGCGGACGTTACACAGTGGATCGCAATCCATATGAGGCCTTCCTGCAAAAGGCTTTTAGTTTGGTGAAGCCCGGTGGCATACTGGTATTGGCCATCGAGAATCGTCTCGGGCTCAAGTATTTTGCCGGAGCTAACGAGGATCATTACAGCCGACCTTATGAAGGTCTCAATAACTATCCAAACGACGAGGGTATTCGCACTTTTTCCTATTCAGAATTGCATGATTTGATTGATACTCTTGACGCCGTATCCGCGGACTTCTATTTGCCTTTTCCGGATTATAAATTTGCTCAGACAATTGTTGCGGCGGATGATTCGTCGCATTTTAGCGAGGCTATTGTTAACGAACGTAATTATGGCGCATATGCATTCTCATCTTTCGACCAGTCTACGGTTTTCAAGACTTTGGCGGAGCAAAATGATCTCAAGCAATTCGCAAACTCCTATATTGTTCTGATTCAGAAAAGAGCGGGAGAAGAGAAGCGATGAGGACACTTTTTGTAAAACACACGTATCAGAGGCACGAGGCGTATCGGATTATTACTTTGATCGAAGAACAAGAAGACGGACGTATCCGCGTCCGTAAAAGGCCACAGACGTCTGCGGCGGAAGGTCATGTTCAAGCCATCTTTGACAATTATCGACGCATTGAATCCATGGACTCGCCCTTGAAAGCGCCAAAAGTATTCATGGAAAATGGCCAGCTGGTATCGGAGTATATTGAAGGCGTATCCTTTGAACAAACGATCTCCGAAGCCATACAGCGCGGTGTGCAAGCTGATGTTATTGCTGCTTTTGAAGATTACTATCAATTCATCAAGGCGCTCCCCAGTGTTAAGCAGAACCCGTCTTCGGATTCGAAATTTGCGACGTTTTTTTCGAACTGTGACGCGGAGTTCGATTGTCTTCAAGTCGGGTTGATTGACCTGATTCCTGAGAACATTATCATCGATTCGCGCGATAAGCAGCATTACCACATTGATTGCGAGTGGTTGATTGATGCACCGATTCCGGTTGATTTTGTTATGTTTCGAGCAATCGTTGTCATTTATCATAAATATCATCGCACACTTCCCGGGCTATTGGATCTGCGTTCCGTCTTGGCTCATTTCTCGCTCATTCCGCATCAAGATTTATTTAATACTTGGGAATCCGAATTTTCAGAGCGTATCCATGAGTCTTGTGACATCTACAAAAATAACTATCAAGTGAATTCGCCTTCGCTGAGTCAATGGAAGGATAAGAAACCCCATGTTCTCAACAGCAGTATGTTCTATTCCGGCGACGGCAATTTTCGCGAAGATAAGAGAGTCAGCAGAGATCTTTATCTCAAGAACACATTCGCAGAGGGGCGGTTCTCATTAGAGACTCCGACCTCGGTCAGTCATCTCCGATGGGATCCTTGCGAAGACTATTGCGTCTTGGTTCGCGATATCCATCTGGAATATCTAAGTGGTGAGGACCTTATCGAAGCGTCACCGCGCATGACCACAAATGCCATCGAAGTCGATCAAGGCGTATATCTGTTCCTGAGTAATGATCCGCAATTTCTTTTCGCTTTTTCAGAGCCGTTGATTCTGGATTGTGTTCGCATTCGCGCGGCGATACAGGTATTATCCTACTCGGACATTATGTATTCGGGTGACTATTTGAAAACTTGGCGTTTTGGCCTTGCGGCTTTCTTAAAAGATTTACAAAAAGATACGTTCAGACTTCGTCAAAGCATTGAGAATAATCAACGTATTCTAAAGGAATACGATGAGCTAATCGTGGGAAACGCGGTCAAAATTTCTACTCTCGAAAATAATGAGCGGAGCCTCAAGGCGATTGCAAACAACTACATGCACGAATATCAAAGAAAGAACGAGCAAATTAGGCTGATTACGCGAAGCCCCTTGTATCGAATTTTCGAGCCGTTACGATTTATTAAGAGGCAAATCTTCTCGATAATTCGACCGCTCGGCGCCATGCGGACTATTGAGCTTATACCTATGAGCGGTGTACTCGCGGAGGCACCGGGCGTCTTCCTTTCTGAAAATGAGGATCCGCAACTCCTGTTAATCCGCAAAGCTAAAAAGGGACTATATTATTTCAGATGGAACGGCAAAGCGTCCAGGGCGACATTGCTCCAAATTTATCCGGTCGTTCAAGGTGAGACGACAGAGCTTGATGCCATAAGACTGGGCTCTCTTGAGACTGAAGCCGAACAAAAGGAACGCTTTGTTTATTTGCGACATAATGCAGATTTTTTGCGGCTGGATCTCGGAGATAAGTCGGGAGTTGAGAGCGCAATCAACGATATTAAGTATACGCGGCTCGGGGCTTTCGCTTCCGTTCGCGTCGGATTGGCGATTATCTCACAGTCTACCGGGTACAAAAAGTGGCGTCTGTTCATGCATTTTGTCAAACTGATTTTGACCGGTAGGAAAAACGAAGCAAAACAACAATTCGTTGAGACGTTTTATTCATTCGGTGATGGTATAAATCTGAAGATGTCCGCTGAAGAAGCTTACGCGAATTATATTCACTTGCATGAGCAGAGCGAAGCAGAAGTTAAGGCGCAGCGCATTGTGTCGAGAGATCTTTCGCATAGACCGTTGATAAGTGTTTTTGCGCCCATTAACATTTATGATTCGAATCTAATTCGTGAGATGATTCAATCTGTTCTGGCACAGTCTTATCCAAAATGGGAACTGTGTATTGTCGGTGCCCAAGACATGCCGGAGAATCTGCAATCTCTGATTGAAGACTTTGCCGACTTGGAGAGTCGGATTCGTATGGACTTCACGATGCCGACCGCCTCGTATTCCGGGCTCCTCAATCGGGCATTGGCTATGGCTGAGGGAGAATTTGTGATATCGCTTCGAACATTCGATCTTTTGGCGCCTTGGGCCCTGTTTGAATTGGCTAGCCATATCAATGATGTGCCCACAGCAGATTTTGTTTACACCGATGAAGATCGTATGGGTTTGGACGGGCAAACTCGTTCTCATCCAAAGTTTAAGCCGCAGTGGAGTCCCGATTTCTTGTTGTCAAATAACTACATCGGAAACGCATATCTGGCACGAACTGATCGTATGAGAGATGTTGGCGGTTTCAGAGATATATTTGAAACAGATTGTCAGTATGACATGATTCTTCGACTGACAGAGACTACGGAGAATATATTCCACATCCCAAGTGTGATATACCACTCTCGATTCGAACAACTTCCTATCGACATGCGCGATAAAATTCGGCTCGAAGACGCGTCCGTTAGGATGTTGGTCATTCGAGACCACCTTGAGAGAATCGGGCGCAAAGGCGACGTTCAATATGATGATAAGAGAGGCGTGTTTGACATAGACTACGCCATACAGGGTGAGCCGTTAATCTCGCTGGTCATACCCAACTACGAACATATTGCTGATCTTCAAAAATGCATCGACTCCATACTGCATCTCACGACGTATCGACATTACGAGATTGTCATTATCGAAAACAACAGCACCTCTAAGGAGCTGTTTGCGTATTACGAACACTTGAAAAAAGATAACCGTGTTCGTGTTATCAAGTGGTCGAACCCTTTCAATTATTCAGCCATTAATAATTTTGGGGTTGCTCAAGCTCAGGGCGAATATATTGTATTACTCAACAATGATACCGAAGTTATCGCACCGGATTGGCTTCAAAAAATGCTTGGGTTTGCTCAACGTGATGATGTTGGAGCGGTTGGAGCGAGGTTGCTGTATTCTGACCAAACGATTCAACACGCCGGTGTCATCATTGGGTTCTGTGGTGTCGCAGGGCATGCATTCGCGCACATGCCCTCAACAGAAGTCGGATATATGAACCGAGCGGTTGCCGCGCAAAATGTCTCTGCAGTGACCGCGGCGTGTCTGATGATGAAAAAATCGCTTTTCGAGAAGATTAACGGATTTGAAGAACAGCTGGCCGTCGCCTTCAACGATATCGATCTTTGCTTAAAAATACGAGAACAGGGATACCGTATCGTCTATGCGCCAAAAGCCGAATTGTACCACCATGAGTCACTATCTCGTGGCACTGATGATACCGACGAAAAGCGCTCGCGCTTTGCTTCTGAAGTCAAGTACTTCAAAAAACGTTGGCATCGGGTCTTAAAAGAAGGCGATCCGTACTATAGTCCGCATCTTGATCTCGTCCATGAGACCTTTCGTATTTCCGGAGAGTGACGAAGATAAGGGTGGATAACGCATGAACTCGATATCAATAGCAATCGTCACATACAACAATGAGACAACAATCGGCGAGACGCTGGATTCGGTTCGAGCGCACATCGATATGAAGTTCAAGCTTTTTGTGACTGTGATAGATAACGGATCCACGGATGGAACGCTCGATATCGTACGCGCGAATTCCGATCTGGTCGAATTAGTTCAATCACCTCAAGGTAACGTGGGCTTCGGTGCCGCACATAATCTCGTCATTCCACGCCTAAATTCAGATGTACACATTATAATGAATCCGGATGTGACGATAAAGCGCGAAGGATTTTTTGAAAAAGCCGTAGAAATTCTTGGTAATAATCCGACTGTCAGCATGTTGGTTCCGTCTATCTACAATGAAAAGGATGAACTTCAATATCTTTGTCGCCGCGATTTGACGGTTCTGGACTTAGCGCTTCGCTTCAGTCCAATCAAAATAATGAGAAAGCGTCGCGAATATCACGAAATGCGTGATATGGACTATGAGAAGCCGTTTGAGGTGCCTTTTGCTTCAGGGTGTTGTATGCTGATTAGAACAGAATTGTTTGTCGAGCTCGGAGGTTTTGATGAACGATATTTTCTATATGCAGAGGATGCGGACCTGTGCCGAAGCATCCGTCAAAGAGCTCAAATACAGTTTCGTCCGGAATTAGAAATATATCATCTCTGGGAGCGCGCGTCTTATAAAAATGCACGTATGACGCGTATCCACATCCAATCGCTTCGGAGATATTTCAAAAAATGGGGATGGAAGTTCAAATGAATTCCATAGTGATGACGACCTATAACGGCATGCCATTTGTGAAAGAGCAGGTTGATAGTATTCGGCGCCAATTGTTGCCGGATGATGAGTTCATTATCTCCGATAACGGTTCCACAGATGGCACGGCAGAATATATAAACGCTGTCGCAGAAGAAGACCGACGTGTTCGAGTCATTTTTTATAACGACGATCGCGGTGTAATACAAAATATTTCCCAAGCCCTAAACCAAGTGCAGGGAGAGATTATTTTTTTGGCGGATCAGGATGATGTTTGGCTGAGCAACAAAATAGAGCATTGCGTCGCTCGGTTCTCTAACGACCCCACACTATTGCTACTTCAAACAAACGCATCAATCATTGATTCGGAGGGGCACGTGACCGGACAGGATTTTTTTGAGTTTCGTGATTGTCGCCCGGGCGTATTGAGAAATTATATAAGGAACTCGTGGCAAGGGTGTAATATGGTTTTTCGAAATAAGATCCTGTCACTTGTATTGCCGATTCCCAATCGCGCTCCGATGCATGACGTCTGGATTGGTATCATTACGGAGATGGTCGGAAAGGCCGATTTTGACTCAACCATTTTAGCTCATTATCGCCGACACGAGAATAATCAAAGTCCAATGCGTCGAGCGCCACTCCTGCAAGTCCTGCGTTGGCGGTTTAGGTTGGCCGTTGCATTGTTCAATAAGAGAAAAGACGTTCGTCGTTTTCGACGAGAGAGATAGTTATTTGTCGTGTTTTGCAGAGCGTTGATTGGTTCCTCATGTCGAGAACTTCACGCAAGTCTCAATTTCTGTTAAAATGTATCCGGTGCGCGCATTAATTGCTGAGCATCATCTCAATAGAGGAGACAAAATGGAAGCCAGATATTATCGCAAGCCGGAGAAGACCGGGGTGATCATGAGTCGCCGTCGCTCAGTTTTTGCGCACTTGTTTAAGCTCATGTATATCATCGTCGAGTTGCTTTTGGTCAACTTGTCGTTGGTTGCCGCCTTCTTTCTGGTTTATGATCGCGATCTGCCGACGTTTTCTCTCAGCTTCTCGGACTACTTGTCTACGATGCCTTTGATGACAATCGGTGCAGTGCTCTATATCGATTACTTTGGCATGACGCACTTTTTTCGAAAGAATCGCACCGATATGGTCGTCGTCTCGTTTCGTTTTGTGTTTCTGGTCATTGTATCTGCGGCGGCGATCGCATTCGCATTCCAATGGTACACATTCCCGAGATGGGTTATGGTCGTCGGTTCGGGTATTATGTTCATATCGACATCCATTTGGACCGTAGCCTGTTTGGAAATGAGTAAGCGCATTTATTCGAAAGGGCGCCTGGTGATTGTCGCTCGCAATCGAGAGGATGCGGACCGGGTATTTTCAAAGATTTCGGGACAGCTCAAGTCGTTGCATATCAATTATTTGGGATACGTGCTAGAGGGCGATATGGAGAAGGTCTATCGCGCTGTGGGCCGTAGTACCGAAGTTGTCATATCTCCATCGGTTAACGAGGCAGATAAGGCGAAGCTCTATCTCTACTGTGCCAACATCGATAAGACTATTTATGTCGTGCCTCAGTTTTCTGATTTAATTTACAGCAAATTTCGGGTGGTTCAATTTCATGACATGCCGACATTTATGATTGATTGTTTGGGACTCACTTTTCAGCAGAGACTGTTTAAGCGAATTTTTGACCTCGCTTTTTCGATTGTCGTTTTATTGCTTCTGTGGCCATTGATGCTCATCATTGCGCTGGCAGTTAGAATAGATTCGAAAGGACCTGTTTTATATTCGCAAGAGCGGATAACCGAATCCGGCAGACTCTACATCGTTTATAAGTTTCGGACGATGGTTGCCGGTGCGGAGGAATCCTTCGGTGCTTTTCAATCGAGCCCTGATGATCCACGCGTTACAAAAGTCGGGCGCTGGCTGAGGGATTCTCATCTTGATGAATTGCCGCAATTTTTGAATATTTTGTTTGGCGACATGTCCGTCGTCGGTCCGAGGTCGGACCGTCCGACGACTATCGGTGAATTTGAAGATCATATTCCGGGGTATAATCAACGTCTTAAGGTGAAGGCCGGTTTGACCGGATTGGCACAGGTATACGGCCGCTACAATTCAGATCCGGAGGATAAGCTTCGGTTTGATATGATGTATATTAAAAACTATAGTTTTGTGTCCGACGTACGAATTATTTTGAAAACAATTCAAGCGATGATGCCGTTCCGAGATAACTACAACGTTCAGGCGAATGATATTAAAAATTGGGAATATGATGTCTGATTATCTTCCCATAATGCCGGACATGAAGCCGTGAGCAACGGAGACGTTTTGACCGGTCTGAGGATATAAAGCATCAGAACGGAGGCGATTATGAACATCCTTGTAACGGGTGGATTGGGGTTTATCGGCAGTCATACATGTGTCGAACTTATAGCCAATCAGCATCAAGTTGTCATTGTGGATAATCTCGTTAATAGTAAACCGGAAGTTCTTGATCGCATTGAGAAACTCACCGGCGTACGACCGCGCTTTTATCCGGTCGATGTGACAGATTCATGTGCTTTGGAGGCAGTATTTGCAACGCATCCGGAGCTTGACGGTGTCATTCATTTTGCCGGGCTCAAGGCGGTCGGAGAGTCGGTTGAAAAGCCGATTGCGTACTATTACAACAACTTGGTTTCAACGATGGTGCTTGTCGATGCCTGTGTTACTCATCGCGTAAATCGTATTATCTTTAGTTCCTCGGCCACGGTATACGGGGATCAGCCGTCTCCTTATCGAGAAGATATGGCATTAATGAAGACAACAAATCCTTATGGCGAAACCAAAGCCGTTAGTGAACGTATCTTGTCAGATGTCGCGGGAGCGAATCCGACGCTGGCAGTCACCTTGTTGCGTTATTTTAATCCGGTGGGTGCGCACCCGAGCGGACTTCTCGGAGAAGACCCCAGCGGCATCCCCAATAATCTGATGCCATATGTTTCCAAGGTCGCAAGAGGCGTGTTGCCAATACTTAAAATATTCGGCGATGATTACCCGACACCGGATGGTACCGGTGTGAGAGATTATATACATGTTGTCGATTTGGCAAAAGGTCATGTCAAAGCGGTGGAGAGTGACATACAAGGGGTAAAGGTTTACAATCTCGGTACTGGAAAAGGCATATCGGTTATGGAGATTGTAAACGCATATGCCGCCGTTAACGGCGTTGAGATACCCTACGAGATTGCGCCTCGTCGCCCGGGGGATTTGGCATCGTATTATGCAGATGCCGGCAAAGCCAGAGACGAGTTGGGTTGGGTTGCTTCACTGTCACTCGAGGATATGGTTCGAGACGCATATCGCTTTGAGACGAGTAATAGCCATCTGTAATTCGCTCGGAAATCGGTCGAAATTAATTCAAGTGGAGGATCATTTCGGAGCATGAAGAATATGAGAACAACACGCCTGTCCGCTGATGCGGTTCGCAAGCCGATCATATGTGATGGTGCCTTTGGCACATATTTTCGAAGCCTTTATCCGGACAACGGTACGCCGGAACTAGCAAATCTTGACTACCCGGACCGGGTCGTGGCGATTCATCGCGCATATATTGATTCGGGAGCGAATCTGATTCGTACGAATACATTCGGACTGAGCGCAATGTTGTCGAATCCATCGCATGAGATGATTGATCGAATCGCAGAACTCCAAATAGCGGCCGTTGACGCTGCTAGATCGGCAGTTTCGAGTGGACATCATGTGTTTATTGCAGGAAATATTGGACCGGTCGCGCGCCCCATGCGACATAGCAGACGGGAAAATGACGTTTCTGGGGACCCGGTTGAGATATACGTACGTCAGGCAGAAATATTTATTCATGCGGGTGTTGATCTGCTTTGGTTTGAATCGTTTTCTTCCGTTGACGCCATAATTTCTACTGTTCAACGTATTCGCGAATCAAGCGACTGCCACATTCAAGTGCAATTGGCATCGGATCCTTATGGCTTTACGGAAGACGGATTATTGGTCGCGTCGCTGATGAATCGCCTCGCTGCAGAGGACTCGATCGATGGCGTTGGACTCAATTGTGGCATTGCTCCCGGGTTAATGATGAATGTTTTCAAACGAATGCAGCGGCCGAGAAATAAGATTTTTTCGCTCATTCCCAATGCCGGTTTTCCGGCTTTTGCCCGTGACGTGGCCGCCGCAGAAGAAAATATTCAATTTTTCGCGCAGAAACTCTCGGAAGCTTTGCCGCTCGGTGTCCATATATTCGGTGGATGTTGCGGAACCACACCAGACTATATTCGTGCTTTAAGTGAATCCATTCATTCTCAAGTTTGCTCGGCCGACGCTTCCGATCGAACAGAGCCAATGGGCGACAATCATTCGGAAGAGATATCCAGCGATTTGGGTGCTTCGGGAGCCGCACGACAGTCTTCATTGTCAAAAAAATTGATTGCAGCCGAGCTTGCACCGCCTTTCAATGCGGATATAAATCGACTTATGGAGGCGGCAGCAGACTACAAGAAAATTGGCGTAGACATGATTACTTTTCCGGATTCGCCTTCTGGGAGAACGCGTGTGGATTCCATTGCTATGGCCATTAAGGTTTTCCGTGATTTCGGAATAGAATCCGTGCCGCATATCTGCTGCAGAGATAAAAACAGCATCGGATTATCCGCTCAACTCCTCGGTGCATACGTGAACAATCTGCGCCGTTTTTTGGTCGTGACCGGAGACAAGGTGCCGATTGAATTGCGACACACGACACAGGCGGTATTTGATTTTGATTCGGTGGGCATGATGCAAGTGATGTCCGAAATGAATCGAAACGACTTTGCGTCGGATCCTATAGTATATGGGGGTGCGTTGAACTGCGGGCGACGAAATATTGAAGTTGAAATCCGACGTGTTTTACGAAAAATGCAAGCCGGTGCAACTTTTTTTATCACTCAACCGATTTTTGAAGCACGTGAAATTGAAAACTTACGACGTGTTAAAGCTGAGACAGGGGCTCAAATCCTATGTGGATTGATGATCTTGGTCAGTAAGAAAAATGCTTTGTTTATAAAAAATGAGGTTCCTGGGATACCGGTGACTGATGCGATATTGGATCGTTTTGATCTCCTTTCAGATCCTCTGGATAGGTCTGCGGCTGAGGCGGTCGGGGTCTTGATGTGTCGAGAGGTGGTTGAGAAAACACTTGAATTTGTTGACGGTTATTATTTTTCGATTCCCTTTTTTCGTTCGTATCTTTTAAGGGATGTGCTGGCTGGTTTTCAGTTGACGGAAGGCGATGTACTACCACCGTAGAACGTTGAATAGAACAACAATTATATCTAGAAATCGGGCATAACGTGTTACAATCTTTGATGTATTACCACCAATATGCATTATCGCGAGGGAAAAATGAAGGCAGCGTATACTGTCCAGTATTTAAGAGAAGTTGCAGATTGCGACCTAGAGTTTGCAATAGACGACATTGAAATCATAGATTCACCCACCACACGGCAACTTTGTGTTCGCGGTTGGTGTTTTGCGCCGAGCGGGGCGTCAGTCAAACTGTATAGCGGATACGAAGAAATTCAAATTCAGAAGTTTCCCAGGCCGGACGTATACTCAAAATTTAATGAAGAGTACGAACAGGCAAAGGAATGCGGTTTTGAGTGCAGAATAAACATCGGCACTAAATTGCGTAAGCACGCCATAACAATTCGCGTAGCGGATCGTGACAGGTGTCATTGGGTGTTCCATTTATCGCGGATAAAGACGAAGCCGATGATTGATAGGCTAAAGCGTTTTCGGAGATGGATTAATCGATATAACTTCAAAGAAATTTTTATGGGGATTCACATTCTAGGCGTCAAATGGTTTGTGCGATCGATTCGAGCGATTTATGAAGGCAATGAGCTGCACTTTGATGAGCAAATACTTTATGACAAGTGGCTCATGCATAACGATAATTACAATGAGGCTGTAGTTCGCAGAGCAATCTCAGAAATGAACCGCAAACCGCTTATTTCGATCTTGATTCCGGTGTATAACGTCGAGCCTCGCTGGCTGATCAAGTGTGTTCACTCTATAGAAAGTCAATCCTATCCGAATTGGGAGATCTGCCTGGCGGATGATTGCTCGACGCAAGAAAATGTTCGAGCGACTCTCAAAAAGCTTGAGGCGTCTGATCGCAGAATAAAGGTCGTATACCGAGCTGAAAACGGTCATATTTCTAAGGCGACCAATT
>DUPM01000134.1 GCA_012838315.1 Clostridiaceae bacterium
GTGGCAGTTGCGGGGGCGCTTCCCTTGATGTCATTCGCAAATATATCGAACAGCAACAGACGCCTGACTAATATTGCGCTATTCATCTTCGCCCTGAACGACGAGGTTTTTCGCGCATTCCGATAAATGGTCGGATATTGGCAATCCGCTAAATCTTCAAATACCCACAACATCGCTTGCACATAAAAGACAAATGTGGTATTCTTTCTTCTGCGCGTTATTTATAAATATAGGAGGTGTTACCATGGCAAAGTGTGACGTCTGTCAAAAAGACACATTTTTCGGCAGGAAGATCAGCATCACCCGTTCGCAGGTTTCTCGTCGAGCATTAACGAAACAACAACCCAATGTGCGTAACGTGAAGGTGGTCGTTGACGGCACCCCTAAGACGATGCATGTATGTACACGCTGTCTGCGTTCCGGCGCAGTGAAGCGCGCTTAATTCTAAGCCGCAATAAGTGTTATTTTTGCTCATTAGGCTCATCTCGATTCATTCGAGGTGAGTTTTTTCGTTTTTGTTATCTTCGAAACACCTAGAGCACCTTCATCCCTTGACTTAAGGTGCGCGTGAGAAAATTATCCAAGCCCACAATTACATCCTAAATTGTCATTCATGTTGGAAAATATTCACTTGAAAACTCGACGGACACTGGAAATTCGAGATATGAAAGCTGAATTATTTGCAAAAGATGTTAGTCTTAATGTGGTCCTGCTTTGTGAAACCATCATAACTACGCCGGTATCCGTGCATATCGCCATTTCATAATATCTCACCGTCGGGTCTGACGGATGTCGTAAAAATACTAAATCGCCGGGTAATATGCTCTCTAGAAGCAACTCTCCGGTGACTTCATCATATTGCAGTTCAACCGTTTCACCGGATTCGATTAAACCTGACATTGTGCGGGGCAAGTTAACACCGTTAACAGCAGCCGCAACATAAACCAACCCCTCAGTCGACAACCCTCTCCGGCTTATTCCATTATCAAGATATGTCGAGTTGACAAAGCTCAGCGCTGAACTGACAAAATAGCGCGTACTGACCTTTTCAATTTGATCACTGACGCCCAATTCAATAACGCCACTGCTGCTAATCCACCCGCTTTTCCCGTCAGGTAATGCGACGTGATAGACGCCGTCTCTTTTTTGGTCGGAATACAAGATTGTATTCATCATGACCTCAAGTTCCAGCGTACCGCTGCTCGGATGAGACATAATATTCTTGGAAACATCAGATACGACTAATCGAAAAGGGTGCATATAAGGCTCGATGGGATCCATATCTGAGGACAAATCATCGACGCGAATATACCCAATCAGATCGTCAACGGACTGAGCCATAACGTATCCGTTTGTTTCAACAGCATCAAACAGTCGGACAGGCTCGTTGTATAGAAGTTGTGTAATGCGCTCCGCTTTCACATCCGGCTTATTCATCAAACTTGTCACATACTCGTCAACGCGCCGATAATCCGAAGTATATACGCGTTGCGGTTCATCCAATATCATCACACTTCGCTCCTCTTCGGTGAGGAGCTTCGGCAAAATCGCCGGTAGAATCCAAAATAACATTGCCAGAATCAAGAAAAACACAATCGCCGGAAACAGAATGCGAATCCACTGAACACGACGCGGACGACGAATGTACTCATCCTCTCGGTCGAGCTTCCAGACTTCCTGTAGGTTCTCTTGCTTCCCAAAATCACCGACTAAGGGCGTAATTTTATCTTCGAGAACAGGCTCACTGTCAGACGTATTCTTGCCGCGATAATGAGTTATGTCTCTGATGCGCTTGCGAAGGAACTTGCCAAAACGACTCAAAACAGACCACCGTCCTTATCGCTCGCAAGATATTCGATGACACAAACAGCCATTGCCATATCACCGTCATGCGTCATACTTACGGAAATACTATGGCCGCCGAGTTCAAGAAAAACCTGATGTGCACCGCGAGAAAGAGAGACCGTCGGCCGCCCATCTTGCTCCATTACAATCTCAATATCGGTAAAGCGAACGCCGCGTTGCCAGATTCCGGTCCCCAATGCCTTCGAAACCGCTTCCTTGGCCGCAAATCTTGCCGCCAACGATTCCATCATCCCTTTTGCTTTCGACTGGCAATATCGCATTTCCTCAGGCGTGTAAATCCTCGACAAAAATTCAGGCCCTCTACGTTTATAGAGCGCATCAATTCGCGAGACTCTTATCGTGTCAATTCCACTGTAAACTGCCAAGCTATTTACATCGGCAAAAATTGCCTGCTCCTTTCGCCTAGATGCCGTCGATTTTCTTTTTCTCGATGCGAATATCGCGCCCCGGGAACTGGAATTTATAAAAATTCCCCATCAAACGGGAGTATAGGCGCCCGTCATACCGCGACGCCAATGCCTTCAAATCTAAATTCGTCGTGATGATCGTCACTCGCTCATTAATTAGTCGCTCACCGATGATTTGCAAAAGGTCCGCAGTGTTATTGAGTCCGACGGGCTCAACACCCAACTCGTCAATGACCAGAAATTCGCTGAGCAAAATCTTCTCCCTCAATCCGGTGATCAATTTGTCACGCTGAGGGTTCGGCGAAAATGTCCGCTTGATCGTACGATACTCATCCATAATATCCATCATTTCAGGCGCTCTGACGACAAATCCTGAAAATCCATTTTCAATTAATTCCCGCAGAATGCAAATTGCCAGAAACGTCTTACCGGTACCCGGCTCACCCCAAAAAAGCAAATTGGGAACGCGTTGAACGCTGACTACATATCGTACAAAATCGTAAATCGGTGCAATTTTATCCCTCTCGGAAAAGTATCTATCCGTGAACGTCGCATAGGAAATTCCCGGGTAATGATCCAATCCGGATTGCTCCAAATACAGAGGGACCAGAAGGTCTCGGACACATTTACACAGGGTCCTTCCGGTCTCTTTATCGATTGAAAAACGATTGAGCGGCAGACGCTTCATCTCCGATTCAACATGCTCTTCCGATGGTTCAGAGACGTCAGAAACCACCCATCCCTCATCATTGCACCTGGCGCAAAACGGAATCGGCAGATCATAATCGGGAGCGATGTGATTCAGCTGTAAATATGTATCACGTTGCCTCTCGAGTTCTTGAATCAAAATATCTTCAGCAATCAAATCGCCGCCATCCAAAATAACAATCATCTTGTTCGCCTTGGCCGTACGGATGCTTCGATCCAAGTGCTCAAGATCCGGATGAATCGAATATATCGCACGTATTCTATTGTCGCGCGCCACCTGACTTCTGGCTTTTCGATCGGACAAGATATTGTAAATATCCGTAGGAATTCGATTCATTTAAGCCTCCAATGACTTGTTCTTGTTGTTTTGGTCTATCATTTTTTGCATCAGCTGGGCCGGGTTATCCTCGAACGATTCGACTTCGAGTGCCGTATATTTTGTCTCCAAAACTCTGCCCGTCTCCTGTTTCGGTTTGCGCTTGTTCGCCTGATAATTCTCCAAATTCGTCGTTGCGCGTTCTGCTTCAAAGACTTTCGCTTCTTCTATGTTCTTGACTCCCGAAACAAACCATGTCGTCAATTGCTCGTTAACGCGTGAAATGCTCGGTGATGTAATATATTCAGACACACGCCTCATTGCATAATCAATCACTTCAAATGGGTATTTATATTTTTCTATCCAAGCGCGAATTTTCTCTTCGTCATACTCTGTCACGTTTCTGATGTTAAGTTTACGAGCGACTTTCTTATATGTTTGCCTGATCACCTTTTCAGATTCAAGGTATGTCGAAAGATCCTCTCCCGTCCTTATGTTGTAAGCAAACCAGGTTTCAGCAACTTTTTTCATATAAGCTATATTCAGCTTACCTTTGTCTGCCAAATCCTGAATGAGTGCATATACAACATCTGCACCAAAATGATATTCGAATAGCAATACATCAATTTGCCTATACCATGACTGAGACATCGATCCATGAAAAAAGGTCTTGGCTATGGATTGTGTTAAATCCTCAAGCTGGCGATTCTCGGCAGGGATATCCGGTGCCTCGTGTTGCCCTTCCTTGCGTTTTGCACGCTCTATGCATGTATCGACATAAGCATCGACTTCTCGCGCCTTAAGATCCAGCGGATAGGCTCGACCTTTTGAGTCTCGACTGAGCAAGCCTAAGAAAATAAGTTCGCCAATCGCCGACGACATTTTATCTTCCGGAAGCGACAACCGCAAAGACAAATCTTTGTCTAATACCGTTGCGCCACGCCCCGTGACCATGCAAATGTATAGATATGCTCGAATTGCCTCCGTGGAAAGTGTCGACATGTAATCGGATATAAATAAGTCCGGAATCGGTGTATCCGACAAGAGCAATCGGTCATGTTCTGATTGTGTCATGGGATTGCCCTCCTGTGTGAATCATCGATTAATCGAGACGAATCCGAGCTTGAAGGCGACGACCGCCGCATGATTATGAGTTCGCTCTTGTTTCTTCTCGACGGCTCTCATTATAACATCTCACCCATGCCTTTTCCAACGCATGCGCTTCCCACAAATGTGTCCGGGCAAAAAAAAGAGTCCGACCGAAGTCGAACTCTCTTAAAAGTAAAAACCAGTGATTAGATGTCTGCAGCCATACGTTGATAAGACGCATACCGCTCCTTAGAGTCTTGATAATTCTTCTCGAAGAGAGCATCAACGACGTCTGCCGGATACTTCTTGTAAAGAGAATTGTAACGAACTTCGCTCTTCAGGAAATCCATAAAGTCGCCTGACGGTTCCTTGGAATCCAGTGTAAACGGGTTCTTTCCCTCTGCCTTCAACATCGGGTTAAAGCGGTACAGATGCCAGTAGCCGGTTTCGACCGCAAGCTTCTCATGCGACTGCGTGGAGCCCATGCCTGTCTTGATTCCGTGATTGATACAAGGAGCATAGCAGATGATGATGGATGGGCCCGGATACGCTTCAGCCTCAAGGAAGGCCTTGATCATCTGATTCTGGTTGGCGCCCATCGCAACCTGTGCGACGTAAACATAACCATAGCTCATTGCCATCATTCCGAGGTCTTTCTTCTTGATTGACTTACCGCCTGCCGCAAACTGTGCAATCGCGCCTGTCGGTGTCGATTTTGAAGCTTGTCCGCCGGTGTTGGAGTAAACCTCAGTATCCAAAACAAGAACGTTTACATCTTCTCCGGTTGACAACACATGATCCAATCCGCCGTAGCCGATATCGTATGCCCAGCCGTCTCCACCGATGATCCATGTCGATCTCTTAGCAAAATAATCTTCGCTGTCGAGAATCTTCGCTATCATCTGCTTGACGTCTTCGTTAGAACCCTTGTATGCGCGTAGCGCATCGGCAAGATTGTCGGAAAGCTCACGCGTATTCTCACCGTCATTCATGTTCTCAAGCCACGCACTTGCTGCGGTCTTGACAGAATCGTCTTCAACGGCTTCCACAACGCTCTTCAATTGGTCTGCGACACGGTTGCGAAGTTGCTTCGCACCCAAATACATGCCCAAACCGTGCTCCGCATTATCTTCAAACAAGGAGTTGCCCCAAGCCGGACCGTAACCCTTCTTGTTGGTGGTGTAAGGCATTGAAGGTGCAGAACCGCCCCAGATAGACGAGCAACCTGTCGCATTGGATATTTGCATTCTGTCGCCGAACAACTGCGTCAAGAGCTTGGCATAAGCCGTCTCTCCGCAGCCTGCGCAAGCGCCGGAGAACTCAAAGAGAGGTTGTTCAAACTGGCTGCCTTTGATGGTTTTCTTGTTTGCCGGATTCTCTTTGGTTGAAAGAGACATTGCATATTCCCAGTTATCTGCCTGCTCCATATTCTCATTAAGCGGAGCCATAACCAGAGCCTTCTGCTTTGCGGGACATACGGCGACGCAGGTGCCGCAACCGGTACAATCCAGCGCAGAAACTTGCATGCGGTATTGATAATTCTCATAGCCCTTCATACCGGTCTTCGTCGCAAACGGTGCCTTTTCAGCCTCTTCGGCAGTCAGGAGGAACGGACGAATCGCAGCGTGCGGACAAACGAGCGAACACTGGTTGCACTGAATACAGTTTGCATCAATCCAAAGCGGAATATCAACCGCAATGCCGCGCTTCTCATACTGAGCCGTGCCCTGTGGGAAAGTACCGTCTTCACGCCCTGCAAATGCAGATACCGGAAGACTGTCGCCCTTCTGCGCATTCATGACTTCGACAACATCACGGATGAAATCCGGAACTTGTTTCTTGGTCTCGACCTTGTCAGCTGCGTCGGCCCAATCAGCAGGAACCTTAACCTCGACGACACCACTGACACCTGCATCAATAGCTGCATAGTTCATCTTGACAATCTCATCGCCCTTGGCTCCGTATGACTTAAGCGCAGCCTTTTTCATGTAATCCACTGCATCGTCAACCGGAATGATATTAGCAAGCTTAAAGAAAGCCGCTTGGCAAATCGTATTGATACGACCGCCCAGACCGATCTCCTTGGCCTTCTCGACGGCGTCAATCGTGTAGAACTTGATATTATTCTTCGCAAGGAAACGCTTCATTGAACCCGGAAGATTCTCTTCAAGCTCATCAGCCGTCCATTGTGTGTTCAACAAGAACGTGCCACCCGGCTTAAGCGGTGTGAGCATGTCATACTTATCAACATAGGACTGGTTGTGACAAGCAATGAAGTCTGCCTTGTTAACAAGGTATGTCGAGCGAATCGGGCTCTTGCCGAAACGCAAGTCAGAAATAGTAACACCACCGGACTTCTTCGAATCGTAGGAGAAGTAAGCCTGAGCATACATATCCGTGTGATCACCAATAATCTTAATGGAGTTCTTGTTCGCACCGACCGTACCGTCAGCACCCAATCCCCAGAAACGAGCCGCAACCGTACCGGGAGCAGCAACATCGATAGACTCATCAATATCCAGAGACAAGTGGGTCACGTCGTCTTTGATACCGAGCGTGAATTGACGCTTCGGCTCGTCCTTCTTCAACTCCTTGAATACAGCCAAAATCTGATCCGGCGTCGTATCCTTTGAACCCAACCCGTAACGTCCGCCAATGACTCTCGGTGCACTGCAGTTGCCCGCAAAGGCTGCGCAAACATCTAAGAACAGAGGCTCGCCATGAGCGCCGGGTTCCTTGGTACGATCAAGAACTGCGATGGACTTGACGGTAGAAGGCAGTGCCGCGAGGAAACGCTCAACAGAGAAAGGACGATAGAGACGAATCTTCAAAAGACCCACCTTCTCACCCTTGGAAACGAGATAATCCACAGTCTCTTCTGCAGTCTCAACCGCAGAACCCATAGCAATAATGACGCGCTCAGCATCAGGAGCACCATAGTAGTTGAAAAGCTTGTAATCCGTGCCGCGAATCTCGTTGATCTTGTCCATGTAATATTCGACAATTTCAGGAAGTGCGAGATAGTAAGGGTTAGCAGCCTCACGAGCCTGAAAATAAATATCCGGATTCTGAGCAGTACCGCGCAACGTCGGATGATTCGGAGATAATGCACGCTTTCTGAATGCGGCTAAAGCATCATAATCGACCAAAGACGCGAAATCCTCGTAATCAATAACCTTAATCTTCTGGATCTCATGAGAAGTGCGGAAACCGTCAAAAAAGTGAAGGAATGGCACACGACCCTTGATCGCTGCTAAATGAGAAACTGCCGCAAAATCAGCAACTTCCTGGACCCCATTGGCGCAAAGCATCGCAAAACCGGTCTGACGGCACGCCATAACGTCTGCGTGATCTCCGAAAATGCTAAGAGCATGTGCAGCCAGCGCACGAGCCGAAACGTGAAAAACGGTCGGCAAGAGTTCGCCGGAAATCTTGTACATATTTGGAATCATCAGGAGCAAGCCCTGAGAAGCCGTGTAGGTTGTTGTTAATGCTCCGGTTGCCAATGAACCGTGAACCGTTCCGGCGGCACCACCCTCCGATTGCATCTCGACAACATTTACAGTCTGGCCGAAAACATTTTTCCTGCCCTGCTGTGACCAAATGTCGGTATAATCCGCCATCGGTGAAGAAGGCGTAATCGGAAAAATACCGGCAACTTCGGTAAATGCGTACGAAGAATACGCGGCAGCAGTATTGCCGTCCATGGTCATTTTCTTGAGTTCTTTTGCCATCACATTATCTCCTTTATGTAAAATATAATACTGATAATTCGTCCGACCTGATGATGTATTACCATCAAGCCGCGTATATTATAGCATAAGAGCCTCTGAAATAGATGAATAATTGTGCTTAGTCGCATGAAATTACACAAAATTTCGCATTTCGTCGAATGTCACAAATCTTGGTCGTAATGCCTCAGATTTTTCATCAATATTAATTTGCGAGAAGCTCGCTTATATGATTTTTGATGATAATTACCCCCTGTTTGTGATATGATTATGAACGCAAAAGAATGCTTGCTCATCATTTTGGTCTTGCAAGCTGAATGTCGCATCTGCGACAATTATCTGGATAAAGGAGATTTACTATGGCAATTTCTTATCAAGGCCCCGTCGTCCTCATTATCATGGACGGTATCGGCCTCAATGACCGCCTCGAAGGCAACGCGGTTTCTCAAGCCAACAAACCGACTCTCGACTGCTGCATGGCAAACTACCCCTTGCTCAAGCTTAAAGCCCACGGCAAAGCGGTCGGCCTGCCCAGCGATGACGACATGGGTAATTCCGAAGTCGGTCATAACGCGATTGGAGCCGGTCAGGTATATAGTCAAGGCGCAAAGCTCGTCACAGAGTCTTTGGCAACCGGCGCCATGTTCGAAAGCAAGGTCTGGAAAGAATTGACCGAGAAAGTCTCGAACGAAGGCACGATGCACTTTATCGGACTCTTGTCGGATGGCAATGTCCATTCCCACATTGACCACTTGATACTGATGCTTCGCCAAGCCAAGAAGCAAGGCATTAGATGCGCACGGGTTCATATTCTTCTCGACGGCCGTGATGTCGGCGAGACCAGCGCGCATCAATATGTGGACCAGCTCGAGTCTGAGCTCAACGACTTGTCCGACGACTCTACTGATTATAGAATTGCTTCCGGCGGCGGTCGCATGAACATTACTATGGATCGCTACGGCGCCAATTGGAATATGGTCGAAAAGGGCTGGAAGACTCACGTGCTCGGACAGGGGCGCTTATTCACTTCTGCTACAGAAGCCATCGATACTTATCGCGATGAGATTCCCGGCGTCATTGACCAGGATTTGCCGGCATTTGTGATTGCTGATGACTCAAAAGCCATTGGCACAATCGAAGACGGCGACAGTGTTATCCTCTTTAACTTCCGCGGCGACCGCGCCCAAGAGCTCACGACTGCTTTTGAAAAAGGCGATGAATTTAGCGAGTTCGATAGAGAGCGCGTCCCGAATGTCGCCTTTGCCGGTATGCTCGAATACGATGGTGATTTGCACATCCCCAAGAAGTATCTCGTCTCTCCACCATTGATTCGTAATACCCTCGGCGAATTGCTCGCCGAAAAGAAGATTCGTCAATTAGCAATTTCCGAAACACAGAAGTTCGGTCACGTCACCTACTTCTTCAACGGCAATCGCTCTTCAAAGTTCAGTGATGAGTACGAAGAGTATATCGAGATTTTGTCAGATGTTATTCCTTTCGAGCAACGCCCTTGGATGAAGTCCGCAGAGATTACCGATGTTCTCGTCGATAAAATCATGAACAATACGGCGCCCTTCATGCGCGTGAATTTTCCGAACGGCGACATGGTCGGCCATACCGGAATTATGCAGTCAACAATTATCGGTGTTGAAGCAGTCGATATCGCTCTGAAGAGATTACTCCAAGCCATAGATTGTGTCGGTGGTATGGCCATCATCACTGCCGACCACGGCAATGCCGAAGATATGTTTGAACTGGCTAAAGACGGCACACCAGCCAAGGACAAAACAGGCAAAATTAAGGCCAAAACCAGCCATTCGCTGAATCCTGTCCCCTGCATTATCTATGATAATACCCCTAATAAAGATGCATACCAGATTGTGGATTCGGATGAATACGGCCTCGCAAACATCGCATCGACCATAAGTACACTACTCGGTGTTGAGCCGCTTGAGTGCTGGGAGCGTTCAATGATTGAGCCTAAATAACTTCGACACATGCATTTATGTATTTCATCCACCTAGATAAGTAGACTTGAGCGCCCTCACAAGAGGGCGCTTTTCTTCGCAAAAAAGGACCGCCACAATGAGCGGTCCTTTAACTCCATGATAAGTTAATAAACTCTATTATGCATCTGCCGGAGGCGCTTCTGTCGTAGGCGCTTCCGTTGGCGGCGCTTCCGTTGGCGGCGCTTCCGTTGGTGGCGTTTCCGTTGGTGGCGTTTCCGTTGGTGGCGTTTCCGACGGCAGAGTGGTCTCGGTAGTAATAACAGCACCTGTTGCGGGATCTATTGTCGCAACTGTTCCGTCAGGGTTCAAAACGCCCACTCGCACTCTGGCACGAATAACAGGATAGTAGCTGGAAAATGCTTTCTCCCGACGGATTTCATTGCCCTCGGCATCATAATAAACTTTATAAGCGGATGCGTTGATACCGTTATGAGATCCACGCTCTTGGCTCTGAGTCCCGATCGGCAAAGTCGGATCGGCAACGTATTCAACCGAAGTCGGAGCCGAAGAAGAATTCACGACACCGATAAACTCAATTCTCATACCGTCCTGAAGTGCATGCCCAAATATCTCGACAGTAACCTTTTGATCCGCATAAAACGCATGGATAGCAATAGGATACTCAGACGTATTCGTGAATTGGAAGTTCGCTCCACCCCATGTGACAGTGGCATCCGTGCCGGTATCAACATAGGTACTCGGCCAAGAGTGCGGCTTACGCAAATCAACTTGGAGATCTGCCTTTACAACGCTGTGAAAAAGCATTGTATTCGGCTGGCAGATGCCACCGCCGAGTTCCTGTCTCAACGCACCGTCGTAAATGCCTCCGGCCTCACGATAGCCCTTGTCTGCCGTTCTCTTTCCAATGAATTCATTGAAATCGAACGATTCACCGGGTTGGAGCACCAGACCATCTATCGTCTCACATATCAGTCGAATGTTCGTATTACGATCCGCATCTCCGGTCGTCTTCGAACTCGTTGAAGATATTTTGCCCATAGCGGCTTCCAAGTCGGACTTGAGTGATTCGGGCTCAATAATGACCGGGCTGACTGTAATTACCTTGTCGTATTCTTTATTGTCAATCGCCGACTTCACTTCGGTTATTGCAGACTCAATATCGATATCCACTCCCGGCTGAGAATCTTCGATGAGAAATACTAAGTTCTCTTTATCAAATCCAGTGACAGAAGCTTCCTTAACGTCCTGTTCAAGTGGCTCCAGCACCGACCTAACAACATCACTCACGCCCTCAGTATCGACCGAGAAAGACAATTCGAAATCTTTCGGTTGCGATGCTAAGAGGAGTTGCTTCTGATATCTGTCGACAAGCTGCTGCTCCGGGGTCTGTCCCTCACCGGTTCTGGCATATCCGTATGCTTCTTCGACCACTTGTTCAATGTTGTGGTTTACGCCAAACTCCGAAAAGTCCAGCAGCAGCGTCTGCTCATTATAAGAAATCGCAATCTTAATCTCGTCCGAGCTCTGGATATTCATGCCCTTCAGCATCTCCGTCGCCTCTTGTTTGGACTTGCCTGAAACATCAATACCGTTAATCTTAATGCCGGTGTAAAAAACCTCAGTATTGAGTTTTGCCTCCATTTGCTCGACCGTCAGCTTCAAAACTTTTCCGTCCGGAGCAACAACACTATGCTTATTTTTTGAGTTTGCAAAATAGAACGTCGCGGCTCCGAGCGCGACGACCATAACAACGACCACCACTGCAATAATCGCAGTCTTCGCTCCGTTGCCTTTTTTAGATTTAGAATGTCCGCTTTTCTTCATTAATGATACCTTTTCGCTGATACTATAACAGCATGCTACTGTGAGGCTAATTGTGCTAACTAAAAACTTACTATATACATGCGCAACTTTCAAGCATAAAAGTATCATTTTTTCATAAGAGCACGGCAAATATGTGAAATGGCATGAAATTTTTAGCGATAATGTCATACAAAAAGACTATACATTATTTTTAACGAGAGTATAATACAAAATATAGGACATCTTCAGGCAAATGACAGCATATGTTGTGAAAGGATCGATCAAATGGTAACTAAGCTTCATCGCCACATGGGGGCTTTGATTCGCAAAAATGTAATTGCTTCTCTCCCACAGGACCGGACCATCAGGATTAACTCATTTTTTTACGCGGTCGGCAATATGTTGCCGGATATCAGTTGGCTTCCGCTGACGCAACCGCACTTTCAGTCCAAGTCTAAACCCTTTATGAGTGGTTTATTGGACACGACTATGAGTAAGCACCGTCGTCACAAAGATAATGCTCTATTTGTGTCTCCGATTTTTTCGTTGCGACTGGGCATTTTATCTCACTATTTGTGTGATTATTTTTGTGTTGCTCACCAAGGCGACGGTATCAACGGTGCGAGGCATCATCTCAATTACGAGCATTCTATGCGTGATTTTTTCTACGATCACCGCAATGAGATCGAGGCTTTGTGTCATTTCGTTCCGGCAAAGATTACTTTTGCCGAAAAAGTCGAATCCACAGACGATGTTCTTTATGAATTTAAGAAATGGCATGATTTATACGCCGAGCGCCAATCCACCTTTATTAACAGTTTCTTATTTGGAGACCAATTGTCTGACAATCGCATTGATGCATTTTTGACTGACATTCAGACAGCGATTGCCTGTTGCACCAGTTTGATTTATTCATTTGCAGTCGTTCCCAAGTAACGCTAACTAATTATTTCAACAATTAAAAGCCACTTCATTGCGAAGTGGCTTTTTGATTGTTGTTCTTGAGTTGGTCGGTTCTGTCATACTTTGACATTGATACGCTTGAATCAACGATTCAACATCGCTTCAACATGGGCGCGAATAACTCGAATCTGTGCATCCAAAACTTTATTGGTGGATTCTTTGTCGGATGCATAGGCCCCGAAATACACTTTGAGCTTCGGCTCTGTTCCCGATGGCCTGACACACGCCCAGTCCATGCCTTTTTCTCCACCTAATTCGTAAAGAATAACGTCTGAAGTCGGCAGATTGATTTCTTCGGTTTTCTTACTATCGTCACCAAGAATATATCTCCGGCTCGTCTTGTAATCACGAATTGCTTGGATTGTGACACCCGGAATAAGAGTCGCCATCGCTCCTGCCTGTGCCAACTCCGCTTGTTCTCGAAGCACGGACATCGTTGCCGCAATTTTCTCAACACCGGTTTTGCCCTCAAGCGTAAAGGATACCGCATCTTCAAATCCATACCCAAACCTCTTATATAAATCGGCCAAACGCTCCAAAAGGGTCTCACCCTTTTCAAGCGATTGCGCCGCCATACCCGCGATAAGCATCGAAGCGACAACGGCGTCCTTATCTCGAACATTCAAGCCCGAAAGATAACCGTAACTCTCCTCAAATCCGAACTGGAAGTGCATATCGCCCTCCTCGTCGAATATCTTTATGCGTTCACCGATGAACTTAAATCCCGTCAATACTTCTTGAAGTTCAACCCCATAGTGCTCGCAGATTATAGCGGCCAGCCGGCTGGACACAATCGTTGTCACAGCGAAAGAATGATCAGGCAATGTACCGGTTTGTTGCTTGTAACCAAGAATATAGTCCATAAGCAACAAGCCGATCTGATTGCCGGATAAAGACTGATATTTGTTGCCGTCACCCGTCTTATCAAGAACCGACACCCCGACGCGATCGCAATCGGGATCCGTGCCAATGACCAAACCCGCACCCACTTTTCGCGCGAGGTCAATTCCCATCTGCAGCGCGGCCGGATCTTCAGGGTTAGGTGACTTAACCGTTGGGAAACTTCCGTCCGGTTGCGCTTGAGCTTCGACAATATGGACATTTTTGAAACCGACTTCTGAAAGAATTCTCGTAACCGGTCGGAAACCCGATCCGTGTAGCGGCGTATAAACTATGGACATATCTGACTGCTTGGCGATGGCATCGCGGTCAATAACAAGCTCGCAAAGCATCTCTGTGTAAGCATCATCAAAAGTCTTGCCAAATATTTCGACACGGCCGCCTGCTATGGCAACATCAAGAGGCATTTCCTTAATCTTGCGAATATCTTCGATGGCATTTCGGAAAATTAATATCTGTGTGGCAGCCTCCGGTGGAACCTGTCCGCCATCTTCTCCGTAAAGCTTATACCCATTGTACTTCGGTGGATTGTGACTTGCGGTAATCATGATGCCCGCAAATGCTTTATAATAGCGGACTGCGTATGATAGCAGCGGTACGGGCCGCAAAGCATCCGAAAGATAAACCTTAATTCCTTTTTGGGCAAGAACACAAGCGGCCGCCGATGCAAATTCCTTCGAAAAATGTCTCGAGTCGTATGAAATGGCAACACCTCTCTGCGCGGCTTCATGCCCCACACTGTTGATGTAATCTGCAACACCCGCAGTGACCTTGCGAACCGTGTATGTGTTCATGCGGTTGGTTCCCGCTCCGATAATACCTCGGAGACCGCCCGTGCCGAACTCCAAATCACGGTAAAAACGCTCTTCAATTTCCTTAGAATCCGCCTTGATTCCAAACAGTTCTTGACGTGTCGCATCATCAAAGTATGAATCTTCGGACCAGAGTTTATAATTTGATAAATAATCTGACATTATAGTCGTCCTCCGTTTATATGATACTGCGCTTTTCGGCGCAAATGATTAGTGTCTCAATAGAATGAATCGTCCCTTTATGATAATACATTATGTCACATCGGTATAGCCCATGATGCCCCTGACGCTGACATCACCTGCCGAAAAAGAATGCATCTCTTTATTGGCATCCAGAACGATCAGCCTTCCTAAACGGTCGATGTCGTATGCTTTGCCGGTCAAAGGCGCATCCCCTTCAACTCTCACCTCACGACCTAGAGTGACGCAAAGCGAGCGATAGTCACTAAGCATGTCTGAAGGCGAATGGAGAAATTCCTTATATCTCTTTTTGAATGCAACGAGAATACCTCCCAAAAGAGATTCTTTCGTCACATTCAACACGCCCTCTACGTGTAGACTGGTTGCCTTCAATGCGATGGACTCCGGGAATGCCTTTTGAGACACATTGACACCGCACCCAATGACCGCGAACGATAATCGCTGATCTTCAAAACTTGCTTCAGAAAGAATGCCGCACAGTTTTCGACCGGTTCGAAGCGACACGATGTCATTGGGCCACTTGATGGCCGAATCCGTATACCCGGAAGCATCAAATGCATCGTGAACAGAGAGTGCCATAACCAGTGAAAGTAAGCCCAAATATTCGACATCCGTCTGTGGCCGAACGAGTATCGAAAACCAAAGACCGTCTGTATTATCCGACAACCATGCGTTACCTCTTCGCCCTCTTCCCGCTTCTTGGACTAGAGCCGCGACGACCAGACCTTCTCTTGCGCCTTCTCGGCCTAATTCCCTGCAAACTGCATTCGTCGAGGAAACACGGTCTAGGTACTTCACATTGAAAAAAGTGTCATTCTGACCGGCCAGGAAAGCACTAACGCGACGTTCAAACACCTCATGCGTATTCAGATACTTGTACCCCTTTTTGGTGACTGCCTCGATCGGATAGCCTTTTTCGCGCAGCCGCTGGATTTTTTTCCATACGGCCGCCCGAGAACATCCTAGTAGATTCGCCAGGTCCTCACCACTTACAAAGTGTCCGCTTTGCTCAGCAAGAATGTGGATGATGTCATTTTCTCGAATCACGTTTATTCTTCCTTATCACGGAAATGCCTGCCATAAGAACAAAGAGCAAAACACCACACGCGCTGATAACAGAACCTTCGGTCATTCCGGGTGCCTTAAACGACAGGTGCACTTCATGGGTTCCTTCAGGCAAATCAAAAGCAACAAAGGCGGATTGGTAATCCATAATGGGTGCCGGTTCTCCATCAATTGTCAACGTCCATCCCTTTTCATACGGGATCGTTGATATATAGGTCATGTCAGCATGCCCTTCCAAGGTTGCCTTAACATCGCCTTCCTGAACGTGAATGTCTGCGGGCGTCATAAGCAATCGCAAATCTTCGGAATGTTCAACAAAGGCGTCTTGATCCGCATAGTAGAAGTACACGCCGGAGAAATTGAAAATATCTGTATCGCTCTGCCCTTGGATACGAATATCAATGGTATCCCCGACTTCGAAGCGCCCAAGAGACAGAATTTGAGAATAATACGATGCCTCAACGAGCGAAATTTGTTCATCATTAACGAAAATATCGATGGCCGGAGACAATCGCGGGCAGGCGGCTTGCATGTAGAGAAGGTCATCGGACTCAATCGTCAATTGGTATTCCAGGGCCATAACGTCATTATCGTTAATTCGAAGATAGTTAATGCTGGTCGACCTTGCGGTATTCAGCACTTCAAATTCGGGGGTGTCAAACGCAAACAGTTCTTTCTTCTCTTTGGGATTGAGTTCTCTGGATTCAATCGCGTTATAACTATCCGGTCCTGATGCGCTTGCAGGATAATAAATGGGCGACATATCCTCCTTCGCTACGCCGATCATTGATGCAAACCACTCATTTTGAAATTCAAAAGGGTTGTTGTCGCTATTCTCATTCTCGAGATTATAAAAATCAAAACTCAACGCTTTGCTGTCAACAGGGAAGATAATCGGAAATGCGAAATCGTTCTGATACAATCTGATTCCTTTAGAGACAATCTCGGATACCGGCTCAGAATCTGTAAAGGTATCCTTGTCCGAAACTAGATATCGCATACCCAAGAACGAATCCACCAAAGAACTACTGTATTTTTGTCTCTCGTAAAAGAAGTTGTAATTGACATCCATCCCAAGTTGTTTCATGAATCGAAACATGCTCTTATTCGACATCGAGAAAAAGGCCGACGTGCCGGCATGTCCGAACAATGAGCCACTGTTGATCGTACTGAAGGAACTATCTTTATAATCTTTATCCATAAATGTCTCAATCCGATAAAACGTATCCGTACCGGATAGCAACTCTGCTTGGTCGTACAAACTGCTGATAGCCGTATAGTCTGAGGCATATTCGGATACTGATATTTTGGACTTTCCTAACGCCTCAACGCGAGTTGTCATCGGTGCCAAAAGAGTGGCTTCTATCACGATAATTGCAACCATCATATAAACAGCATATTTCCGAAGCCCGGCTATCGATGTATGCCACGCCTCGCGGTTATCTGCCCAAAGCAAGAATAAAAGGATCAAGCCAATCAACAAATTGATGTAAAACAGCGTGCCTTCAACTTTAAATGAACCGAGTGTATTTGATAACAAGAGCATGCCCAAAAAAATAAAACCAGCAACCAGAAAATGCTTATTCTTAAGTGGTTCACGCATCATGAACGTGTCGTAAGACAAACAAATGATATAAATAACAGCAACAAAAGCAAATCTGTAAGTAAACCAATTCGGTGAATCAAAAAGATGCCAGGCGTTATCCAATACGCTCAGTTGAAAAGAAAAAAACATGAATAGCAACACGCCCGCAGAAACAAATTTGCTCCTTCGCGAAAATTTCGGATGTAAAAAAAAGAGTATGAGAAGCAAAACGCAGATGATTCCGCAATAAATCAACGGCATATTCCCGCTCAAATCGATGAACACACCCAAGAAAAACTGTTCCAAGATCGAAACCGAGGAAAAGCGCAGAGCTGCAACAGGTGGTGTTTTCGTAATATCGGAATTCCAAATCGTGTCCAATCCGGCAGGAAGCAAAATAAACGCACTAATCATCCCGGCTAAAACCGCGCACCCGAAGTATCTGAGCGCTGCCATAAAGGTGGATTCAGAGAATTCATTTTGCTTGTCGAGCGGTGCGTCTAATGGGCAATTGGGAAGCCATCGCCCCTCGATGCTTCTTGAAACTAAGTAGATGAACGAAAAAATACCGGCCATATATGCAATATAGTAACCAGATAAAAACATTATAGAAAGAACCACAACTAATGACTTCCACCTGCGTCGATCACGCAAATATTTCTCGATGAAAGCCAGCAACAACGGAAGGAGAAGGACAGCATCCATCCACATTAA
>DUPM01000135.1 GCA_012838315.1 Clostridiaceae bacterium
AATAAATTATTTCTGAATATGCCCGTCAAGCAAAATGCTGCACCCAATACATAACACCGTCCGCCTCATAGCAAGAAACCGCAACAATGGACCACACACTATTAAGCATGTTCGCCTGATGCGTCGGTGATGCCATCCAATCCGCCATAGCCGTGCTCGGGGTCGCTTGTCCATATGCAAGATTTTCGCCTTGCTCAATCCCATATCCGGCCGTATTCCAAGCACTACCGTCAGGCCGAGTATGGGAAAACAATGTCACTATTTCTTTGGCTCTTATATCCGCAGATACCGCCAAATTGGGATCGTATGTCAACTGCGAAAGACCCAACTCCAGGCGTTTCTCATTGAGCAATCGAATGATTTCCTCCTCGCTGGAATTGAAGTACACACCCTCCGGTATCGCTGTCTCTGCCGGAGGCTCCTGCGATAAGGTGTTTTCAGTCGCAGGCTCCGCTTCCTGCGTCTCTCGTTGCGCTTCAGCTTCGGCAACCGGCTCTACAGGCGCTACAGCCGCCTGTGTCTCAGGCGTTACTGTCGATTCAACCGCCGGCAATTCCGATGCAACCGCTACCTGCGTCTCCGATATGACTGTCGTTTCGGTCGCTGGTACTACCGGCGCAACCACTTTCTGAGTCTGCGATGCTACTGTCGTTTGGGCTACCGGCTCTGAAGGAATGGTTGTGGCCGCCTGGGCCGAAGTGCTCTCTGGCTGTTGGTTTATGTCGAAACCCAAAGCCCTCTCACCCTGGGCCTTATCGTCATTGGTTGGCTCATCTTCTACGCCAACAACTTGCGTTGCAGAACGATTTCCCGCAAACAGCCTTACGACATCCTCAGAATAATACGTGGAAATTTGAAAAAAGACTAAAATTGAAGCGGCAAGTAGCACGAGTAGAAGCCGCAAAGTCGTACGGTCGGCTTTATAGTCCACCAAGCGTTTAGAATGACTCACGTATCTCATAGTGCCCTCCTTGATGCGCTTCACATCCTACAAAAGGGACCTTATTTCTTTTATTCTATCGGATACGTCTTAAATAATCGTTGCAATTCATATGAATTAATGAAAACAAATCGTGGCCGTTTAGAAAGCATTCTTCAGAACGTTCGTTTATTCGAGAATAATGATTCTCGGGAAGGCACCTGCAATGCATGACCGCCGCATCTCCAATTTGGTATAATGAGCACCATATTTACAGAGGCGGCTCAGTTTCACCTGCCGCTTCGAGAGGGGGACAATGATATATATGAACGTTACCGAGTATATCGAACGCATTCAAAACAACGAGCTCGACGCTATTGCCGATCTCCCATTTGTTCTTGAACGTGGGACTTTTCTCTCGAATAACGGACAGCGATTGGATGATACGATGTATCAACCGATTTTTCGGGATGATGCGCACTTAGCTGTTCTGCCGGATGCATCAGCACAAATAGTACTGATTCATTGGATGTCCGAAGAAATTCTTCAAGCCTCACCCGGTGAATCTGTATCGCTTCTATTTGCTATGGGAAAAGCGATTGCGAGCTGTGCCGCACCGGTATTGCGAAATCTGGTTGCCGAATGTGCATTGAAATGGACCGATGACGAGCGTTATCAGGCTCTCATTGCTTTTGAGAATATGCTTGATGACTCTGTCGTTCAGAAATCTTTTTGTGCGGATAATATGTTGAAGAACTTGTTGACCGAGTCATTTAGGACCAGCGAACGCAATACAGAAGTCGCCGTACGAATATTAACGAAAATCAAAGATACAACGTCATATTAACGTTCATATGCATAACTGTTTATGGCTCAGCGGTCGTTGTACCCGAAGTCAACTCTCGTTTGAGCTTGTTGTTTTTATTAATCATAAATATGCTCATGCTCACTATTTGCACAACCAGTGCAACAATCAAAATGAAGCTGGCTCCATTGAGGCCAAAAGTCCGGATGCTGTATTGCCCGCCAGCTAGACTGACCGCTACGGCCAGAATAGAAGAGACAATGAATCCTCTGATTTCACGAATAACAGTGAGCAGCGAGCCTAAGAACCAGGACACCGCCGTCAAAGAGGATATCAATAATACCGGGACAAGCAAATATGCATATTCACGAAGCTTTTCCCCAAATAAGAGAACCAATCCCCACTCCGCAAGAAGCGCACCTCCCGCTATGGCTACGATCGACAGAGCGGCAATGAACAACATGATTTTCATAAACAACTTGTAATAAGAAGCAAAGTCCCTTTGGTTCATGTGCTTTGCAAAAACAGTCAACATCGGAGCAAATACGTAGGTAGCGAGCGCCTGAATTACCGCAGCCGGGATCACCACCGCCAAATAAATACCTGCTAGCGTTTCACCCATCATCTGGTGCAGAAGAATTCTCGGAAACGAAGCAATGAACGTGGCGAGAAAACCACAGATTGCAAGCGGGAAACAAATCCGAAGTAATCGGAGCACATCTTGTCGTGCAAACGATTTATTCTCGTCGCAAAACAACTTCACGCGACGATGGTCGTAAATGAAAGCGAGTATAAATGTTGCCAAACTCATTGCGACAATGGACCATAATAAACTCTTGGTTAACCACACAACCAAAAAAAACAACGCCGACGAAATCGTTCCCCTCAACAATAAAGACTTCCCGACAATGTCCATCCGCATACTTCTTTGAATAATTCCGTGATAGACATCGATATATGCCTCGGCGACCTTAAACATCGCATAAGCCAAAACACAGAGCATTGTGTATACGCTTGAGATTGAGAATAGCAAATAGAACACACAACCCAAGATTGCTAATGTGCTTGACACTATGCGCGCAACAATATAAACCCTGTCACTGAATTCGGACGCAACGTCTGAAACCTGATACGGTCTGACGCCATATAACGAAAACGACAACACATTCGTTCCCACACTCAAACAAAGCAAAAAAATGCCGCCACTTGCAAGTCCCAGAAACCTCGCGACACTATACGAAATCAGGTACTGCATCATCTGGTAGAAAATACTTCCGCCCGAATTCCAGAGGATATTTTGCTTAAGGGAGAGTTCTTTGGTGTTCAATTGCGCGCCCTACCTTTATGGATTAACCATTTTATTCATATCGCTCAGATATTTCCTCTGCGCCAGTCGGTGGAGAGGAATGTACATTGGTCGCGGCAATGCTTTATACAGCATCCGTTGCATCTTAAAAATTCGCTTCCGGTTGACTGTGACTTTTTCAAAGTCATGCCAAGGTGAAATGGCCAGGTAGCGATCAAAAATATCATTCTGAGGATGAATACTATCCTTCTCCCAAGGTCTCCCCGTCATCGCACCCATACAATGGTAGATAACAGGGTCCTTCATCGCGGCCTCTATCTCCTCAACAGTATTATAGTATTCCGGCTTTAAATCATACATTTTCAAGGATTCCTTGACGCCATAGATGAAAAATCCACTATTGAAATTATACGTCAAATCAAGATATTTGATCTTTTTGCGAAAAAGCACGTTGATGATGTCCTGGTCAACCGTATAATAGCCGTTGCGGACATGCGCCAGATGCTCAACAATTCTTTGCTGGCAATGGTCATCTCTCCACGCCTTCTGATTGATCAACAAGACGCCGCAATTGTAATACTTATCTGTCAGTGGAATGTCAATCATCGGCTTATACGAATTCATCGTGCAATCGTATGTCGCTGCACAGACGCAATCCGTTAAGTCCATCTCGCAGAGCGCTTTGAGCGAGCCATTAATGACCGTATCTCCATCCAACTGCAGGACGCGATCGGTCGGCAAATCCAAATTATGAATTGCAAAAAGTTTGAAATACGTCGTATATGTATTCTTGAAAGGTGCAACTTTCAAACTCTTAAGTTGATTCAGAATCTCTTCCGTATCCACGAAAATAATATTCCGTCCGAACTTTGCACAGACAGATTTCATCTTCTCAACATTTTCATCACTAATTTGATCATCAAGCACATAAAAATTAATCACCTCTATGTCCTTATTGTTCTCCATCAAAGACGTCATCGATACACCGGTAATCGGTGCATAAGAATTATTACTCTGGTAAAGTACGTTCAGAATAGACATGCGTATTCTCCCTGCTCGTGTGATACAAAAAATACTGAAATAAACTTCACATATAATATCACATTATTGCGTCATATGACCTTGGAAGCCGCAAAAAGACGAAGATAGCTGAACATACCGCTTAAAAAAGCGACCTGCGCATTTCAACGCAGACCGCCATAGTTGCAAAAAATGTCACCGGTTGCCCGGGAGTCCAGAGCGCATAAACAAGAACGCCTTTGCCGCCCGTATTAATTCGCCTTGATCTTGACCGGAATCCAAATCTCCGAATAGTAATTCTCATCGACCGTGCCCTTCGGAAATTTCGACGGGTCGTCATACATCTCAATATTATATCCTGCGGCAATCTCATAATCTCTACAGTTCGGGAGCCACTCCGAAAAGATTTTTTGATTCGTCCCTTGAAGCGCATCCGGCATCGCACCGACGCATGGGAAAATGGCCCATGTATGCGCAGGAATGACTCGCGTCACCAATCCGTCCGCCACCGGTGTGCCCGGATTATAATGATCTGCTATCAAGTACTCAAATGTATCGGATCCCATAGACTCATCAATACACACACCATACATGCCGCAAACAAGCGTACACTTATCACTCTTAAAATGATCCGTCCAGAACTGAGGAACTTCTGCCTTCGCACCCTCATAAGTGAACGTCTTCGATACGCCCACAATCGTAAATGCATCTTTTTCAACTATTTTGTAATCCATAATGTAACCACCTTTCAATGAAAACTCGATCTTTAACGGCGCAAATGATTTGATGAGCGCGCCGTCTTTTTTCGCGACGGAGGGCGTCACGCCGTGGAAACGGGTAAATGCTTTGGTGAAGCTATCCGGTGAATCGTATCCGTACTTTACGGCGATATCGATGACACGCGCGTCCGATGAGGCGAGCTCGCTGCCGGCAAGCGTTAATCGCCTTTGTCGAATATAGTCTCCAACCGTGAAACCGCAAAGCATCGAAAAACCCTTCAGGAAATAATACGGCGACAAGTACGCTTGCTCCGCAATCTCTTCCATTGTCAAGTCTTCTGTAATGTGATCCTCAATATACCGAATTGCGTCACCGACACTTTCTATCCATCCCATACGTTTCCCTCCATGAAAACAATATAGCACGCTCATTCAAGTCCGTGCCGACAATTCGTGCTCTAATTTGTCCGAAATCAGGGAGCGCCTATCAAGAGCACCCGTCAGGCCGTAATTCTGCTCTGCTGACGTGGCCGGGAGCGCGAAAATACAGCCTGAAACCACCAAAACCACTCCGTCAGGCTGTATTTCTCCTCTGGTGACGGGGCGGTGAGCGCGAAAATACAGCCTGAAACCACCATAACCACTCCGCCAGGCTGTATTGCTCCTCTGCTGACGTGGAGGTGAGCGCGAAAATACAGCCTGAAACCACCAAAACCACTCTGTCAGGCTGTATTTCTACATTTATTGGCGAGGCGCTGACTCGATATTGACAAAATCAGGATTTTGCGCGGCGCATGTGCGGATAAGGAAGGATCACTTTTTTCCGCGGATTAATTCCGGCAAAGGCAGGTTCCGTTAATGTTAAGCCATTAACACTTTTTCTGCCTTTCACGGAATGAGGTGAAGAGCCTTACTTCGTATGCACGACTGCCGTTCTCTTCCAA
>DUPM01000136.1 GCA_012838315.1 Clostridiaceae bacterium
ACAGATGATTTCTCTTTATTTGAAGCGCCAATCGAATGAGACTGTGAGAATATAACTTCACAATGAAGAAAGCAGTAATCATTACGTTTCAGAACCTGATTCGTGACAAAGCTGTACTTCAAGCAAATCCAGTCGATTCGGCTTTTCAAAAACTTACGTCACTGTTAATGATATATACACAGCTTTATACATTTACGCATCTCAAAATGCGTTATAATAATCGAGAGATAACAGTCGTAACACGTCAACCGATTCTTTTTGTGCGTGAGGTTAATCATGATTATTGAGCCGAATACAAACCGTCTTATACTTCCTGATATTTACAACGCACGAGACATGGGGGGCATGAAGACGATTTCTGGAAAAGTGACCGCCTATAGGCGGTTTATTCGTGCAGATGCCCCTTCTGCTCTTGACGCAGCAAGCATCAAAGCATTGTTAGATTATCCGGTTCATACTGTGATTGACTTGCGGTCCGAGAGCGAAGTATTGCGGAACGGCAATCCTTTTATACACGAGCCGAGCGTATTTTATGCCAATATACCTCTTTTTGCATCTGATCCCGCTAACGTTACTGATAAGACTATGAAGTTAGTCGTCGATAACACACTCGGAGATCTTTATGTATATATGATGGATCATTCTCAACCAAGCATTCTGAATGTTTTCAGAACAATCGTCTCATCACCGGACGATGGCGCTGTTCTCTTTCATTGCATGCACGGCAAAGATCGCACCGGACTTGTAGCGGCATTGCTCTATTTGCTCGCAGGAGCCTCAAACGACGACATCATTGACGATTATGCTTCCTCTTTCAACTATATTCGCCCATTGGTTGACCCATTGATTGAAGCAAACCCGAAAAGCTTTCATCACATGTACCGTTCTGACGCGACAAATATGATTATGTTGCTCGAACATTTTAATGATAAATATAATGCTGATATTCGCGGCTATTTTACGACTATCGGATTAACTTCTGATGAGATTAATCGACTAGAAAAAAGACTATTCTAATTTACGTTTCTTACCAAACACGACATATATCCGCTTATGACTCAGTCGACGAGTTCAAGTGTCACTGAATCAAGAGTGTCGCTTTCGTCTTGCGAAAAATCAGCGTGTAGCATATATCGTTGAGAATCAGTGATATTTTCGATATAAAAATCGGTTTCATCTGCAAAGGGATAAAGCTTCATAAATTCATCTCTGGACATCCCGACGTAAATCGAATTGCCCAACGAAAAATCTTCACTTTGCTCTGAAATACGAATTTGATAAATGGTTCCCTCCCAATTGTCATCTGACAAAACCTTCCCGACAATGACAAAAGAAACCTCAGCATACTCGACAATAATTCTGCGAATCGACTCTGAATCACCAGATTCAGACGCGTCCAAAAGACGACCAATCGTCGTTAATTTGGGACTACCGAATAACGAGTTAAAATGTCCGGAAGTCGCAATGTCTCCAATTCCAATCGTGCGACTATAGTCATCGTACAAATAATAATCTCTGGTGGAAAGCGTGTTTATTATGTGTTCATCAACGCTCACCGTGCCGACCGAATTCATGAAAAATCCAACCCGTCTGCTCTCATAATCTTCCAAATCGTTAGTAAGAACGCTTGGCTGATTAAATTCCACCCGGGATATATTGAGCGCAACCACACGATATTCGCTTGGCTCGGACTTAACTCTGGACAGGTAGTAACGACTGATTTCTCTGGCCTTGAGTATAATACTCTTATCCGACAAAGAATATGACGCGTCTAAGTAACTGTTCGAAATCATTGAATAGATTGCGTTAATGTTCTGTGAATTAACGGCTTGAAAATAATGATCGGCGTACTGAAAAAGAATCAGACACTGATCCACCCAACTCTTTGAAAGGTATGGCATACCGTCTTCCGCACGCTGAAAATAAATGAATACCGGATCGGTCTGACTCTGATCCGAAAAAACAAGTTCGACTGGTATGCTCAATCGAATGAGATCCTCTTGATTGGGAATACTCTCGACCATGGCATCTTGAACCGGAATTGCTTCTTCCGAGCTGATAATTTTGAAAGAACTGAGCAGTCCTCTGCCTTCGGTCAAACCCGAAAGCATTTGAACATAATTGGTGAACGTTGAAAGAGACATGTTATCAAGCTGAACCGAGGGAATGGTCTCATATGCCGCTTTAATAGCCTCTGAATCATCCATAAGCAAACAAGAAGTAATGACTCGAACAAAGTTACTCTCAGACAGGACATCCCCTGAATCGACACCGGCACCTTTTGCTATGCCCAGACGCCGGAGAACGCCGTCAACAGGCGCACAAGCCGACAGTAGCGTTGTGGCCGCTAAAACAATCACACACATTAAGGCCAAAAACCTTTTGGTGTTGCAATAGCGAACCACAACTGCTGTACGACTTTGCCCGATACGACGATCGTGATACAAAACGATGAACCTCCGAGACTTTTATATATTTATTCTATCTTATTTTCGACGATTTTTTTGTGCTTCGAAAACAATTATTCCTGTTGCAACTGCCGCATTCAAACTATTGACCTCTCCTGACATCGGAATAGTAACAAGAATGTCGCACTTATCACTAATATTAGCACTAATTCCTTCACCTTCGCTGCCGATCACGATAACTGCAGAACCTTTATAATCCGCTTTGTCGTAAGTCGTTTGGCCTTCAGCGTCAGCACCGTATACCCAGAAGCCCTGTTCTTTAAGCTCGATCAAAGTACGAGACAAATTGTTAACACGAGCGACCGGAACATGTTCGATTGCACCTGCCGATGCCTTGGCTACCATTGCGTCCAATCCGATTGAACGATGCTTAGGAATAATAACCCCGTGGACGCCTGCCGCATCCGAAATACGGAGAACAGAACCTAAGTTATAAGAGTCCTTCAATCCGTCAAGAGCGATTATTAATGGCTCCTCACCCTTTTCCTTGGCCGCTTCGATTATAGCATCGACTTCAACATACTCGTGGCTGGCCGTTTGGGCAATAACGCCTTGATGCGCGTTCGTTGACGCCATACGATCTAAGGTGGTCTTAGGAACCTCCAAAACTGGCGTTTGCGCCATTTTCGCCATGCTGATGATTTTGGAAATGATGGGGTCTTGCTTCTTGGTGTCCTGAGCGACGACCCATAATTTGTTTATGGTTCGACCCGCTCGAAAAGCTTCGAGAACCGGATTTTTGCCTTCTAGCCTGTCGTTGGCATCTTCCTTTGAGAACCCATCATCCTCAATTACTTCCTCATTCAAAAAACCACCGGACTCAGTTACATCTGTCGCATCCTGATATAAGTCTTCTTGATCAGAAAGATTATCTGAATCCGTCTCGCGATTCAAACTGCCATATTCTCTATTTTCGCGACGATCAGCACCCTTGCTATCAGTGCCATAAAACTTGTACGGACCCTTTAAAGACGCACTGGGTGCCTTTTTCGGTTTATCCTCAGCACGTTGACTCGAAAAACGATTGGATTCATCTCGGTTGAATCGGCTCGGTCCTCTGTCCGATCCGCGATAAGACCCGCCTCTCGGAGCATCACTTGGTCCTCTGTCCGATCCGCGGAAAGATCCGCCTCTGGATCCTCCAGAAGATCCGCTCGCAGGGCCCTTTGAGAAACTCTTGCGCGGGCCGCCCTTGTCAAAACTTCCCCCGCTGCGCTTTGCGCCACTGCCGCCTCGGCTACTGCCTGACGGCGGTCGGCCTGAGCGCGATCGATTTGAATCATTGTTATTCATTATTGGGTCCTCCCCGATTCTATGGCATCCGCCACCCCGGACATAAGCGTGTCCAGGCGTTCATTTTGATCTGTTAGGTAGAGGTAACCGACTAGCGCTTCCAAGCCGGTTGCATATCTATAATCGGCGGGAGATGCATTTTTTGGCATGCTACCGGGATTGCTGTTTTTGCCTCTTCTGAAAATCGCCTGTTCTTCTTCTGAAAGTATCTCAAATATCGTCCGAGCGGCAGAGGCTTGTGATGACGCCTTGACATATACGATGACTCGTTTATTGATTTCTCCGGACTTCCCCGCATACCTTGCAGCCACTCGAAGGCGAAAATAAAGTTCGTAGACTGCGTCTCCGACATACGCCAGGACGGAAGCAGGCACCTCTCTTATATCGTCATTGATAACCGGAATCATCATTGCTTGGTAACCTGTGGTCCGGACGGCGTGTCTTTAACCTGATAGCCAAGTGCAGATATCCGATCCCTGATCTCATCTGCTCCCGCATAGTCCTTCGCTTTTTTGGCCTCAGAACGCTTCTCAACCAGCGCCATGACTTCCTGAGGCACGCCATCGTCTTCAGTTTCCTGGGATAAATCAATACCGAGAACCCCACATAGTTCGAGCATCATGTCAAGCGCTTTTCTTATCGCAGCCGGTGATGCTTTTCCGTTTTGAGACGCAGCGCTGTTCGCCGAACGAACCAGCATGAAAATTGAGGTTATGGCATCCGCAGTATTGAGATCGTCGTCCATCGCACGAATAAAATCTTCTTTAGCGTCTTCAACAGCCCTCTCGAGAGCCTTGCTCTCGGCTTCGTCTGCAAAAAAAGAATGCTCGGCTCGATATGATCCGACAAACTCAAGGTTTCTAACAGATTCAACTATTCGGTTCAAACTATTGGTCGCGGCAGACAGCAAGTCGTCAGAGAAGTTGATGGGCATCCTGTAGTGTCCGGACAAAATAAAAAACCGAATGACACGATAGCTATACTTTTGAACGATATCGCGAATCATGAAAAAATTGCCGGAGGACTTGCTCATTTTTTCGTTGTCGACATTGACAAATGCATTATGCATCCAATAGTGTGCGAGTGGTTTGCCGGTTGAGCACTCGCTCTGAGCGATTTCGTTTTCGTGATGCGGAAAAATCAGATCCTGTCCACCGCCGTGAATATCAATGGTCTCCCCCAGGTGTTTTCTGATCATCGCCGAACACTCAATATGCCAACCCGGACGACCCTCTCCCCAAGGTGACGGCCACGCCGGCTCATTATCCTTTTTCTTCTTCCAAAGGACAAAATCTCCGGGGTTGCGTTTGCTTGAACCGTCAGTAGCAGATACACGTTCTCCGGCACCGGCAAGCAAATCGTCCAAGTGATAGTGTGAGAGACGGCCATATTCTTCATATTTGCTGACATCAAAATAAACGCCGTCTTCTAAATCGTATGCAAATCCTTTATCCGATAACTCTGATATCATGTCCACAATTTGATCAATGGTCTCTGTGGCGCGAGGCTGAAAAGTCGGACGAAGAATACCGAGTTGATCCGCATCTATATAATACTCTTTGATATAACGTTCAGATATGGTCTCAATCGAAACCCCTTCTTGATTGGCTTTCTGAATAATTTTATCATCAATATCGGTAAAATTTTGACAAAAGTGAACCTCATAACCGCGATATTCCAAATAGCGGCGAAGCGTGTCAAATGTCACAAACGGTCGAGCGTTACCCAGATGGAAAAGGTTATATACCGTCGGCCCACACGCATAAATACTTGCCTTTCCGGGCTCAATCGGAATAAATTCTTCCTTGGTTTTTGATAGGGTATTGTATATCTTCATAACGCCTCCGAAAAGATCATATCATTCGCAGATAATTCTATCATGCTATATGAACAAGTCATTATACGCGCTCTTATGCTCGCAAGCAAACAAAAAAGCGCGAGATATTGAATCACTATGAGAGTTTATTGCAATTTTCGTCAGAATCATACTTATCCGGATCGCACATCGTCGGCAAGTGTCTCTGCTCCGGATTCACTCCCGCAGCCTTTTCCAGCGACATCACGCGATGAAGTAACTTGCATATCTCTTGTTCGACCGGATCAGCGGTGACGGCATGATCCAACTCCTGAGCATGACTGATTGGCATACCATCGATGCGAACGACTTTGCCCGGGATGCCAACCACGGTTGCCTTGTCCGGAATATCCGTCAATACAACCGCATTCGCACCAATCATCACGTTGTCTCCAACTGTAAACGGACCAAGAAGCTTAGCACCGGCGCCAATAAGAACATTGTTGCCAATAGTAGGATGTCTCTTTCCCTTTTCATGTCCGGTTCCGCCCAATGTTACACCGTGATAAATTGTACAATTATTCCCAATAACGGACGTCTCTCCGATGACGATACCCATGCCGTGATCCAAGAAAAGGCCTTTTCCGATGTTGGCTCCGGGATGAATCTCAATGCCCGTAAAGAGTCGTCCGGTCTGGGACACCCATCTCGCAACCGCATACAACTTAAGACGATAAAAAAAATGGCCGATGCGATGATAAATCAGTGCATGAAAGCCTGGGTACAAAAAAATAACACCGAGGATACCTCGGGCAGCGGGGTCACGTTTCTTTATTTGTCTGGCATCATACAACAATCCCATATTATCGCCTATCATTCACAGAATAAAACCTGCATGCCGATTCTCACTTTTTGACACCTAGCAAAAGCCAGGTGGGTACCCTGCGGCAGTCTTGGATCTTCCTCCCGGGAGCACTTAAAAAAGTGTCAAGGCCTGATCTGCTCTGCACTGACTACGGGTTCCCTTTTAAGTCATGAAGGTTCAAAAACATGAGTCTCGGTCATTCAGGCATCTTTATTATAACAATACTTTCATTGGCTAACAAGGCAAGTACAGACTCGATGAATTGTAAACCTCGCCTATTCTCGTCGATAATCGGAATCTTCTTTGATCTTTTAAAAAACGTTCATATTCGCCGGCTCGAAAGTTGCGCGTAGCAAGAGTTATTCTAGTATACGTCGCGATGCAGCTGTCAATGCAACAACCATAGTAGCGCCGGCACTAAGCAAAGTCGTCGCTGCTTCGTGAAGTGTAAACCCTGTCGTCAACACATCGTCAACCAGCAATATCTTCAGGCCATCGACACAACATTCATCTGGGACTTCGAATGCACCGGAAATATTTTGGGCTCTCTTCATCGGATCTTGAAATCGACTTTGTTGAGCGGTGTTTCTCGATCGAACTAAAAATGTGTTTAAAAGCGGTATGCCAAGGCGACGTGCAATCGGACTTGCCAGAATTTCAGCTTGATTATATCCTCGCGTTTGGCGGCGCTTTGGAGATAGCGGTATCGGAATCACTGCGTCAAATGTTGCCGCTGATGCCTGCAATGCTTTATACATAATGAACGAAAGAATCGGTGCGAAATGCAAGCCTTCTCGGAACTTAAGAGTTCGAAGTGCAGATGCAATCGGTTCCTCATAGCGCATCGCTGTGATAGCGAGTATCGGATTAGGAGTTTCGTCATGTTGGACGCACGACGAGATCTGTTCAGAATAGGGTTTATAGGGCAACCGAGTCAGACACGAATGACATACATGGTAGGCAAATGAAAAATACTCAGAAGGCGATGATTTCTGATGTGCCAGAACACGACCGCAAAACAAGCATACGGGCGCAGAAAGATTGGAGAGAAATTCGAAAGCGTTCATGATATCTTCATTCCATTCGATATGCGAGAATAAATTCACGAAGCGATGTCAACCGTTTTGCCTGAGACGTATTGGCAATCATATCAGCTAAAGTCTTCCTGTCGCTAACAACAAAAAGATGTTTTTTTGCCCTTGTAATAGCCGTATATAGTAAATTTCGATAGTTTAATCTATAAAAACCCGGAGGGACCGCCAAAATGACCGCCGGAAATTCGCAGCCCTGACTCTTATGAACAGTCATCGCATAGGCAGGTTCTAGGTCTGCGATTTTGTCATATTCATATACAGCAACTCTTGAATCATCGAAAATGACTTCTGTTTTTTGCACTTCGGTATCAATCTGTGAGACGATGCCAAGTTCGCCATTAAATATCCCCATTCCGGTTGCACCACCGGGAAACGAGTAAGATAAATCGTAATTATTTCGAATTTGCATCACACGGTCACCGACGCGATAATTAAAACCCTTTGAGAGAATTGATTTATCTGTGGGTAACCCATACGCACTTTGAAGTCGCAAATTCAGATCTCGCGTGCCGGCTGCGCTTTTTCGAGTCGGACTCAGCACTACAACGTCTTTCACGGGGTGAATGCCATATCGATTCGGAAGAATATCGGAGTAAAGCCGCGTGACCGCTTCAGCAATCTCTTTGTCTCCTGACTTGCTGACAAGCATGCAATCACTATCAATGGTCTGATCAAACACAAGACCCTTACCTGCGATAACATTATGCGCAGAAAGAACAATTCGGCTCTTTTCCGCCTGGCGGTATATTTTTTTTAGTGAAACACAAGGAATAACCTGCGACGCGATGATGTCAGCGAGAACATTTCCGGGGCCTACAGATGGGAGTTGATCCTTATCACCGATAAAAACAATTCTTCCTTTTGACGGAATGGCATCCAATAGTGCCGCTGTCAAAGAGACATCAAGCATACTGGATTCGTCAACAATAAAAACATCTGCATCAATTGGGTTATCTGCGTTACGCGCAAACGGCATATACACGCCATCGAGCTCACTTCTGCCGACTTCGAGCAATCTGTGAATCGTTCCGGCCGGATGATTGCACGCCTCCAAGAGTCGTTTAGCTGCTCTTCCGGTCGGCGCACACAAGACCAATTTTTGCCCCTGTTGCTCAAAAAGCTGAACCAATACAGACAGTATAGTGGTTTTTCCTGTTCCGGGTCCGCCGGTGATGACACAGCATCTCGACCGAAGCGCCATGAAAAGCGCATCCGCTTGCTCATCTGATAAAATAATACCGGTATCACGAGAAGTTTCATCAATTTTTCGGTATAAGGCCTCGTCAGAAAAATTGTAAAATACGTCATTCCTAATCGTGCGCCCGGCGTGATGGATGTCAGTCAAACGTTGAGCAGTCTTAATCTCATAGGTCAGATGATGTAATGCGGCTATTCGAACATTTTTCGCAGAAAAAACATCTGCTATAAATTGGAACTCGCCTTCCTCGGTTATCGTATAAGCGGCAATCTCCTTTGACTCAATCAATTGAGCAACAGCAGCGCGATACAACTCGTCTATTTCTATTCTCTCTTGATTCTCTGGATCGCTTTGATTGATATCAGAAACTTCTATGGCGGAACTGTCCAAACCCAAAGAATCCAATTCATATAAATCTTCAATCGCATCCGAAGAATAACCGGCACTCGATTGAAAAAATAATTCTTCCGATTCTGATGTGCCCAAGTCCGGAACAACCGAAAGCAGTCTATTGAAGAGCATGTCAGGAGTGATATAAGTATGGCCATCTGCATCCATTCCACTGATGACAAATCTTATCGCCGCAGCAATCCGATCAAATGACTTGCGTTTGATTCCAAGATGCATCGCGATGCGATCTGCTGTTAAAAAGCCTATCCCGTCAATATCTGACGCGAGTCGATATGGATTGTGACTGATGATAGAGATCGCTTCCGTACCATATATCTTGAAAATAGCCATCACACGTCCGGTTCCGATTCCAAGAGGAGTCAACAACTGAGCCAAATCTTGATAAGCACCCGTTTCGCGAAGAGCCATTGCAATTTCTGCGGCTTTCTTCTCAGAGATGCCCTTAATCTTCGAAAGCGCTTCAGGCTGATTTCGCATTACATCTATCGAATTTTCGCCGAATTCTTGGACAATTCGTTCGGCAAGCTTCGGGCCAATCCACTTGACCGAACCGGACGACAAGTAGCTGATAATATCTTGCTGTGTTCTTGGAATGTGCGGCGCCAACCCAAGCACTTTGAACTGTCTACCATATGTAGAATGCTCATCCCAGACGCCATCAAGAACAACTCGATCATCAACATCCAAAAATGGCATAACACCGACACCAAAAAACTCTTCTTGGCTCTCAGTGTCTTGAAAGGCAGCAACTTTAAATCCATTGCTGTCATTGCTAAAACGAACAAATAAACATACCGCTTTGATGCGCTGCTTAACTTCTTCGCGATTGCTCGAGGCAACTTTCGCTTCCGTCACGCCGTCAATATGATTCTCCGAATACGGATCCGATTGCAAAGCAACCCTCCTTCAATGACTATGAACAATGCGAGAACTTTGCCCTCCAAAGAGAGCACTTATCGCGCGGCTGCCTGCTTCAAAATATCGACCTTGTCGGTCTTCTCCCAAGGAAATTCCAATCCGTTACGGCCAAAATGGCCATACGCCGCTGTGGCTTTGTAGATCGGACGTCTCAAATCCAAATCTCTAATAATTGCCGACGGCCGCAAGTCAAAATGCATGCGTATTAAGTCCGTTATGCTCTCATCAGCGATGATGCCGCTTCCGAATGTATCTACTCGAACAGAAACCGGCTGTGCAACACCAATCGCATAAGCAAACTGAATTTCACATTCCTCTGCCAAGCCGGCAGCTACAATGTTCTTCGCGATATATCGCGCGGCATAGGCTGCAGAGCGATCAACCTTAGTCGGGTCTTTCCCTGAAAATGCTCCGCCGCCGTGACGTGCATAGCCACCATACGTATCTACAATAATCTTACGTCCCGTTAATCCGCTGTCTCCCTGAGGACCACCAATAACAAAGCGGCCGGTAGGATTAATAAATATCTTGGTCTTCTCGTCCATCATCTCGACGGGAAGAATAGGATCAATGACATGCGTTCTTATTCCTTCGCGAAGCGTCTCGATGTCCACATCCGCTGAGTGTTGTGATGAAATGACAACGGCCTCAATCCTCTTAGCGCGACGCCCTTCGTACTCAATAGTGACCTGGCTCTTGCCATCCGGTCTTAGGTACGGAAGAGTACCGTCCTTTCTGACACGAGCAAGTTGCTCGGAAAGACGATGTGACAAGTGAATCGGGAGCGGCATATAATCATCGGTATCGTTGCAGGCATAGCCGAACATCATCCCCTGATCACCGGCACCGTTGTCCATGTCATCCGCAATCTGGCCGGTCTTCGACTCCAAAGAATGGTCCACGCCCAACGCGATGTCCGAAGACTGCTCATCAATCGTCGTCAAGACGGCACAGGTCTTGTAGTCAAAACCAAAATCGGTTCCATCATATCCGATTTCCTTCACGGTATTCCTCACAATACTCGGAATATCAACATATGCGGACGTCGTAATCTCGCCCATGACAAGAACCATTCCGGTAGTACAAGCCGTTTCGCACGCTACTCTGGCCGTGGGATCTTGTGACAAAATATTATCAAGAACCGCATCTGATATCTGATCGCAGACTTTGTCCGGGTGACCCTCGGTAACCGATTCTGAAGTAAAAAGCCATTTCCCTTGATTCGAACAACTCATAAAAAACCTCCAATAATTGAGTCAATTGTAACCGGTCAAAACCGGAAAATAAAAAAACTCCCCCGGAAAGGAGAGGCACCAACAGTCCATATAGCCTTATCTCCCAGGTTACCCTGCCGGAATTGGCACCGCTGCTTTCCGCGGTTGCCGGGCTTCATAGGGCCGTATCCCTCTGCCACTCTTGATAAGAATGAAATTATTTCAATCGTCTTTTGATAATACCATCTTCACTATCGACGCGCAATAGCAGATATCCATTATCGTTTTTGTCAAACATGAACACCTTCCTTTCCTTCAGACATAATATGAACATCTTTCAATTGGCGTATCCGACATTAGTTCGTTCGTAGCCCAATTGTCGAAAAATTACGCGCTTTGGCATTGGCATTAGCGATATTCTTTCAACAAACGAAACGGAGGTGCCATATGCAATCAACTGTACACGTTATTGATTCTGATCCCGCTTTCACGCGCCTGCTGATGGGTCGCTTAAACATCCACCTACCGAGTATTCCCATTCAAGCTGTGCGCATAGATGAATTGCCGAATCGAACCTTTTGTGAAAATGATGTCATTCTTTACGATTCCAAAGACTGTAAAGAGAAATCGATTGTCACCGGGACTGCTTCAATCGGTCATCCGACATCAATTTGTCTTAGAGATCAAAACAGTTTCCGAAGAAGTGCACGCACTCTATCAAAGGCTATTCGCAACGAACTTCATTTGTCAGAGCCGATGGACGAGAGCACATTTCCAAGCCAGTCCAATCATCGCGGTCGGTTAATACTCTTCATTTCCCTGGCAGATTTTTCAAAACGAGAAACCTATATCTCAGCAAACACGACAATGCTTAGGAATACCATGAATACTGTGTATCGCCTCAATCTGATGCCCGGTATTCGTATGCCCCGCAGTCAATTCGAGAACAGCACAACACGTGGGATTGAAAGAGCCGCTTCCGGAATCAGTGAATTGTTGCTGAGACTTTCCGGCAACACGAATACGGAATTTCAACTATCTTCTTATGTGTGCGTTGACGAAATGGGGTTCCACAACTTCGGGCGGCCGGTTCGCTCTGACGACATCATGGAATCAGACATATCTGTCCTGTCTTCATTGCTTATGTTACTGAGGAAAGAAGTTGATGAGCCGACAAATAAAGCTTCAGCAGTTGTTGTGGTGGAAGGTCTGCCTTTCTGCAAAATCGAATCAATTTGCCCAATGGCTCATGAGATTCACATGGTTCTTCCAGATGAATCTTCATCTCAAGATCCATTTTTCAAAAATGAGATCGAGTCATTATTTTCTCACATGCCTCCCCATCAACTGAAATTTGTCAACGCTTCAGAAAGGGTATCGATATGAGGTCGAAGTATAAAGATAGCGCTGTTGAAGCAAGCGATAATCGACGCTTATCTACTGCGACCGCTGACGGCGGCACTGATAACAATAGTCAATCTCAAGTGGACATGGATCTATTGCGGAAAAGGCTTAGCCTGCACATCCTTCAAGAGATGCACGAGGACAATGAAATCAGTGACGATGCATTTCGCGAGGTCATTGCGGATGTCATTGCCAATGATGAATTTTCAATGCGTCTGACACTTAGCGAAAAACGCAATCTGGCCGCTTCCTTGTTTAATAAAATGAGGCGTCTTGATATCCTTCAGCCAATGATGGATGATCCGGGAATCACCGAGATCATGGTCAATGGCGCCAACTGCATCTTCTTCGAAAAATCAGGGCGACTCTTTCAGAGCAGTCTGCAATTTAAAGATGCTGAGTACCTTGAGTCAGTCATCACCTCATTTTTTTCTAGGGCGAACCGACCATTAAATGAGTCGTCTCCGATTGCAGATCTTCGTCTTCCCGACGGATCTCGCGCTAATGCAGTCTTGCCTCCGGTCGCTCCGGATGGACCGATTTTCACAATCCGCAAATTTACCGGTGTTCGGCCGGATATGGAGACATTGATCCGCCAAGGATTCGTGAGTAAAGAGGCTTCTGAATACCTTTCCTCTGCCGTTATTTCGAAAAAAACAATTTTTATTTGTGGCGGTACCGGTTCGGGAAAGACAACATTTTTGAATACACTTTCTTCATTTATTCCTAAAAACGAGCGTGTCGTAACCATTGAAGATTCTGCAGAATTGCGCCTTCAGGGCATCGATAATCTGGTACGCCTTGAAGCGCGGCTTCCCGGTCCGGATGGCCAGGGATCAATTGACATCGGCAAATTAATCCGAACTGCTCTTCGAATGCGTCCTGACAGAATAATCGTCGGAGAGGTTCGAGGTGAAGAAGCCGCAGAAATGCTCCACGCTCTCCATACGGGTCATCCCGGTTCATTGTGCACCGGGCATGCCAATTCATGTACTGAAATGCTTAACCGTTTGGCAACGATGGTGATGGCGGGTTCCTCTCTGCCTTTCGATGCAGTTATTCGTCAAATTGAAATGGGAATCGATATTTTGGTCCACATCCGAAGGAACTCGGACGGGAAACGCGTGGTAGACGAGATATGTCAAATGGGTCCATCGGAAAGCGACAGATTAGTCGCTCTGCCAGTTTTCATAAGAAAGGAGCATAATCTTGAAAAATGCATCACACTCAATGAATAAGAGGCTCCAATGGATCTTTCTACATAATAGAACAAAAGAAAAGAAAGTTATCGATCCGAGTCGATTGTCGCGTCGCCAATTTTTGATCCGGCACTTATACGTATATCCCATGTGCTTGGGTATAACGTTTATTCTGTCTGACCCATTCCTTCATATCCTTGTTATTCGGCTTCTCATGTCATCTCTTCTTTCGATTTTTCCTTTTCTGGCCGTAGTGCGAGTCCTCTATTCAAAGAGAAGCATGTTACTTCGTGCACAAAGTAAAGTTCTTCTGCAATCCTTGTGTACATCCGTGTCAGGTGGCTATTCTCTGGAAAGTGCTTTTATGTGTGCAAGAGGAAATATCGAAAAAGCCTTTGGGCAAAGAAGCTTAATGGGTGCTTCGCTACTTCGCCTTGAGAAGTCGTTATCTGCTCACGAGCCGATGGGAAATTGCCTGATAGACATGTGTAAACGACTCGACTACATTGAACTGTTACCCGTCATGCACGCATTATCAATTTCCAGAGTGGTCGGCACCGGAGTCATATCCATCCTACGAAACAGTTGCCAGATGCTTTCAGAGTTAATGGCTGTACGTAGTGAAGTTGAGGCAAACAATTCCGGAAAAAATGCAGAGGCTTTCATCCTCTGCCTTATGCCATTCGGCATCACATTCGCACTCTCTTCTTTTTCATCCGGATACATGTCTGTGGTAAAAACAAATCCGCTGGGTAATTTTATGATGCTTTTAGCATTCATTATTTCGATCATTTCTTGTGCGCTTCTATTCCGAATCATCGGAGAAAATGACGCAAAGCCATTAAACTTAGGGATTCGAGAAGAACACTATTCCGATCAAATGAAAAGACTCATTGATCGACTCGGCAGATGGGCCTCAAATCATCTACCACAAGGCTATTTGACTCGGCAACACGAACTGTTCAGCGAGTTGTCACAGCAGCCGCAGTTGGCATTTTCACAATTTGTCGCAAAGACACTTGTTGTCATTGTTTGCACCACACCCCTCAGCATGTTCATACTTCATTCAATCGGACAGCCGGTTTGGTTCTCACCGTGCTTTGCTATCCTATTTGTCGTGCTGATGCATCAAGATCTTCGCAACAAAATCGTACAGCGACGAGAATGCATTATGCAAGAGATTCCACTCTTTCTCTCGATGCTTGTCACGCTCTTGCAATCCGGAATGCTATTGCCAAAAGCCATCGATACTTGCTCTGCTGCTTTTCACGAAAGTTCCGTTCTCGGAAGTGAATTGCGGATGATTAAAGCTCACATTTTATCAGGCGTTTCTGCCGGAAACGCAATTGAGTCCTTTTCTGCAAGGACTTCGATTCCTGAAGCACAATCTGCACTGCTATTAGCCGCAAGATATGAACTATCTGGCGGATCAGAAGTACTATCCCTTCTATCTCTTCAATCGAATTCCTGTTGGTCACTGAGTCGGAACGCGTCCAGAAAAAAACGAGAAAGAGAGGCTCTATCAATGATTTTTCCAATGATGCTGGACTTCGTTTCTGTTCTTATTGTTGCCATAACTCCGGCTCTAATATCTCTGAAGTTCTAACACACAATTACCAAGGAGGCAAAAATGAAACACATCAATACTCAAAAAAAGATTCCTACAAATCGCAAAGGCATGGGCACGGTCGAAATCGTAATAATTATCGCAATTCTTGTATCTTTGGCACTCGTCTTTCGCGAGGGGCTGACCAATTATGCAGAAAACATAATGAGCTTTGTATTCAACGACGGACAAGTCATCGGATCATTGAGGTAATTAAGAAAAATGAAAATAGAGCGCGGACCATATGGCAAAATAGCTGTTATTGATTTGAATCAGACACTGGTTCTGCATGCTGTAGAAGCATTGCAGAACCAGTCTTGCCCCTGCTTTTTAAAAGCAAACATCAGAGAACAGTTCGGACAACTTCAAATTTGTTATGATTGCACCGGCCTACAAAATCTATGCGAATACGATGTTTTAGCAACCGATGATATCGATTCATTCAGAGCATCTGTAAGGCATCTTCTGTTGTCGTTGCTGGACTCTCTGGATTACTGTCTCTCCCCATCCGGCATACTATTAGACGCTAATCATGCTTGGATTGACCCCGTTAATAAGTCAGTATATTTGACCTATTTCCCGATTAGAGGAGATACGTCCTCAGACCAATGCAACCTGACTGCACTTGATACCGATGCATTTGACAGTTTTCTGGGACATCCTATCATTTCGCAAATTGTTCCGACATCAATTAGACAAAAATTAGTTTGCGCCTGTCAAAGCAATGATGAGAGAGCATTTAGAGAAGCTATTGCTCAATTGGATTGTCTTGTTACAACGACGACGCCGAGTCGGTCACCGATAACAGCCTACACAAAATACTGGATAGCATTGCTTTTCATTACGCTCATATACGGCATAATTCAGTTGAGACTCATTTTAACCGATGCCAGAAAGCCACCCGATTCGATTTCGTTTGAATCGCTTTTCTTTCTATTCATTCCAATCGCTATATGTGCAGCCTTTCTATTTCAAGCGCAAAACAAATACGGTCAGAAAAAGCAGATTAATCCTTGTGAACTTAAAGAACGGCGTCAGGCACAAGCAGACATATATTTCCCCGATCGCAGCACGGAAACAAATGTCGGATTAAGCGATGACTACGAGCAAAAAATCCGTCCCGCATTTTTAATTGAGCAAGAAGACTATGGGAAGCTAAGTGCGGAACACAAGCGGTGTCGATCGTTCTTGATCTGGGTTGACGACTACCTCATTGGAGCCGACAAATCACTTTGCGACTTGTATCTCAACGATGATTCAATCAGCTATATGCATGCTCGTATCATTAAGCGAAGCCACATGTATTATCTGGTTGATTTGGGCTCCGAGAAGGGAACGTGGATTGGTCATCAGAGGCTATATTCTAACGAAGAAACGCCGCTGAACGAAAATGACCAGATCAAAATCGGGAAATATCGCTTTATATTTTCTTTCAGCGGAAAAAAAGACTAGACGCGGTTATCGGCCGGCACATCAAAGGATTGAGGCAACATGCCTCCCGTTAATGCATTGAGTTGCTCTTTCTGTGAATCCGTACCATGATGGAAAATCAAATTCATTCTCTCTCTGGCTCGCTTCATTGAGTGCCGAGCATATAGGCTTTCTTCACTACTCAACTTGATTGAATGATAACGAGCGTAAGCGCGATGATAGGCGTCAAATGCGCGCTTGATGTTGATGTCCTCCGGCCATTCAGCCGCATTGCATACAACAAGAACCAGGTGCTGCCCGATTTCGGCAAAACCTTCGGTAAGAACTGCATAACGCTTATCTTCATCTATCGTTATCTCAAGATGTCCGGGCGTTAATGCGACGACCAAAGGTGCATGTCCGGGAAGCACGCCCAAATCACCATCTAAAGAAGGCATAACGACACCTGAAACCTGCCCCTCATAAAAATGACGATAAGGGGTTACTACTTCCAGCATTATTTTATTCTTCTTTTTTTCTTTGCTATTCTCAGCCATTATCCCTCTCCAAACGGAACTATCAGGTTACTTAAGTTATGCTTTTTCGCCGCGATAAGATGCGTAGACGTCATCAATATCACCCTTCATGAAAAAATGCTGTTCAGGTATGTGATCCAATCCGCCACTGATGATTTCTCCAAATGCACGGACTGTTTTTTCGATAGAGACATATCGTGGTGCGTAACCCGTTGAATCTGCCGTTACAAAAAAAGGTTGAGACAAATAGCGTTGCACTTTTCTCGCTCGAGAAACGGTTTTGCGATCCTCTTCACTTAATTCTTCCATGCCCAAAATCGCGATGATGTCTTGCAATTGCTTATAACGCTGCAAGGTTTCTTGAACCTTTCTGGCGACATGATAATGCTCTTTCCCGACGACACGCTCAGAGAGAATCCGCGAAGATGACTCAAGCGGATCAACGGCAGGATATATACCCAGCTCAACGACGGACCGCGAAAGAACGATATTGGCATCCAAATGAGCAAATGTCGTTGAAGGCGCTGGGTCCGTGATATCATCGGCAGGAACATATACCGCCTGTATTGAGGTGATGGAGCCGTTTCTCGTTGATGTGATTCGCTCCTGCAAATCACCCACTTCGTTTGCAAGAGTCGGTTGGTATCCGACCGCCGAAGGGATACGGCCGAGCAATGCAGATACTTCAGAACCTGCCTGAACAAACCGGTAAATATTATCGATGAACAACAACACGTCTTGCTTCATTTCATCACGGTAGTATTCAGCCATCGTGAGCCCGGTAAGCGGTGCACGCATGCGCGCACCAGACGTTTCATTCATCTGTCCAAATACCATGACTGTTTTATCAATGACGCCGGAATCTTGCATTTCGAGCCATAGGTCATTGCCTTCTCTCGAACGCTCTCCGACTCCGGTAAAAACAGAATATCCGCCGTGCTCGGCTGCGATATTACGAATTAGTTCAAGGATGAGTACCGTTTTACCAACGCCGGCACCACCGAAAAGGCCGATTTTGCCGCCTCGGCAAAATGGAACGAGAAGGTCAATAACTTTTATACCGGTCTCAAAAACCGTTTCGGTTGGGTACTGGTCAGCATAAGTCGGTGCTTTTCTGTGAATCGGCCAACGGTCCGCAGCGTCTGCAGGGCCCTTCCCGTCTATCGGCCGTCCCAATGCATCAAAGAGTCTCCCGGTGATATTCGGGCCGACCGGAACCATAATCGGAGACTGCATCGACTCTACACTTGCCCCTCTGGATAAGCCTTCCGCGGCCTCAAACGCAACACATCGAACTACACCGTCACCTTTGTGTTGAAGCACTTCTGCCATGATAGAACCGACACCTCGATTGATACGAACAGCGTCATTAATAGTAGGCAACTCATTATCGGGGAAACGACAATCGATGACCGGACCAATAACTTGAACAACATAACCCGTTGACATAATAACCTCACTTATTTCTCTGCCGTTTGCTCGGCACCATTAATGATTTCGATTAATTCTGTTGTAATCTTGGACTGGCGCGCCCGATTACCCTTTTGTGTCAAATTTTTTATCATTTCATCCGCATTGTCTGTCGCATTATTCATCGCAGTCATACGCGCTGTCTGCTCGCAGGCATAGGCTTCGACTAGAGCGCCGTACAGCATCGCATTAAGATAGGTATCAATGAGAAATGAAAAAACGGCGTTTGGATTCGGATGATAATCAAGTGTTGCACCGCTCTCGACCGCTATACCTGCGTCACTAATATCTGAAGGCAAAATATCCGTCAATGCCTTTGTATTGACCGGCACGACACGAACAATCATCGGACTCATTTTGACCGCAGATTCCATCTTAGTGTAAATGAGATACACGAGATCAAATTCACCGGCAAGGTATTTACGACGAATTATATTGGCCACACTTCTGGCCTCATAATACGTCGGATTCGTAATCGGAAATGAAAATTCGGGATCAACAATATATCCGTCTCTTATGAGTTTCTCGCGTCCGACATTGCCAAACACATAAAGTGTATATTCTGTTTGAAGACCTTTCTCAGCATTATCGAGAATCTTCGACTGGATGTGTTCTTGAGTAATTCGAACCACATTGTTGTTGTACGCTCCGGCAAGCCCTTGGTCACCGGTCAGTACAAAATAGCCAATTTTCCATGTCTCGCCCTTTTCCTTTTTTCTCAATCGAAAAAACGGATCATTGATATCTGGCGAGTGTCTTTGGACCTCGAGCATACTCTCAGCACACAGTGAAAAAAACGGGCCGACCAGATCATGCTGGATTTTGGACTTGCGCATTTTCGCAGCACTGACCAACTCCATTGCACGCGTCAGTTGTCGAATTTCGTTGACGCTCCTCAACCGTTTTTTGATGTCTTCTAATCGATCCATTATCTCTCTGTCTCCAAATAGTCAGGTCGGTCGGCCGTATATCCGTCTGCTTGCTCGTTTGCGACTCGTTTTAGCGTTTCGGCAACCTCATCGGACAGCATGGATGTATTCTCAATTTCAGTGATGACTTCCGGGTATATTGTTCGAATTTTCTCGATATAGTCGCTAACAAAGTCTTTGACATCTTCTTTTTCTACGATTTCAACGTAATCGCCGGTTGCCAAAAACAAGCTGATGACTTGCTCAGCCATAGAAAGCGGCGCATATTGCTCCTGCTTAAGAACTTCATTGAGTACGATGCCTCGCTTAAGCTGCTTGCGGGTATTCTCGTCTAAATCAGATCCAAATTGTGCAAATGCAGCCATCTCTCTGGCCTGCGCCAAATTAATTCGAAGCGGACCGGCAACTTTTTTCATTGCTTTAGTCTGTGCAGCACCACCAACACGAGATACCGACAGTCCAACATTGATCGCCGGCCGCTGCCCCGAGAAAAATAGTTCGGATTCAAGATATATTTGACCGTCTGTAATCGAAATCACATTGGTAGGAATATACGCGGAAATGTCGCCGGCAAGGGTCTCAATGATCGGAAGTGCTGTAATGGAACCGCCGCCTTTTTCTTTGGAAAGTTTTGCCGCGCGCTCCAAAAGTCTGGAGTGCAAATAGAATACGTCGCCCGGAAAAGCTTCGCGTCCCGGAGGACGACGCAATAAGAGCGATATCGATCGATAAGCCTGAGCATGTCGAGTCAAATCGTCAAAAACGATTAAAACATCTTCGTGCTCTTCATACATAAAATATTCGGCAATCGCACACCCTGAAAAAGGCGCAATATACTGAAGTGATGCTTGATCCGCAGCACCTGCCGCCACAATCACCGTATAGTCCAGCGCGTGATTCTGTTCCAGAACACCTACCGTTTGGACAATATTGGCCATTTTTTGACCAATAGCGACGTAGACACACAGGACGTTTTTCCCTTTTTGGTTGATAATTGTATCTATGGCAATCGCCGTTTTTCCGGTCTGTCGATCTCCGATGATGAGTTCTCGTTGGCCACGTCCAATCGGCGTGAGCGCATCGATTGCAGTAATACCGGTCGCCAATGATACGTTAACAGGTGATCGGTCGATAATTGAAGGCGCTCCGCTCTCAATCGGGCGACAGGCACTTGAGCGAATCGGGCCTTTTCCATCGATAGGATTACCAAGCGGGTCAACGACTCTTCCGAGAAGTTTTCGGCCGACAGTGACACTGATGGTCCGACCGGTCCGCTTACAAATCGAACCTTCTCTGATATATCTTTCGTCGCCGAGAACCACAACGCCGACCCGTTCTTCTTCTAAGTTCATCGCAATCCCGAAAATTGACGGTGTGAACATAATGAGCTCATTGGTGAGACAGTTTTGCATTCCCTTGACAAAAGCAACACCGTCGCCGACTTGTAGCACGTAGCCAATCTCTTCAACAGTAGTCGCCTCGGAAAAAGCACTAGCGGCCTGCTCACGAAGCTGATCCACCAGTAGTTTTGCAGATTGTGCATCCGAAAGACATGCCGATTTTCCGTCTTGGTCAAAGAGTAAATCTTGGCCGTATAACGCTGTCGGACTCTCATCAAAGCTCGCCAGAGCCTGATCAATAGATTCGCGAATTTGCTCGGATTCGATAGCTGGCGCATCATCTCCTGAAACCGTTTCAGAAGAAAAATGGTGCGTGCTTTTTAAGTGATGGCCGATACGTTCGAGTTGTCCACGGACAGAATAATCATATCGGTACCCGGCGGCAAATATAATGAAACCGCCAATTAAGTCTTTATCCACCTCATGTGACGAGGTATAACTTGTGATTTTGAAAAACTCCGCAAAGCGTTGCGCAATCAAATTGACGCGCTCCGGCGGCATTTCAGATGCCGTGACGACGCGAATGACTCGAAATTCTTTCTTTTTTGCTCTGTCAGTCAATGTCTTTCACCTCTGTATTTAAGGACTCCATGAGAATTCTCTCGCTGAGTGCCTTTTGCTGACTCTCGTCGATAACATTTCCAACGACTTTCGAAGCGATTTTGACCGCCAAATCGGCGACTTCATCCTTCATCTGCTCAAGCATGGCTGCATGCAATCGGTCGGAGTCTTCTTTAGCACGTAATCGTATCTGCTCAGCATCCTCCTTGGCCTTCTCAATTATGATCAGCGCTTGTTTTTCAGACTGAATTCGAGCCTCTGATAAAATATCAGTTGCTTCAGAACGCGTCTGCTCCGATGCCCGTTTGCTATCGGCAAAAAGAGCCTGCGCTTGTTTTTTTGCCTCCTCGGCTTGGTTGATCTCGTCCTCGATGCACTGACGACGAGTTGCCAAAAGCAACATAATTGGCTTAAATACAAATCGCTTCAAGATTAGGTAAGCCGCAATGATGTTGATGACGGTAAACAGAACCGTCACCGTATATCCGGCCATCTGCTCCGGTGCGATGAGCCCCGGCTCCTCTACGGCCGCTTCTGCAGACAATATTAACGGCATAACTCTTTGACTCATATCAAGCAGAACGGGTTGAATAATTGACGATATAAACATGAGATCATGTCCTTTCTTTTCGAAAACCTCTCGGTCGCGTCAGGCGCAATCGAAAAACGAGAGAATATGAGATTAGAAAGTGAAAATCAATAACAAGCTGATAACCAAAGCATAAATGGCAACAGATTCCATAAACACGATGGAGGTTAACAGCATCGTTTGAAGTCGACCGTAAATCTCGGGCTGTCTTGCCGCCGATTCAAGCGCTTTTCCCGCCGCAATACCCATACCGATGGCCGCACCGCAAGCCGCCAAACCAATAGCTAGTCCGGCGCCAATTCCAGCAAGGCCCTTAGACTCTATTGCCACTTGCAATACATAATACATAGCTAAAGAAATTGTCATTTGTATACCCTCCAAAATGAATGCGTTTATTTATAGTCAAGCACCAGGCTGAATTTTCGCAAGTTGTTGCTCGTGCGCGGAATGTGCGCCTTCGACGATTTCACCGATATAAAGTGCGGTAAGATAGGAGAAAATAACTGCTTGCAGAATGCCATCTGCCAAATCAAACCAGAGCCCAAAGATACCAGGCACAACTACGGGAATAATGAGATGTAGGAATTCCATCAAAATGAAAGCACCGAATACATTACCAAACAAACGCAAAGCTAAAGACATTGGCTTAATAATGTAATCAATGATTTTGAACGGCAACATAATTTTTGTCGGATATATAAGCGAGCCCCAGAATCCCTTGATTCCAACGAAACGAATGGCCGTAAATAAAACATAGATGATTGTAAAGAGAGCCAATGCAATCGGAAACGCGATGTTCTTCGCCGGCGGGCTAATGCCAAAAACCGAGACGAGATTACACGAAACCAGAAAAAAACAAATACTGCCAATCATAGGCGCAACCTGTTCGGACTGTTTCTGATTTAGTCCATTGTTTTTGCAAAGACTAATAAACAACCCGACGAGCGTCTCTCCAAGAAGCTGTCTGCCGCTTGGAATACGATCACGCTTCGAGGCAACCCATATCCATAAAAGAATTGAAGGAATAACAGCGATCCAAGTGACAATTATAGCGTCGGTCAACAAAAAAGACTGTCCGCCAACGGTAAAAAACTCTTTCCAAGGCAGTATAGCGTGCCGAATCTCAGACCCGATATCTTCGATTTTGAACTCACTGATGAATTCATGTTTGAGTGCTTCCCAATAAGCCGAGAGCCACCCGGCGGCTGATAATAGGTACTGTTGAACTGCCATTTGTCTTCCCTCTGTAAATCTGTACAATGAACATTGTCATTTTTGAAAAAACACGAAGCCCGGTATTGACTCCGGACTTCATTATCCTTTATATTCTTGAGATTCTACGCCTGATTTTAGATTAGTGCAATCTGATTTTTCTGATTATTTGTCAAATCTTGTCAATTATCGCTACTATAAAGATAACAGATTGCATTTTCGAGTAAGATAACACGACTAGTCCGATTCCGGTAGAGTAATCATTTAGTCCCGAACAGACGATCTCCGGCATCACCGAGACCCGGAACAATGTACGCATGCTCGTTGAGCTTAGGATCTTTGGCAGCACAAAAAATCGGGACATCCGGATGATCCCGTTGTAAGCGCTCTATACCCTCAGGCGCAGCAATCAAGCACATGAATTTGATGTGACTTATGCCGCGCTCTTTCAAAAAACTGACTGCAGCAGATGCCGACCCACCGGTCGCAAGCATCGGGTCCAATATGACGATTTCACGCTCAGTAACATCATCGGGAAGTTTGCAATAATATTCGACAGGCTCAAGTGTATTGGGATCGCGATAAAGACCAATATGTCCGACCTTAGCCATCGGAATCAGATTAAGCATACCGTCAACCATTCCCAGACCGGCTCTCAAAATCGGGACTATGGCGAGCTTCTTACCGGCCAAAACCTTTGTCTTGGCAATCGCGACAGGGGTCTCTATCTCGACTTCTTTGAGAGGAAGATCTCGGGTGACTTCATAAGCCATCAGCATGGCGAGCTCACCGACCAGTTCACGAAACTCTTTGGTGGTCGTACGCTTGTCGCGCAGCAGGGAAATCTTGTGTTGAATAAGCGGATGATCAAAAATGAATACGTTACTGTCCATGAACGGCCCTCCTAAAATATCTTGCTTTTTATTCTATCATGTAACAATCGTCGCGCGTGCATAAAAAATCCGAGATCACGACTTCGTGCTCGGATTCTCTTGATGGGCTATCTCGTCGATACGCTCTTGGTGACGACCGCCTTCAAATAGACCGTCTAGATAAGCATCAACAATTGAAATGGCCAAAGAGGTGCCTAATACACGTGCGCCCAATGCGAGAATCTGGGCGTCGTTGTGTTGTCTTGCCATCTTAGCCATAAACTCATTGACGCATAGTGCGCAACGGATGCCTTGCTTCTTGTTGCACGCAATCGAAATACCTATTCCCGTTCCACAAATGACGATTCCACGCTCAACACGATGCGTCTGAATGTCACTGGCCACCGCAAGTCCGGCTTTAACATAACTGTAAGGTTCTGTCTCGCTCACAGCACCATGCTCAATGACCTCAAACCCTTTATTACGAAGATGGTTTGCTATCAAGCTTCGCATTGCAAAGCCGGCGTGATCAGAACCTAATGAAATAAGCATGTGTGCCTCCTAAAAAATAAACTTAATCGAGTCAGTCGGTAATCGGACGATGTTTGAAGGTCTTGCGCCCCGATGCGTAATCGTCAACAATTTGGCCACTTCCAAAAAGTTTGTACTTATATGTGACCATTCCCTCGAGTCCGACAGGACCTCGCGCGTGAATCTTAGAGGTGCTGACACCGACCTCGGCACCAAAACCATACTTAAATCCATCAGAAAAACGAGTAGAGCAATTCCAGAAAACATTCCCTGAATCCACATCATTCATAAACTTCTCTGCAACAGACTTATCGGAAGTCACAATCGCGTCCGTATGACCGGAGCCAAATTGATTGATATGGTCGATTGCCTCATCGATGCCGTCGACGATTTTCACAGACATTTGATAATCCAAATACTCATGGTGCCATTCTGAAACCACCGGAATGGATAACAACTTCGCGGACTTCTCACAACCGAAAAGAGTGACACCCTTCTGCTTCAGCGCTTCGGCGATCCGAGGCAAAACTGTGTCTGCGACAGACGCATCCACCAAAAGCGTCTCTGCGGTATTGCACACGGCGACATACTGCGTCTTACTATCGACCGCAATTGATAGCGCCATATCTGTGTCGGCCTTCTCATGGATGTAAAGATGACAAACACCGTCCGCATGACCGAGAACCGGGATATCGGAGTGATCCATGATGTACCTAACGAACGCATTCGAACCTCTGGGAATAATTAAGTCAATGTAATCGCTGAGGGCGAGCATGCTCGTGACCTCTTCTCTTGACTCTAATAGCGTCAAGAAGCCCTCCGGCAAACCGGAAGAGATTGCAGCATCAGTAATAATTTGCGCAAGTATGCGGTTGGTGTGCGCTGCTTCTGAGCCTCCCTTAAGAAAAACGGCATTTCCGGTCTTAAGACACAAAGATGCAATTTGCACCAAAGCATCCGGACGGGATTCAAAAATAATGCCGATTACGCCAATCGGACATGAGATGCGATAGAGCGAAAGCCCGTCATCCATCTCAGTCGCAAGAAGCTTCTTGCCGACAGGATCTTCCAAACCTGATAATTGAACAAGACCTTCACAGACCGTTAAGAGCTTTGATTCGTCGAAAAGTAATCTTTTCTGAAGTGGCATTGCCAAATTCGTCTGCTGTGCCAGCGCCATATCTCTCGCATTAGCTTCAAAAATAGCCGCTTTACGATTATCAAGTGCCTCAGCAATTGACAACAACGCTTTTTTCTTGGTCTCAGATGACATTGAAAACATCGTATAAGACGCTTTTTTTGCCTTCTTAGCTTGATCGATTATCGATGACATAAGTCACAAAACCTCCGCAGACTTTTTCATATTATACCAAAGAGAGTCGATAATGTCGCAGTTGAAAATCCACTTTTCCCAATGGTTTTCCACTAGTATTGACTGTGGAAGGTGTGGAAAACTCTGTGCATAACTTAATGACAAGGGTTTCAAGGTTTTCGGCCCAGTCAAAGCCTGATAATACGGATTTTACAAATTATGTAACGTTTCTGTAATAAACACTTGCGCAATATTATTAATGTCAAAAAGCCTGTACTGCGGTCGTTTTTTCTCTTTAATGCATTGTATTGAAAGCGTTTGTTGTGCACCACTCGCGGACAACACTTGTGACATTTATAATGCGTTTACATCGTCTTTATCATACGAAAATAGTGATTCATTTGACACCTAATATTTCCGTTGTAAAGCTTAATGCGCTTATCGGCATTTCGACCGACAGCCTTCTCAAATGAATCATCCGGACTAATGACAGTCAGACGTATACCTTTTTTGCAAAAACCGTCACGATCAAGATACGTGTGGCCAATCGACCCAAACAGCTCGACCGCCTCTTCTTCTGTCATCATTCGACCACCGTATGGCGGATTGCATACAACAAGTTGTCGATCCAAGCCCGTCCAAGCGGCTAGCGCCTCAGGATCTTGTTTCCGAAGATCTTCCGTCTTAAATCGAGTGACAGACTCAACCCCTGCAGCTCGTGCGTTTTGTATCGCATTCGAAACAGCTCGCCCATCAATATCAGAGCCAAAATAGAATGCGCCATCTTTGGTGGGTTTAATCACCATATCTTTCGCTTCTTCCCTCGCTTCGGCAAAAACTCGAGCGCCGACAAAAGGCCATCTCTGGGCATCGAACGGGCGATTCAGCCCGGGTGCAATATTGAGCCCGGCCAAAGCAGACTCAATGACGATTGTTCCCGATCCGCAACACGGGTCCACAACAGCCTCATAACCGAAAGGCTGATATTTAGACAACATAACGAGCCCAGAAGCAAGCGTTTCCTTGATCGGGGCAATGTGTCGCAACGGCCTGTACCCACGCTTATGAAGCCCATCTCCCGACGTATCCATCATCATGCGAACATTGTCAGATACGATTCCGAAGCGAACATTAAGAAGCCCAATTTCTGGATTTTCCGAAATATACTGGCTTCCCTTGCCTCTACCTTTTTCAATCAAACGTTTGACAATTGCCTTTTTGCATAGGCTTTGGCAAGCCGGGATGCCAAACAACTGGGATTTTCTGGAATATCCGTTCACGTGAAAAGCAAATGACTCAGGAATCCATTCCTCCCAAGGCATTTTTTCGATACCTTCAAAAAAATCGTCAAAAGTCGTTGCTCGAAAAGTGCCCAGAGATAAAAGAACGCGCTCTCCGTGCCTGACCCAAAGATTGACACGTGCAACTGCCTGCGCCACCTTGTTTTTCGGTACACTGAGAATCACTTGTCCGTCTTGAACTTGAATGTCCGACTTATCATAACCGATATGTTCTAAGTCTTGACGCACAAGACTCTCAAGCCCGAATAATGCCGTAATGATAATTTCCATGTTGTCATTTACCTCCAGATATGCCCGAACTAATTCGAGCGAATAAATCTATTAATTAGTCCGCCAGGGATTCCACCCATCGAAACAACACCTTCAGCGGTTCTGACTTCTCAGGGTCATCGAAAAAAACGCCCATGACTAAATTTGAATGATAGACGTTCTCGTCAGTAATAATCATCGAGTCTGCGGACTTAGGACGCAGTGCATTGGCATGAGCCACAAATTTTGCCTCGTTCTCAATCTCGCTGACCGGATCATTCTGCGCATGGATGCAAAGGACTTTCACTTTTTCGCTACCGTCAACCAAAGACATCGGCTCCGCCTTTTTTCGATCATAACCTTTTTCAAACAAGGATTCGATTAGTAGTTGCGTCGTCGGAGCGTATTCTACACCAAAAGAGAGTATTCCACCGAGAGAAACAAGACCCTTAAATACGTTGGGGTTAATATCGTACTTCTGTTGCATTTGTTTGTCGTAGACGAGAATACCACCCAGGTGACCGCCCGCCGATGAACCGACAACGACGACGCGATCCGTACGCACACCGTTTTTCTGGAGAAAGGCGATAGCTTTGACATACGCCGTGAATATATCCTCTGCTTGCGCCGGATATTTGTAGAGTGGCGTGTGTCTGTACCCGAGAGACACGGTGTGATAGCCCATGTCTGAGAAAACTTTACCGATATACTTGTATCTGTTTGGAGAACCCGCCATCCAACCGCCGCCATGAATGTAGACGATAATGCGTCTCTTGACGGCGCCGCTCGGCTTGAAATAGAGAAAATATTGTTTGTTATCCGGACCAAACCGATGTTTTCCGGCCCTAATTTCGCTGTTCTTGACGGCTTGACCCAACTTGAGTTTGGGAAGCGAGAGCGCTTCTCCGATTGCGTTTTTGGGATCAGACATATAATGATGTCCTTTCAAATGGTCATTGATGTTTGACGTGAACATCAACTTCTTGCGGATCCGGAACTTCAAACATCGGATCAAGTCTTTGGAATGCTTCCTCCGTAATGTAATACTCTTCGCTTAGCCCTGCGTCGATGAGCTCATTTCGCGCCTTAATCCACTGTGCCCGCGTGACGTCGTCCACGTCGGTATAATGCACTTCCACAATATGGCCTTGCTTGGAAAACCGTGAGCGCAAAGAGTCTCTGTCACTCTTGTTCCAAAAGCCAAAATCGAGTATTACATCCACATTGATATCAAGCAAGCACTCAGCTAAATCATACAAGTAAGATTGCGCACGCGCAAGTTTAGAAAAGTGCTCCAGACAGCGTTCATGCGCGAAAACATCGCGCATGAGCTTGTCCGAAGACAAAATGATTGAATGGTGGTTTTTAAGACGTTTGGCATATGTGCTCTTGCCGGAGCAGAGCCTACCACAAACGAATATAATTTTTGTCAATTTTCTCCCTGCCCGAACGGTTCATGCCTCAAACAAATTGAGATTTCACCTTTTCAACGTGCAAATAATGCTCTTTGTTCTTGAGTTCCGATGCGGCGGCTTCATCCAAGACAACAATTGCGCGACCCTTGTAGAGTTGAATGGCTGTCGAAGTAATCTGAGATGTGACCGGACCTTCGATTGCCTTGGCAACCACTGACGCTTTTTTTGAACCGGACGCCATCATCAGCAATGCGCGCGCATCCAAAATGGTTCCGACACCCATCGTCAGCGCAAAATGCGGCATTTGGTCGCGGCTGAATCCGGCTTTCCTGTAGAATAACTCATAATTGTCATCCAGTGTCTGCTGTGTTAATACTTCAACGTGTGTTCTCGATGATAATGAGGTCCCGGGCTCATTGAAAGCCCAATGGCCATCTCCTCCAATGCCCAATAACTGAATATCAATGCCGCCTGCCGCTTTGATCTTAGCTTCATACTCTTCACAAAATGCCGAAGGATCTTGAGAAAGCCCGTCCGGAACATGCGTGCGATTCAAATCAATGTTCACATGCTTAAAAAGTGATTCGTACATAAACCGCGCATAACTCTGATCTTGGAGATAGGATTTATCCATATTCTTTCCAATTCCCAAATACTCATCCAAGTTGAATGTTGTGACAGAAGAAAAATCCAAACCTTCTTCGCGATGCATCCGAATTAATTCATTGTACGTCGCAAGAGGCGTAGTTCCGGTCGCCAAGCCAAGAACAGCGTTCGGCTTGCGCTTTATCACTTCTGCGAGACATTTTGCGGCATAAACACCCATCGCCTGATAATCGTCTTTGATTATAACATCCATATACAACCCTCCATTGGGCACCAAAATTGGCAATATCTCTTGCCGTCATTATTAGTAAATCAGAAATTATACAAGTCTTAAGACGTCTTCGAATTAAGAAATGTAATTGTCAAAATAGCCTTGTACCAGGACAATCGGCGTACCCTTGTCTCCGCTTCCGGATGTAAGGTCGCAAAGTGATCCAATTAAATCAGTTAATCTGCGCGGCGTCGTTCCCTGAGACGCCATGTTGCCGACCATATCCGCTTCTTTCTTGCGAATATAATCAGAGATAGCTGCCTTAAGTGCATCGCCTTCGAGGTCTGGAAATTCGTTGTCCGCCAAGTACTTGAGCTTGACCTCGTTCGGCTGCCCTTCAAGACCCTCGGTATATCCGGGAGAAACGACCGGATCGGCTAATTCCCATATTTTCCCAACCGGATCTTTAAATGCACCGTCGCCGTATATCATTGCTTCAACATGCTTTCCGGTTTTTTCGAGAATTCTGCGACTGATGCCTTCGGCAACCACTTTACAATCTCTCGGAAACAGCTTCACGGACTCCTCGGTCGCTTTGTTGCTGCCCAGAAGACCATAATCCTCATTGAATCCGCTACCCTCGACGGAAGTCTTTAATATGTGGGCGAGGCCAAAAACTTTCGTCGCACCCGCCTGCTTCAGAAGCCTCTGCGTGCGTGTACGCGAATGGATATCACAATGCAAGACCGACTTCGTATAATCTAATATAGCGCGGCAATCATTGGCAAGAATCACTTCCGCCTCACAATTTTCAGCCTCAATCAGTTCTTTATAGTAACTGATGTAATCCACGCCGGTAAATGTATGCTTGTTGTATCCAAACAACTCTCTGAAACGCGCTTCGGTCAGTACATCCACCCAAGGGTTAACACCTTTTTCGTCAAGCAAATCTAAATCAACTAAATGATTGCCGACTTCATCCGCAGGATAACTGAGCATCAGTACAATTTTCTTCGAACCACGCGCAATGCCTTTAAGGCACATCGCGAAACGGTTACGAGAGAGAATCGGAAAAATGACACCGACACTGTCATCACCGAACTTGGCTTTGACATCCGCGGCTATTTGATCCACTGTTGCATAATTACCCTGTGTTCTTGCAATGACTGCCTCGGTGACGGCAACGACATCGCGATCGCGGAGTTCAAAACCATCCGCATGTGCTGCCTCCAGAACACTATTTGTGACAATTGTAATCACATCGTCGCCTTGGCGAAAAATCGGTGCACGAATACCGCGCGAAATTGTTCCAACTCGTCTTTCCATTCCAATCCCTCCTAACAACCAGACTATTATATAACCTATAGGAAGTACTGACAAAGGTTTTTTCGTATTCATGGTTTTTTGCCGCAAATATGCATCAAAATACGTGCATTTATTGAATTAATTCAAAGAATTCACAGATTTCGATACACGAGCGATTCCTTGCCGTCTTTTCTTTTCTTGTTAGTCGGCTTGAAGTACGATATAATTCCATCGTAAAATGTTTCCGTAGCTCAGCAGGATAGAGCGACCGCCTCCTAAGCGGTAGGCCAGCGGTTCGAATCCGCTCGGGAACACCAACTTCGTATTGCGTTTCGCATTTTTGAAACGCAATACCTCCAATTTTTCCACGCCGGTTCTCGAATTCTTTGCCAGTTATAAAGCGCTTCATTCGTTAAAGGATAGTTCGACAGAGTTCAACCGCTCTTTGACCCAGCAAAACAAAAATCTGACCCAAAACGGCAAGCATTGAAAGTAAAGCAAAACTCATTGCTCCACCCGAAATGCAATTAAACGGCTTAGTAAAAAGAGCCTTTCTTGCGGCAACGCGAATGAGTACTAAAACAAGTAACATCAAAAACACCGCAAAAATAAATTCAACGGCCACCAACAAGACATTTGACAGAGAGAATACACGCTCCCCAAGTACAACCGAAATCATTTCAGATGGCAAAACGACCAGAAAAACATGGGCCGGAAGAATGATTAAATTCAGAAGTGGATCGGAAAACACCAGACGACCGGCCTTCGTGTATTCAGAATAAAAGAACACCAACACAGTCGGCACAACAACTGCAAGCGACATAATCGAAGAAGGAAGTTTCAAGGTTGAGAACACGCTCAAAAGGATTGTTGATGCACCCGCGAGAAAACCCGTCCAAAATGAAAAAAGAAGCATTCCACCAATTAATGAAGACTCATTATCAACCGGTGAAAAACGGCTATAAACCGTCGATTCGGAGTGTGAGTGCGGAACCATCTTAAACGTCCAATGACCTTTTCTCCGGTAGATAAAAACAACAGCTGCTGTTACGGCAGACAAAATCATCAAGATGCCAGCGGGATGCATCAATATATATATTTGAGGCATGCGCAATAATGTCATTCCCAAAAATGACTCGTATGTCCATGCATGTCTTAATGCCCCCAAAAACAACATCATCACAAGAAAAGCAGCATACGAGAGGAGTCCAAAAGATCGGTTTCTTCGTCCGTATAATACATAAGTTGAAATCATCGGACTCAGCAACAATAAATATGCACCTTTTGAAATTCCGAAAGCATCGACAAACGCCTGCGGTACGCGAATAAATTCCGGCAAATAGCCCAAAGCCAGCGTAATAAAACGAACGGCAATAATGACACCTATCAGATGCGCAACAGGATGTTTTCGAGGTATCAGATTCGCGATGGGAATGCAGAACAGAAGGATGATGAAAACACTCGCAATCGTCATAATCGATTCGAATAAGTTATTGCTTCTTAGCGCCAACAGTAAGCCGAATGTCAGAACCGACACAAATCGAAACACACCGAACTCACCTGTCTTATTCATGCATAGTCTCCTCAAAGAACATAATCACGTATGTATTTGTATCCGGTATTGACAGCGCTCACCAATGTCGCCGAGAACTCCGGTGCCGAATCCACGCCCAGAATCTGGGTCCGGATCTCAGACAAGGGCAGTCCGTCAACGCTCTCAATAAGATTATCTCCTACCTCACCCGGAACGACGACCCCGTCCTCAATGCCACCATTATCAATCTCGACTTTCGCTGTATCAGAGGGAATCGAAACCTCATCACCTGGAAAATTGCTCGCGTCTTCAGCATCATTGCTCACACTCGGAAGCTCTTCCGCTTCAGAGGGTTCCGTTCCGGTCTCTTCCGTCCGTTCGCCTTCTGTCGGAATTTCCTTGATTACATTATTCCTAGAATTCTCAATACATTCTTTGGCTAATCGATAAAACACATTTACTTTCATGTCTACACCATCGACAATTTCCGTATAGCCATCAGATTTAATCGCCAATTTATCTAAATCCTGTACCTTAACCAGCATGTTCTCCATTGAATAAGATTGTGCTGCCCATATTTGTTGACCATCGGGCATATTGTATTCGCCGTCAACTGAAGATTGAGCTCTATTCTTCCCGCCGTCTTTGGCTTCTGCATCCCAATTCACAGAAATGATTCGTCCGTCTTTCACCGTTATTTCAACATAATCCTTATATCCCGAATTGTCATAATCATCATTCTCTGCAAAAAAAACACCGTCATGAAGCCCCTCTACAGATGGGTATTCACTATATATAAGTTCTTCGCTATTGTATTCAAGCTGCAACGCAACGGGAATACGAACGCCCTGCAATTGACCATTAAGTGCATCCATCACATTCAAAGACGGAAGGGATTGCATCGATGAATCCAAAACCTCGATAGCTAGCAATCGATCGCCTGTTTCAGAAATCGCCATTCTTGAAGACAACTCTCCCTGATCGGTCGAAATCCTCACCGTCAGAACATACCCCAACACTTTTCGATTCATATCATATGCAATATAGAAATCACTGACACTGCCGTCTGAAATTGCTTCCGGAACCTCATAAGCTTCGAAACGATCGGCATCAATCAAATGCCCCATGTTTTGTCTGAAATAATTTTGAGTTTTCTCTTGCCGCGAATAATTTGAAATCAGCGCACTCCCTATAAGTGCAACCAGTGAAAGAGACACCATAATAATGGCGCTTAAAACAATTTTCCTTGCATCAGATCGATTCATGGCTCCACCTCTTCAGCATGAGTCTCAACAAGCTTCGACACCTTAGGATTCCGATTGTCTATATCTTGCGCGAAAAGTCTTGGCCGTGTGTAGAAATCGGCAATCGGTGTCAAAAAATTCATCAAAAGAACCGGCAATAGCAACGCAAAAACCGGTTGACCTAGGAGATAAATAACTGCCGAAAGAAAACCAGTCAGAAAAGCAGCGACAACCCTAAAGCGAGAATCAATCGGCGAAGTCGCATAATCATTCACGGCAAAAACGGCAACGAAAACAACACCACTTTCAGCAATGGCCTGAATCAGTCCGACCGATTCTGTGCGGTATCCTGAAAAAACGACAAACGTAAGAATAAATGTAACAAGGACTGCCAACGGCTCATGGGGTCGAATAACACCATTAAGCAATAAGTAAATACCACCGAAAATGATCAACACGACTGCCGATGCACCCATGAAGCCGGGAACGGCACCCATGAACCATTCGGTAAAGTCCGAGAGGGCGTCTGCGGCATATGCCGAGGAGTCACTTGAACTTCCGGCAAAAAGTGTTTGTATCACCCATCTTTCTTTGCCGGGTAAAACGACATCGTAGTCTCGTACTCTGTAGATGACTTCGATAAATGCTCTTCCGATCAGCGCCGGATTAAACAAGTTGGTTCCCGCTCCGCCAAAGACTTGCTTCACAAAAATGGATGCAAAAGCGACTCCGACAAAAAGATGAAGCATAGATATATTGGCCGGTAACATCAGCGCAATCATGATGCCACTGATCAATGAGCTAATATCATAATAATGGATATCCTTATAAAGCAATACCGAGATAATGCGATCACTGACAAGAAAAAGTAGTGCGGACCATAAAATGAGGACAATTGCTCGAACACCATAGAAAAAAACAGCCGCAACACATGGTGGTATCAATGCCACTAAAACATGCAAATATATGTATGGTGAGCTTGCATGTCGGTGAATATGGGGTGCCGGTCGCAACGTCATGACCGCCCCCTTCTTCTGGCACGGTGCCCTGCTCTTGAAATTGTGAAAGCGAGATCTTTGCCAGCAGGACAAACGAACGAACACGCCCCACAAGATATACATTGAGCTACGCCTAATTCTTCAACTGTTTTTTCATCTCCAACCTCAAGAAGCCTGTGACAGAGATAGGGTTGTAATCCGACAGGACATGCATCGATGCAAGCACCACAATGTACACAAGGTGTCTTAGGCGGGTCACTCTTTCGGATTAATGCCAAGCCCTGTGTAGTCTTAATAATCGGCACGTGCGCATTCGTAAGGCAAGCACCGGTTATTGCACCACCCATAACAATACGATTGGCGGATGCCGCACCGGGCACTCTTGCCAGTATCTCGTCAGCATACGAGCCAATCGGCACCAGCATGTTGTGACCTTGCGTCGTATCACCGGAAATCGATATAATTCGCTGGACCAAAGGCATATTCCTCTCGACCATATCAGCGACAGCCGCGCATGTCGACACATTAAAGACGACAGCGCCAACTGTGTTTTCAGGTCTACGACCTGCAGGCAATTCAACATTGTATAACGCTTTAATCAACAAACGCTCATATCCTTGAGGAAAACGAGATCTCATGACTCGAACAATAAATTTGCGGTCCGGATAGACGGTTTGAAAACGGGCAAACGCATCTCGAAGCGCTTCAAGTTCGATCAACCACTTATCCATAACACAAAAAACGACATTGCTAACTTTGCATAAACCGCTAAGTGCACCTGCCCCTCTGATAACACGATCCAGCTGCTCTCGCAAAAGATGAATATCACCACTCAAATAAGGCTCGCTTTGACATGCATTCACAATCAATGTCGACACCCCTTCTTGGTAGGCGCGCACACATTTTTTAGCCGTCGGATAACCCTCACCGCCCATACCGACAATGCCCGAAAAATCAAGCAACTTCGAAATGACAGATGGCGTTAATCGCTCAGGCTTCTCTCTTCGCTGTATGGATGTGTGAAGCGTTCTTTTGTGATCATTAGTGATTTCGACAGCCATACAATGTTTACGGTTTAGCAATTCGTATTGCTTAATGCCCGTTACTGTCCCGGAAATACCGGTATGGACCGGAACACTCAACGGGCCAGAAGACCGTCCGATCATCTGACCGACTGTGACCTTTTCACCTACTTTTACTATTGGTTCTGCCGGCTCACCGATGTGCTGCAGCATCGGCAGCAAAATTTCGCGCGGTGAAAAAACCTCAAGCACAGGCTCTCGAGGAAAATCCAACTTTCCGTCGAACGCCAATCCGTCCATCGGAAACCAGCCCTTTTTGAATGAAAGTTTCTTCATATTGTCTCCGCAAGGCGGGGTATCAGTCGATGTAATCCTTCAATTTCTTGCTGCGACTGGGATGACGCAATTTGCGAAGCGCTTTTGCTTCGATTTGACGAATGCGCTCACGCGTGACGTTGAACTCACGCCCCACCTCTTCCAATGTACGTTGTCTGCCGTCATCAAGACCAAATCGAAGTCTGAGCACATTTTCTTCGCGAGGCGTTAATCCGCTCATCGCTTCGATCAACTGCTCTTTTAGCAACGTATACGCCACCTGATCCGCAGGAGACATCGCATCATCATCGGGAATAAAGTCACCCAGATGGCTATCCTCCTCTTCGCCGATTGGTTTTTCCAAAGATACCGGCTCCTGAGAGATCTTCTGGATCTCACGAACCTTCTCAACAGGAATGCCCATCTCTTCTGCAATCTCTTCAACCTCAGGCTCTCTGCCAAGTTCCTGAATCAAAGAACGCTGAACACGAACCAGACGATTGATGGTCTCGACCATGTGAACAGGAATACGAATGGTACGCGCTTGATCCGCGATGGCTCGCGTGATTGCCTGACGAATCCACCATGTTGCATATGTGCTGAACTTAAAACCTTTGGAGTGGTCAAATTTGTCTACGGCCTTAATCAAGCCAAGGTTGCCTTCTTGAATGAGATCAAGAAATTGCATGCCTCGTCCAAGATACCTTTTAGCAATGGATACAACCAATCTCAGGTTAGCCTCGATAAGCATATCCTTCGCATCGTTTTCGCCTTCAAGCATTCTCTTTGCATAATCCTGTTCTTGCTCAGCGGTCAAGAGCGGCACCTTGCCAATCTCCTTGAGATACATGCGAACCGGATCATCCATGCCGATTGATTCGCCGGCAGACCCGGCCATATCAAGATCAACACCACTTTCTTCCTCGACATTGGTCTCAGGAATAATTTCCACGCCTTTGTCTTGCAAAGTGTCAAAAATCTTCTCCGCATCGTCCGGGTCAATGTCATGCTTCTCGATAAGCGACATCATGTCCTTATAGCTGATACTATTGTTGTTCGCTGCGGCACGTTTTTCAATCTGTTGAAGAATCGAACGAAAATCACTGGCCATTCATTTCCTCCTGTGTCCTGTGAAAAGGTCGGTAAGTCACTCTAAATGAGATTACTCAATGCGTATGCTATCACTCTGCCGATTTGGTATAAGAAATGGTACGAATGTTCTCGACTTTCATATCGTCCGCCGACTCAAAATCAACAATGTACTCTGCATTTGCGGAAACAAGGTCGACACGAATCGGCGCATAGTAACTATTGAATGCCTCATCCTTCAAATCGTATTGATCTGCACGAAGCGCTGCATAGGCTTTAAACAAATCGAGAGCAAGCTCCGGTGTCGCTTCACTGTCCGTGACCACACGAAGACGATTGTTCCTCTGTCCGGAAAGCGAAAATCCGACATATAGCCCATCCACCTTCTCGGTCTTGACTTCAATCCCTGCTTGTTCAAACACGGTATCAATAGATTCCGCAATGGCCTTCTCGTTTTTCTGTCTAGAAAAATACAAAGGCATGCTGATTGCAAGAACCAACACCAGCGCTGCGACAAAAGCGGCTGCAATCTTGATGACGACCTCTTTCGGCGCCTTGATCTGATCTGCAGACACTTCGTATGGATTCTTTTCGATCTTTGTTGTTGATGAAACGGTAGCCTGCTGCTTAATGGCGTTGGGCACCGGATCCGGATAAACCGGAACGACATTATATCGCTTAACACCTTCTCGCTTCGGTTGCGGCTCGTTGGGAAAAGTGTATCCCTCCGGATTCTCCGCTATCGCAATGGCCTCCGAAGTAGGAAAGACACAATCACAAAAAAGACATTCGCACAATTCTTCTCTATCGTTTAAAATAATCAATGATCCACAGTTCTTGCAGATCCCTTGAGTTGACGCCATATAGAACCACCTTTAAAATCATTACATACGTATCGGACTATACCCATAAGTAAGCAGAGTAATTATATACGTAAGCGACCCAAAGTGCAAACACAAATCATCTCACAAATCTTGTATTTGCACAATAACGGCTCTTTCTTTTCGAAATGAAGACCTAATGTAAATTATCTTTGGGAGGTGCCTTCAATGTCCGTTCAAATATCCATGCAACCCATCGAAAACTTAGATGAAATTAAGTCTCTCTGGGAGGCCATCCGCGATGATCATGCAACGCGATCCACATACTTCGGGAATGATTTTCGGGGACGCCGATTTGAAAACCGTTTCGAATTCTACAAAGATGCTGATCGCGTCAAATATGCGGGATTATGCGTTGCCCGAGACGACTCACGAATTATCGGATATTGCGCGGGACATATTGATTATCAGGGCATTGGCGAGATTGACTCATTTTACGTCGTCCCAGAGTATCGCTCACAGGGCATTGGACACTTAATTTTCGAAAGATTACACACAGAACTCAGTGCCCGCCATCCGACGAAGATTCACATTGCAGTAATTCACGGTAATGAGCGAGCGCTTCAATTCTATAAGCGACACGGTTTTCTCCCTATCGGGTACAAACTCCAAAACATTCCGAATGACGAATCGGACCTTTTAACGTATACAGAATTAGCGCCGGCAGACATGGTGTTTCACGAACAGAAAATGCGAAAAGCTCTCTATTGGGCTGCAAAGGCCGAATCCCTACAAGAAGCGCCGATTGGTTGTGTGATTGTTCATGACGGCCGCATTATCGCGCACGGCTATAACCTGCGAGAATCGCGACAAGACGTGACCGAACACGCAGAGATTTCCGCCATTCGATCTGCTTGCCGAAAACTTAAGTCTTGGCGTTTAGAAAACTGCGATTTATATGTCACACTTGAGCCATGCACCATGTGTGCCGGCGCAATTATTCAATCGCGTATTCGACATGTTTACTTCGGCGCACCGGACCCAAAGGCCGGCGCCGTCGTCTCCAAACAACAAGTTTTTGATGCTGAGCATAATCACCAAGTGCAATACACCGGTGGCATCCTTGCTGATGAGTGCGGTCAAATACTTAAAGATTTTTTCAAAACACTCAGAAAAGAAAAGCCTTCGCATCAGGAATAAGCCATATCCATTTTTCTTTGACTTTGGTCTTCCCGGCGCGTTCGATCGCTCTTGCATAATATTCAAGCTGAGAGCCATAGCGTTTTTCGAGTGCTTGACGCTTCTCTTCGTCTGTGCCACTCAATCGATCTGATTTATAATCGACAAGTACTGCTCCATCGTCTTCTGCAAACCAACAATCAATCATACCTTGTATGAGGCAAAAGTCACTGTTGCCGATGTTTTCGGTCATTGAAAACGGGATTTCTCGATACGGTCCGCGGTCTTTTTGCTTCTCGGCTTCAATCAGGCGAGATGCCAATGAAGACGCTGCAAAAGCAGTGATTGCACCCACATATGGCTCAAGAAGTGTAATGGCATCGGTTCGTATCATACCGCTCTCGATCATCATATCTATTTGTGATCGAATTTGCGCTTCTGACGGTGGTTGAGTGAGCGATTCCAAATCCAGATACTGAAGAACACTATGTAGCAGTATGCCTCGCTCCGTCGCCGATAAATATCGACTCTGTCCCTCAACGGCTACACCGGTCCTGAGTGTTAAGTTGACGGCTCGTCCGTTCGCCGATTGGCTGATAGCCGCTGTCATGTCGTTTGTCGTATCGTCGTTCTCCTCTTCCGAAAATATCGGTGCCCGGCGCTTAATCTCCGAAACGGTGATTTTCGCAGGAAGATCGGTATATGAAAGAAACGGATAAACGGCGTGACGGCGCTGGTCAATGGTATGGGCTCGTACAATAACCTCTTCGGAAAAGGCCTTTTCATTTTCGGATAATAATTCATTCGGCATAGTCGATTCGACAGGTGACACAAGAGTCACGCTCGCTGATGCAGCAAGAGCCGTCGCTCGCTTTAAAACTTCGCCTTCACCCATGACCGTCAATTCCACATTCAATGCATCACTCTGATCCAATATAGATACGCATCGTCCGTGCATGTCTGGCTGATATAATGTCGACAACAAATCGAGGTTCTTTCTTCGCGCAAGAACCATGACGAGAAAACTTAAATAATTCTTGGATTCGAAGATGGCCCAACTCGGTAAAATATCTTCGCCGCAAGATACGGCCGCCTTAATCTGACCTTCCAACCCACTGATGTCGTTGTTCTTATTATGTTTGATCGTTCCTGTCAAATACAAACGCGTCTCCGCCCGAGTCATCGCAACATAGAAAAGGCGCAACTTTTCAGCGAGCAGCGCACGCCATTCAGCGTCAGCAATCCGACGTTTATCTATCGGAGTAAACCGATAGCCCTCATCGGAATAGACACAATCCGACGCCACGCCAATCCGATCATCAAACACGATAGAATCCGAAGAACGGGGACTTTGAAAGGAACTGGCCAAACCGCAAACAAAGACATATTTGTATTCAAGACCTTTGCTCTTATGTATTGTTGTACAAGTCACTGCATTTCTGATTTTTGCGAAAATATCCACTTCTTCAACCGACTTCTTTTCCTCCCGAATCAACTCCGTCAACTTGACAAACGCATACAGACCTCCGGAGGACTTCGAATCAAATTGAGCCGCCCAATCTCGAAAAGCATCGAGTGCTGCAATGTTTTCCTGAGAACCCTCAAGTGTGCTCAGATAATCGACATACCCCGTGGTCAAATATATGTGCTCGACAAGTTCGGCAACGCCGACAATCCCCGCTCGACGGCGCAAGTCTGAAAGATAATCTAAAAAAGCGGCCACTCTATCACGCAGGGGCGAAGCGCCATGCGCCGCAAAATAAAAAACTTTGTCATGAAAAGAACGAAGTTTCTCGTCTGCCTCATTCGCAGTGACGTAGATTTGTGTTAATTCATCCAGTGTAAAACCGGATTGATGGAACGGGGCGCGCATCATTGCCGTCAAAGGGTAATCCTGCCGGACGTTATCAATGACGCGAATCACATTTTGCATCAACAGGAGCACCTTATTCTCAAATAACGGATCTTGAGCAGGCCCCTGTGCAGGAATGCCATAGCGGTTCAGAATCTCTGAAAATTGAGCCGCCGTTCTGTTTTTTTGAACCAGCACCGCACAATCACCGGGAGAAGCCTCACCGAGATCGACAAGCCGCCTAATCTCCGTAGCAACATAAAGCGCCTCCATGTTTAATCCGGAAATATCTTCATCCGTATCCTCACCGAGCTCATCCAATCCCAATTCGCCGTCAGAAGTCGCAGAATCGGCAACCCTAGCATCAAACGCACCCTTTGTATCCTCCGGGGCGGTATGCGGACGTATGTTCATAGACGCTACCGAAGATTGCTCATCCCCTAAACCATCAAGCGCAGGCAACTCCGGAGCATTCGTAGCGTCAATCAAAACAACTTGGACCGAGTCGCCAATGACAGGCGCACCGGATGCGTCTAATTTAGACGCAACAAGTTTATGTGAGTGATCATAATCAAACTCGCCGACTTTTTTATAGAGTATTTTCTCAAAAACAAAATTGACGAAATCCAAAATGGTCTTCGTACTTCTGAAATTGCCATTTAACTCCAACAAGCGTCCGTTCTGTCCGTCTTTATAGTCCCCCATTCGCGAAATAAATAAATCCGGCCGCGCATGGCGAAATCGATAAATGCTCTGCTTGATATCACCGACATAAAAAACATTGTGGTCTGAGAACGCTTCAACAATCGTGTCTTGGATTTTGCTGTTATCCTGGTACTCATCGATATAAATCTCATCATACAAATCTCTGTAATAAGTTGAGACTTGCTCGATTTGCAAAAGACTCAATGCAAATTGCTCCTGATCTGAAAAATCCATCCCGCCCTCGCGCCGTTTTTTTTGCGCATATAGATCATCCGACATTATAACCAATTCAAAAAACCGGCAAATACAAGGATACATCCGGCTCATGTTGATTTCGATATCCGCAAGAGGCATCGAAAACGCATGACAAAGACCATTGAAGTAGGGCCTCCATTTTGTGGTTCGCCCTTTTGGAATACGGCCCGTCAGCATATAAATCGCGCTAAACATTGTCCGTAGCGCCTCGAAAAATGCCGACTTGGTTGGATCGTCATCAGCGCGTTCAGCGGGTAAGGAGATATTCGGAAACGACTGCCCCCACCGATAAAGGCCGTCCCAATCGGCGCCTTTTTTGACCAGCTCGTCCAGATGTTCAAAGGCATCGAAAATCTGTTGCATAGCTTCAGCATTTTTGTTCTGAGCCGACTTTGTTTTCGCAAAAGCAATATCAGGCAACAAACCTTTTGCGACGTAAAATGCCTTTTTCGAAGCGCAATATACATCCGAAAACTCATTCAAATAATGCCGGACAGTTTCTGATTTAGAAAAATCACGAGAGTCTCGGGCATAGACGTCCAAAGCGCCTTTGATCAAGGCCTTGTAGTTCGGCAAGCTCCGCAACTTAGTGTGCATTGAGATGACCTGAGAAACCAACTCTCGGTCCGATAAAGCCTTACCGTAGATGCGCGTCATCGACATAAAAGATTCACACCAATCAGAATACGTCTCATCTTGATCTGCCAAAGAAAAAACAAAAGCGTCCTCCGAATCCGAATCGGGTTTCGACGGCAAAAATTGGTCTCGATACACTTCCTTATCCTGTCGAACTCGATATATCAGCGCATAAATTCGATCCATCGATTCTGTAACGGCGTCCTTTAACATCATTTGTGCCGCCTGCGTCTCGAGCACTGAAGAATTAGGCTCGATACAGACATTCCCGTCCATGTCCTCCAACACGTTACCGAAATTCTTAATGACCTGCACACAAAAACCATTGATTGTTGAAATCTGTGTCAGAGGAAGCAACGAAATCTGTTCTGCTAATCGACGCCGAACTGAAATGTCTGTTGTTGCCGTCATCGCCTTTACTAAAGCGCGTTCCAATCGGTCTTTCATATTTGCTGCTGCAGACTTCGTAAAAGTCATCAAGAGGATCTTCCGCACATCCAAATCGCCACTTTCGATTCTCGATGCTATGCGTTCGACCAGGACCATCGTTTTTCCGGAACCTGCCGCAGCGCTGATGAGTATATCGGATCTCGGTGCATCGACCACTTCTTGTTGCGAAGACGTCAACTTCATTTTGTGAATCTCCTCCCTGCCCGCACCGGCTTATGCCGAAATGAGAACAGTAACCACTATTAGTTCTTCTCTTTCAATATCTTAATCAACGTTTGAGCCTTGTTGAGTCGTTTGTTCGTTGCTTCATCAATACTTTCCGGAAGCGGCTTGATGTATTTTTTCGGCGGTCTTGCGGGGTCAATACCACAAATCGCCTTAAAATCACAATACTCACATGGCCCGTTGTTCTTCGTCTTCCCTTTTGCATAGGGCGCAACGTCAAACTCGCCTCGAATCATCCGCGTGCAATGTGACTTAATTTGATCAATACCATGCGCAGCGATAAGCTCAAGATCCTCCGTTTCATACTTCATGCTCAACAACGCAAACTCTTTCTCTCTGTTATCTCTGGCCCGTTCACGCATTTCATCCTGAGAACAGATTGTATCCAGCGTTAATATCGGCGCGTCTATGCGAAAATATCCGGCATCACCCGGGCGCAGATCCGGATGTGTTTGGGCATAAGCATACAGATAGGCCGCAAGTTGTAATTGAATACCTGCGTACAACAAATCGTAATCAACTTCCTTACTCCCGGTCTTATAGTCGACAACCCGAAACAAGCGATCGCTGCGACAGACATCCACACGATCGATGACACCATTAAACGCGACTGATTTATTCTTTTCATTCAAAAAAATCTCAATCGCAGGGGATTCGCCTCGTCCGTAAAACCATTCGGTGTGCTCCGGCGAATAACGAAGCGGATGGATTTGTCTGAATATCGCTTCGAGCGATTGTTTGGAAATCTCCTTAATCTTTGAACCCTCGCCGACCACCAGAGACGGTTCTTCGAAAAGATGAATTCGACTCATCTCACACGCAGGAGAAAATAGATCATCAACCCACGATTCGAAATCTCCGGATAAAATTGTCTGGTATAACTCTTCCCGCTCCACATCGGATGATGCTCGATTCATACGCGAGATGTATTCATTCACTGCCAACTCAGCAATCGCATGTGCAATGGTGCCGGAATAGCGCGGGTTGTTCTCGAAAATTTTCCGTTCTTCCAAACGAAGTACATATTTCACGAAATGCGAGAATGGACACCTCGCATATTCTTCAACCTGTGAAACACTCATGCTGAGCTTCTCTTCGCCAAAACGACGACCGGTCCATTCATTTGAAACGGTCGTGTCATAGTACCTTTCATCGAAAATTCGAAGCTTGAATTCTTCAGGTCGCATTCTCGCCAGTGCCGCAATGGTTTCCAACTCGCGAAGACTTTGAGTCGCGCGAACACCTTTGATAACACCGGAAACGTAGTTTTGAAAAATTTGCCGCGAAAGCGCTCTCGGGTCTTCCGAGGAAAGAACCGGATGGTCGATGAGACAACTATCGGACAAACACTGTCCAATTAACGTATAGACACTTGAAGGTTCTTCGGCGGTTATTGCCGTCACCATAAGATATTCCTGAACCGCAGACAACATCGCATACGCCGTGAAAAAATCAGAAAACGTGCTGTCTTTAGCATGACTCGGAAATACAATGCCCAAAGCCTTGCCCAGGAGATCTCGCTCAAAATCACGAAGATAGCCTTCCGGGCGGCTCTTGAAAGGAAAATTATCTCGCTTGGCACCAACAATAAACATCGCGCGGCACGGCTGATGGTAAGCACGCTCCGGCTCGGTAATTCGAACTTGGTCGACAAATGACGGAATCGCGCCGGCCAACGCAGCATCCATTCCGCTTTTTATCGCATCTCTGAAATTTATATTTGAGATTGCCATATTTCCAAAGGGGCCGCAAAGCTGCTCCAGCATGCGATGCAATTCGTTATATGAGGCAACCAATGCCAAAGCGGCATCTTGGTTATTATCCGAAATCCATTCTTCGGCCAAAGCCTCAATATGATGGATTGGTTGCGATTCAGAATTCGAATCTGAATAGACAAAATAAGACTCGAGAAATTCTAACAATGCGATAGCCTTCTCGTCACAGCGTCTAACATGGCGCAAGTGCTCGACAATATCGCGCAAAGGAAACAAAGCGCGCATGACCATATCATAAACCTCAGGCCCTCTTGCGTCTCTACTTGCCTCATATTGATCGGCATCGAAAATACGCCGACCTTTAAACAAACCATACTTGAGAACATAATTTTCAAGTATGTCGCCCTCCTCAGGGCGGAGGTGACACATACCGGACTTAACGCAACGCATCAGACTTTCAAATGACCAACCATGGACCGCCAAATCTAATAGCGCATACACAAAGCGCATCAGCGAAGTATCCGAAAGTTTGCGACGCTTATCCAAAAATCCGGACAACCCAAAATCCGAAAAAACAGCCCTTAAATCCGATTCATAAGTCTGGCGATCGCAAAGGACGACACAGATATCACGATAGCGATACCCTTCAAATAGAACCATCTCTTTGATTCTTCCGGCGACATAAGACAATTCATCTATGCGACTCGGAAAAAGCGCACGAACCACTTCGGGATGTGTCCCCGGAAGATTATCTATGTGTCTTCTCAAAAAACATGTTGATAAATGATGAAGTGGCAACGGTCGATGATCCGGACTCTCGACCGCGACACATTGCGCTTTGGGTTCGGCAGAGAGTAATGACTGAAATGTCTGCCTGCCAAATCGAAAAGCATCAGATAGTTCCGAAAAATCTGAAAGAGAGAGATAATCTGTATTTTTGAAATCTGCGCAAACACAGATGACCACTTTTTCGCAGATCTGCGTTAACCTCATAATGATCCGATGCTCTTCAGGTGTAAAATCTCTGGTTTGACCGAATCCAACGATATATATGGATGTGTCTTTGAGATACGATAAACGTTTGTATGGCCACGGCAATGCATTCATGTTGGTAATGCCCAAAGAAACCAGTCGATCCAACAAATCGGCCATCTGCCTCATTGGCTGGCCTTTGGCGCAGCACTGAAGCGTATCACTCAATGCATCAATGCGATCCATGAGCAAAGCAAAATCGGCCATTTTCTGTGAAAACGCAATCTCAGAGGAAGCAATCTGCTCGGTTCGCAACATATCCGAGGTGATATTATATCGATAAAAATCCCCGAGAACACTTTCAATTTCGGCAGCAAACCCAATTCGCCGAGACATACTCGACAACATCTTGAAATCACCCGGAGTCGCAGATAATATGCGGTGAACCATAAGCGTCATCATGGATGTACTAAAGACATCCTTGTTCTGCGCTCCGATTTCCGAAGCCAGACGATGCGCAAACCGATGAAAACTGAGTATATCCGTCAACATCAAACTGTCGTTGCCGGAGGCGATGGCCTCATCGACAGCGAGTTGACCTCTCATGTGCACATCCAAAAACCGACGCTCCATGTCCGCTTTCGTTTGCTCCGGCACCAGGAGAAAGGATCGTTTGTGTGGCCAAGAGGCAACCTCTTCAGACATTTCCTTAAGGGCACGGTCCGCCAAAACAGCCAAATCCGTCCCGTAATAAATCTGAAGAGCCAAGCGCATGCACCTCCCTAAAGTGTATCGAGGTTCTTTCCGTTTGCCGATTTCATCGACATCCCCGCTTCACTCAGTTTAGCATGAATTTGCTCGGATTCATCTTTTCTCTTTACTTTTAATGTGGTCGTCTTAATCATATCAACTTCAGAAAACACAAAATATCGAACCGCTTTAAACGAAGGCATCTTTTGGTTGATTTCCTTGATTTTCGCACGAAAATAACTATTCAAGTCATTATCGCCGGGCATCTTATCCGGCACCGGCAGATGCTTCCCTACCGTCGAGCGATCAATCAGAATTTTGGCGCAAATTTCAACCGTCTCTCTGTCAGAATTCTCGCCCCATACATAAGATTCTTTCACGCCCGGAATCAAGTTAATCAAGGATTCAATCTCCTCGGGGAAAACCTTTTTGCCATTCGTCAAGACAATCATGGATTTGACACGGCCGGTAATATGCAAACAACCCTTCTTATCCAGATATCCCATGTCCCCAGTCCTAAACCATGCACCTTCGGTCATCACTTCGGCGGTCGCGTCGGGATTCTCATAGTAACCCAACATAACACAGTCACTCTTTGACAGAATTTCACCAACCGCGCCCGGCTTGATCTCATCCGTATCAATTCCAACACTGACATCTTTGACCGGTCGACCGACACTTCCGTATACATTGCACTCCTGCGTCGTCACGCTGATGACAGGCGCAGTCTCTGTTAATCCATACCCCATCAGAAAATCAATGCCGAAATCATTGAAGTCGCGAATATACTTCTTGTCGATACCCGCACCGCCGATCACGACCATTCTTAAGTGACCGCCAAGTTTTTTGATAATATCTTTAAAAATCTTCCTTCGAACATCGATGCGGATTTTCCTCAAGAAACGAGTAATCGGTATCATAATCGATATCAATGTCGATTTTCCGGACTCCTCTATCCCTGCCATTATTTTCGAATGAACACTCTCGAAGAGTAAAGGTACAGAGACAACCACCTCAACATGCCATTCCTGAATATTCTTTACCAAATATCGCAATCCATCCGAAAAACAAATTGTACAGCCTCTGGAAAGCAAGAAAAAATCACAAGTATTCTCAAATGTGTGATGAAGTGGAAGTATCGAGAAAGCGCGCTCACCGGGCTCGACATATAATGTAGCACCAATGGCCTCAACATTGCGACAAATATTCTTGTGTGAGAGCATCACACCTTTGCTCATCGCAGTCGTTCCTGATGTAAAAAGAATAATTTTCATAATTTCCGAATCGATTGTGGCCTCGACAAATCGCTTGTCTCCGTCTTCTGCCAAAGACTTTCCCTTTTCTATAAAGGACGAAAAAGAGATAAAAGCGCTACTCTCCGGCCACTGACTCTTAATCCTATCCGGATCCATACAGATAAAATAATCAACTTGCAATGCGTCATCCGAATCAATAATCGAAGCGATTGAAACCATCATATCGTGATGATTCGGATGATAAAAAACAGCACGAACTTTTCCGCGCTTCAACAAATTGATCACTTCATTTTCCGGAAGTAAGCGATCTAATGGGACGCCGATACTTCCGCCGCCAAGAATGGCCGAATATGAGACCATCCACTCGTAAGAATTCTCTCCTACCACAGACAAATGGGTTCCGGCAAGCCCCAAATCTGCTAATGCCAATGCAATATACTCAACATCGTAACCGAAGTCCTTATATGTCTTATGTATTTCGGCTTCATCCGGCTGCCGTCTGAAAACGAAAGCATCCATATTAGCAAAGCGATTGCGAACATCAAGAACCAGTTCCTTTATGTCCTTATACTGAGCTCCTTCTCTGATCGCTTTTCCAGTTACTGTCTGCATAAGCCCTCCCGGTACGTATTTGTCTGAATGAACAAGACGATTCGCATTTAGAGTGATTTTTTTAGATAATATCACGTAAAAGATTGAGCGTCTACCGATTTACGGAAAATAGTTTGATTCTCAAACCATTTTGCTGCAATCATTGACATTATTGGCTTCGTGGCTTAGGATGGACGTAAATTAAGAAGTTAAAATACGTGGATATTCCACATTTTGCATAATTAGTCATAAACACCCCCGAAGGAGCAAATAAACAGTGAACGTTAATCAGAATCAGAATAGTTCAACCCCAAATAAGGAAACAGAATCCGAAACTATGGGCAAGAAAGCTTCTGCTCCGTCTGTCAATGCGAAGGTTAAGGACAGATATCCGATGAAGCGCGGATTTATCGGGAATTTCTTTTTTGGCGTTGGTGTTTTAGGCACTTATGCACTCATTCGATTTAAGGCGGAAGGCCTTTCAAATATTCCGAAAGATATCCCTTATGTCATTGCCGCAAATCATCAAACCTACGTTGATGGAATGTGGATTGCCCGCTTCTTACCAAGAAAACACTTTAAAGTCATGTGTTGCCTCGCCGGTTCAGATCTTGAAACAGATCACGGTCTGTTAGGTAAGCTTATTATGCGCGTCGGTCGCGGTATTGCGGTTGACCGTTATGGCAGCCCTGTACGTGGCCTAATCAAAGCCAAGAAGGAAATCGAGAACGGTCACGTGATGTTAGTTCACCCCGAAGGAACACGAACGTCCGATGGTCTCGTCGCCGACCTCAAAGACGGCGCCGCATACATGGCGGTCAAGGCCAACGTCCCCGTTTTACCGGTTTATATTAGTGGTGGCTACGACGTCTTTTCGAGACATATGAAAAAACCGAAAACTTGGGATAAAGCCAACAAGCGGCGCAAGAAAGTGACCATTCATTTCGGTCCGGTCATACTTCCTGAAACATTTGGAAAAGATGCTCACAAACTTACTTCTGCAATTCAGGATTGGCTTCGTGAGATGGAAAGAAAACAAATGGCAGAGAAGCCGGAATGACCTCAAACCGAATCTGGCTGGCCGAGAAATTTTCTCCGTCATAATTGCCGCGCAACGGCCGATTGACGTCTGTAGATACAATCACACCGCTTGTCACTTTGAAGGAATGCACACTCGGATGCCCGAGATGCAGTCCTTTTTTGTATTTGCCGATTAGAGGCAAGGCTTTTCTGCGAGTGAGGTCATCTACAATACATACTTCAAGCACTCCGTCATCCACTTGCGAATTCGGCGACGGACAAAACCCTTTTCCGTAATAGCGTGCATTGCAGATACTCGCAAGCGTATATTTGCACTGACTGTCAACGTTTTCAAGCTTATCTGCCAATTCTAACGAATATCTGAAGCTGAATCGCCAACCTCGTAAAAAACACATAATTATCGCCAGATTATAGGCGTTTCTTTTGAAAAACCGACTTTTGGGGTGTTTATCGATCATAGACATCGCCGTATCATTAATCGCTGTATCTAAGCCAAAAGATGTAATATTTACACTGTAAACACTCAATTCCGGTATGTGATCTGACAGCAAGTTATAACAATCCACACGCAATAGATCAATGTGCTTAACTTCTCTTCGGTGCAACGATTGAAGGATTGAAAGTGGATTATTATACATTTCTTGAGGCAGAACTGTCCGAGCATAATCATTTCCGGTGCCCATTGGAATAACACCCACCGGCGTCTGTCCGAACGCTAGCGCGTTAGCCACCTCATGAACCGTTCCATCGCCTCCGCACGCAAAAATTACGGCATCACTACGATAACGATTTGCATATTCTTCAGCCAATACTCTCGCGTGGCCGGCATATTCTGTTCTCAAAAAGTGGTACTCATTCTTGTCGCTCTCGGCTTGAAGTCGCACCGCCTTTTCAAGTTCGGAAGCAGCTTTCATTCCGGATCGAGCGTTAACGATGAAAACAAAATGCATTAGTCACCCCTGTGTTGTCTTACTTTGAACCGGAATAAACTAAATCAACGACATCCTGGACCGTCAAAACCTTATCGAGATCATCATCAGAAAGTCGAATTTCATAAGTACTCTCGAGATCAACAACCAATTCGTAAATTTGAAGTGAATCAAAACCCAGGTCAGCAACAATCTCGGTTTCCGGTTTGATATCTGTCGGAGATAGTCCGGTCAACTCGGTGACCATTTGCATAAGACTATCGTATATGCGCTCCTTTTGTCTCTCTGCAAGATCTTCTAAATCGGACACCCGTTCTCGATCCGCATCAGGGTCCGGCTCTGAGATACTGTGATCTGATTCGACTGGTCTCATGGTTCTTTTCCTCCTGAATCCTTTGCCTTTAAGGCTTTTTCCTCTTCACTGTATTTGTGGTACTGTTCTGCGATAAATTCGTCGATATCTTTTACCAAGCGAATCAGCCGCTCTTTTTCTTGCTCACCTAAGGGATCTAAAAGCCGCTTAACCAAAAGCGTGTGAAACTTCGCATGCATCCGATAGGCAAGCTTTCCTTGTCGAGTTAAACGAATTCGAACGACCCTTCGATCCTTCAAGTCACGATATCGTTCAACATATGCCTTACGGACTAAGCGATCAATGGCCACCGTCAATGTGCCGGTCGTAATGCCAAGCCGAGCCGCTGTTTCAGACATCGTCCGCGCTTCATAAGGACCGATTGCTTCAAGCGTATGCAGCTCCGCAATCGAGAGATCGGAAAAATAACCCTTGGATAGAGCCTTCTCTTCTGTCAATAACACGTTATCAAATATGCGCAACAGGCTTTTTGCGAAATCTTGATCCGAGGGGTTCAACACAAGCGCCTCCCATACCGATTCAAATAGTTTGATTTGCAAACATTTTATCGTTTTCAGCCGAAAATTACAACCAACGGATGACTTGTAACTTTATCGTGTCAAATGGTTTGAGAAGATACGACTATGTAGTCCAAAATATCTTGAGACAATTAATCGAACAAATAAATCAGGAATACGACTTGCTTAATGGCTCAAGATTCGGAAACTCACCCCTGAAAAGCCCTGTTCGGGTGACCATGGCATTGTCCTTATCTTCTGAAGGATAACCTTCTAACTCTGCCATTGCCTCCAAAAACAAATCCGGCCTAAGATTTCGAGATGAGCCCGCCAATACTGTGATATGAATTGTATCTACTTCTGACACCAATTTCTCTTGTTCCAAATTCAGGATCAAATCACGTATTTCGGCCTGCTTCATTTTGCCTTTCGAGCGCTTCATCACAAGAACGGAACTCCTTTTTAAGAGGCTCTCCGCATAACTATAAATATGCGGGGCCGAAATCAGATACGTCGCTGCAGAAACCTCAGCCATCAAACTGCCGGAGCCGGAAGGCACATAGCCGCCCTCCGATATGTGAAGACCTTCTGGGCAAAACAAATTGAATCGTGTTATGAACTCATCAATCTCTATCCGCTCTTCAAGAGAAATATCAACATAATCAGAAGTCGTCGCTACCCCGACGCCGAGAGGCAACGCAAAAACCATGTTCGGTCTGGGGTTGTACCCTTGTGAATACAAAAGCGGAAATCCAGCGCGACGGCAAACGCGTTCAAACGTTCGCATCAAATCCAGGTGACCAATGTATACAATACCGCCCGTTCGAGCGAATTTTGCTCGAAGGATGTGTGCAACGCGATGCGGTTTCATCGTCATGGCAAGTTGCCGTTCGTTTTCAAGCATGACATACCCCCACATTATATTCCGAAGCACCACAAGCTTTACATCCGCCGTGGCACGGTGCTGTCGTTTTTCCACGATAAGCCATTTCTCGCTCGCGAAGAAGATAGTCTTTGCGAACGCCGATGTCAATGTGGTCCCAAGGTAACACCTCATCAATATCGCGCGGTCTTGGGCCAAAGAAATGCAGACTCAAACCGTGCGATTCAAGTATACTCATCCAGTCTTCAAATCGAAAACAATCGTCCCAAGCATCAAAGAAAAGCCCTTGCCTATACCCATCAATCAATACCTTGAGTAATCTACGGTCTCCTCGAGCCAAGACCGCTTCCCAAGCAGAAGTCTTGAGATCGTGCCAAGAGTATTTAATATTTCGACTCTTCAGTGCCTCGGCCAAAACTCTTTGTTTCTCACGTAATGACTCTATACTGTCTTGGGCCTCCCATTGAAACGGCGTAAAAGGCTTTGGAATAAACATCGAAGTCGAAACAACGATATCCGGTCTACGACGCTTCAGACCCTCGCGGTTGGCTACTTCGAAAAAAAGTTTTTCAATACGTCTGGCCAATTGAGCTATGCCCAAAACATCTTCCATCGTTTCCGTCGGGAGTCCGAGCATAAAATATAGCTTAACTCTTTGCCAACCACCGGCAAACGCCAATTCTAAAGAAGATAGAATATCTTCCTCCGTAATGCCTTTATTGACCACATCTCGTAGGCGCTGCGTACCGGCTTCCGGCGCAAAAGTCAGACCGGTTTTACGGGTGCCGGACACTTTTTCCATCAACTCTAAAGAAAACGAATCCAATCGTAATGACGGCAATGAAAGACTGGTGTGCCTTTCTTCAAAAGGGGAAACCATGTTGTCGAGAAAATCCGGTAACGCAGAGTAATCACTCGTCGACAAGGACAACACACCAATCTCATCATACCCGGTGGCCGCTTCAACTTCAAAACCCTGCCCGCAAAGCGTATCTACACTCTTTTCGCGAACCGGACGATATACAAAGCCCGCCTGACAAAAGCGACAGCCTCGGCTGCAGCCCCTGAACAATTCAAGATAAGCGCGGTCGTGAACAATTTTGGTATGAGGAACGACTGGTTTGGTCGGAAAAGTGACACCATCCATATCAGAAATAATGCGCTTTTGGATGGATTTCGGCGCTCCTTCGACGCAGGTATCGATACTCTTAATCGTACCATTCTCATTGTAATCAAACTTATAGTACGACGGCACATATACGCCCTTAAGCTTAGAGGCTTCACGAATCAAAAATGCTTTGCTCATTGGTTCAGTGGATTGAAAAGAGGCCTTATATGCCTTCATCAAATCCATAAACTCAACAAGAACTTCTTCGCCCTCGCCCAAAAAGACAAGGTCAAATACCTCGGCAATGGGCTCAGCATTATAAACCACCGGCCCTCCGGCAATAATGATCGGATCTGATTCTGACCGCTCTGAGGCGAGAAACGGAATACCCGACAAATCAAGCATTTGCAAAACATTAGTAAAGCACATTTCGTACTGCAAAGAGAACCCGAGAACATCAAAATCTCGAAGCGGACTTTTTGTTTCTAATGAAAACAGCGACAATGATTTATCGCGCATCAAACGATCCATGTCTTTCCACGGTGAAAAAGCGCGTTCACAGGCGACACCGTCCAAATCATTGAGCACCTTATATAGTATCTTCATCGCAAGGTTACTCATCGCTATTTCATATATATCGGGAAAACACAAAGCAAACCTCACATATGACGTAAAGCCTTCAGCCTGCAACTGCTGCTGCATTTCAGGTTTGATGACCTCGCCCCACTCACCACCGACATAACGAGCCGGGTTTTCAACGGCCAGCAAATCGCCCCTGCTTAATTCGACGCGATGGTCGGCATTATTCTCTTTCATGAGTCACTCCCTGCTTGGCGCGCAACCCGTACAAAATCGCACACCTTATCATAATCCTTATAACTGTTTGTCTCGAGCAAACTGGATGCGTCGACACCATATGGTGAAAAATGTCTGACTGTATCTTCGACATTAATGGGACCGATACCTCCGGCAATAAATATGCATCTGTTCTCAAGTATCAGACTATCATAGAAACGTTTTCCGATATCCCACGGAAACGCAATGCCCGATCCCCCGTCAGAATGTTCGACACTAATATCAAATAATAGAGCGTCGAATCGAGATAAATGAGGCATATTGTGAATGCGCCTCCAATACTCTTCCTCTTGAGATTCCTGCGAGGGGATTGGAATTCTTTGCCAAATCTTGACACCGGAAATTGAAGCTTGCGAAAAGGCCGCAAAGAGATCGTTCAAGAAGCTCTCGTTTGTATCCCAGTGCAATTGAATGACATCAAGCCCCACAAAAATAGTGGTTGAGACGATTTCATCAACAGTCGTCTGGGTGAAAACACCAACACAAGATATTTGAGGATGAAGTTGGTCGCGAATACGCTTTGCCTCCTGTGCGTTGACGCGTCTTTTCGATGGCGCAAACACAAAGCCTACAAAATCCGGCATGCACGCATTCACAATATTTGCGTCCTCTTCTCTTCGAAGTCCGCAAACTTTAACTTGCGTCATCAATAATCACTTAAGCCTTTCCGGACAAACGCGCTTCGAGCTGAACCTTTTCAGCCTCATAGCCAGGCTTGCCCAACAAAGCAAACATATTTTTCTTATACGCTTCGACACCGGGTTGGTTAAAAGGATTAACCGCCAATACATATCCGGAGATAGCACACGCCTTTTCAAAGAAATAGATTAATTGCCCAAGCCAGTAAGCATTCATCTCAGGAACATCCAAAACTATGTTTGGCACTTTTCCGTCAACATGAGCCAAAACCGTCCCCTGCATCGCCTTAAAATTCACTTCATTCATGTCCATTCCGGCCAGAAAATTCAACCCATCAAGATTAGCAGGATCATTGGGGATCGCGAATGTTCGGCGAGCATTTTCAAAATGCACGACCGTCTCAAACAACATACGTTGACCATCTTGAATATATTGACCCATAGAGTGAAGATCCGTCGTATTGTCGACCCCTGCAGGGAAAATACCTCGTTGATCTTTGCCCTCAGATTCCCCAAACAGTTGCTTCCACCACTCTGTCATAAAATGAAAAGACGGTTCATAATTGACCATCACTTCGGTCGTGAAACCTTTTCTTAGCAAAGCGTTACGAACTGCCGCATAACGATAACAAGCATTCTCCGCAACGGAAACGGTCTTGAATGTCTTAACTGCATCTTTTGCACCCTGCATGAGTTCGCGAATATCAATTCCGGCTACCGCAATCGGCAATAGCCCGACAGCCGTCAACACCGAAAAGCGCCCGCCGACATCATCCGGAACAACAAAAGACTCATAACCCTCTTGGTCAGCCAAGCCTTTCAATGCACCGCGCGCTTTATCAGTCGTCGCGTAAATTCTTTCTTTAGCCTCTTCCTTGCCGTAACGATTCTCCATGTACGCACGGAGAATTCGGAATGCGATTGCAGGCTCAGTGGTTGTGCCGGACTTTGAAATAACGTTCACAGAGACGCGTTTACCATCGAGAATATCCATTAAATCCGAAAGATAGGTCGCACTGATTGAATTTCCGCAGAAAATAACCTGCGGCGCTTTTCTGATTTTTTTGCCGGCAATCGACGCAAAAGAATGCGACAATAGCTCAATGACAGCACGAGCGCCTAAATATGAGCCGCCTATGCCGACAACCAACAAAATATCAGAATTCTTTCGAATTTTTGCCGATGCTTTTCGAATGCGTGAGAATTCTTGTTTATCAAAATCACTCGGAAGATTGAGCCAACCCAAAAAGTCATTGCCCGGACCGGTTTTTTTGTGGAGCAATTCGTGAGCAAGCTTTACTTGCGGTAATAAATTATCAATCTCTTCTTCAGAAACAAAATTTGCGGTATTTTTAATGTCCAGTTTAATCATAGTCGTCTCCATTCTTTTCCAAAATCTGCCTTGCGTTAGTATAGCATTTTCAAACTGTTTATGTGAATATATAGCAAGAGATTTTAAATGATATTCGGCAAATAGCGACAATTATGCCTTAAAATCTCCTATGTTTTATCGAATAATTATAAGACTTAGGCACACGACTTCTATGTGTTACGTGTATAATATTAAGATAAACGGATAAGAGGTAATAACGTGTCGAACAGCCAGCTTCCGAACGCCAAACTGATCATATTGTACATACTCCAGAAATTGCCTGGAATCAGTGCGACGGATTTAATGAAACAGTCCATTGACTCTTTGTACATGGACTATTTCATGTTCTCGCAGGCTAAGGACGAATTGCTTCGCGATCATCTAATGATTGAGTCCGTCCGCAAAGGAGAGACTCGTAAGAATGCTTCCGGACATCCCGTAGCTCTCTGTGATATTACTCCTGAGGGCCAATCCGTCCTCAACCGCTTACTTCCTACATTGCCGACTGCAGCTTTGAGTTATCTAACTGCAGAGGCAAGTAAATCTGTCATCAACATCAAAAAGTCCACGGAGATTAGGGCATACTTTGAGCCGGACGCAGACGGCCATTACAACGTCCATATGATTCTCAAAGAAGGCGAACGCATCGTCGCGAACATTACGCTGAATGCGCCAACCGAGAGAATCGCCGAGCAGATGTGTACCCGCTGGAAGTCAGCCACTTCCGATATATACGCCACTTTAATCAATCAATTATCCGAATCGACATAACTCCAGACAACACCGTCGAATTACGCGTAACCGGACTCATTTCTTGTGAAAAATGATTCGGAAATAATCAAATCAATCGATCACCCAATTGCATAATTTTCGCCGCAAGATCATCTGCATATTTATCTACTTCAGCGAGCTGATCTTCTGTAGGAAGTCCTTCGAACTGAACATCGGACAAGCGCTCCGCCTTCTTCAATCCGGATGTCATCTCTGCAAATATAGTCGAAGCACGCGACCCCCAACCATATGATCCAAGCAACCCGATAAATGGCGTCTTCACGCGCATCGCATTCATGAGCATCGCACAATAGGAACCCGCAGGGTGCGGCCCTCCCAACACTGTCGGTAGGACATAAACCACCGCTGCTGCCGTGACCAAATCTCTCATCACGAGTCCGCTCTGAACCACAAGGCTATCCGGCTTCTTTCCGAGATTACGCGAAAGAACAGAGACCCCTTTGGACGCCAGCCTCAAGCACAGCCGCTCGGCAATAACAGCAGAACTGCCATGCATACTGACATAAGGAACGACAACCGTCTTTTCAACCTGATCCGAAGTCCAGCGCATATACTTTTGAAGAATCACTGAAGGCTGATTCCAAATTGGGCCGTGGGCAGTCGCAATAATTGAAGGTGCCATCTCGATGACTTTCTCCGTGTATTTCCTTACCTGCGTCGCAAAAGGCATCATAATCTCAGCATAGTAAGCGCGAGCGGCCACCTTTATCTCGTGGCTGTTCGTCGCAAAGAGTTTATCTGAAGAATAGTGAGAACCAAATAAATCACTCGAAAACAATGTGCGTGTGGACGACTCATAAACCATTGTGTTATCCGGCCAATGCGCAAACGGAATCTTGAAAAAGGTTAATGATCTTCCGCCCAATTCAATTTGATCGCCTTCGTTAACAATCATAAATTTATCCGTCGCAATATGGAGATGGGTAAGCATAAGCTTCGCCACTGCCTCCGTCGCAACAATCTGGGCGCGAGGAAACTTCTTCATAAGGACCGGCAGAGAGCCGGAATGATCCTGTTCGGTGTGAAGGATGATAATGTAATCAATCACATTGACCTCACAACGATCAACGCTATCCATAAACTCCTTTGTGAAATCCGGATCGGCAGTATCGATCAGCGCAGACTTCGTTTGCCCTTTAACGACATATGCATTATAAGTCGTACCGTGCTCTGTGGGCATGATACAATCAAACATCTTGCGGTCGGGGTGCTGAATATCAATACAAAAAATCCCGTCATTGATTGCCTGAACTGCCATATGAACCTCCGTATTTTTAAGTATTCACATTTTACCCCGAAGCGAAAAAAAGAGCAACGCAGAGATTTTTGCCGAGAACACGTCCGTTACCCAATGCTCTCGACATGACAAATGGACCAATTCATCGTATTGGTCCATTTGAATGAAATTCGTAATGATTCTACGCCCGGCATTACCTACAGGAGGACTACAGATGAATCAAAGAGGACTGAAAGAATCCTTTGTGGCACCACAAACAGGACAAAGCCAATCATCCGGGATATCTTCAAAAGCAGTTCCAGGAGCGACTCCGCTATCAGGATCGCCAACTTCAGGGTCATACTCGTAGCCACACAAATCACAAATGTACTTTTGCATAAACTTTACCTCCGTAAATCTTTACACTCATTATATAGATTTCACGATGCGAAAAAATGGCGTTTCTGTTACAAAAATAAAAGCAAATCAAATACTTTTACCATTACTTAATATATTCAAACTCTATATCGTACATCTTGACCGGATCCCCCTCTTGAATTCCCTTCTTTTCGAGCGCATCAATAATACCGCGCTTGCGCATCATGCGTTGGAAATAATTCAATGAATCCGGATCATCAAAGTTCGTCGAATCCGAAAGATTCCGAATAAAAGCGCCCTCGATGCAATAAACGCCATCAACAACATTGATTTCAAAAAGCTTCTCTTCTTCAAATTTATAGAGTTTTTCTTCTTCGACAGCAATCGTTAATTCGGGTCTTGCGAGTAGTGGCACCATTCTTGCCAAAGTTTGAACTAAGGGCTCCGTCCCATCCGCAATGGCCGCGCTCATTAGGAACAGTTCGAACCCCTTGTTTTTCACATATTCCGAAAACGCAGAAATTTGTTCTTCGCTGGCTTGATCAATCTTGTTGGCGACAACGATTCTCGGGCGATCCTTGAGCGATGCATCATATTGTTCGAGCTCGGAACTGATGGTCTCAAAGTCCGTGATGGCATCGCCGCCATCCTCTGCCGATACATCAACAACGTGAACAAGCAAACGCGTACGCTCTATATGTCTTAAGAAATCCATGCCGAGACCTGCGCCCTCATGCGCACCTTCAATCAATCCGGGAATATCCGCGACGACAAAACTGACATCATCATATTGAACCATGCCAATCACCGGATCAATCGTCGTAAAAGGGTAATTGGCAATTTTGGGCTTCGCTGCCGAAATAACGGAAAGTAGCGTGGATTTTCCGGCGTTCGGTAAACCGACCAAGCCGACATCCGCCAGCAACTTCAATTCCAGAATCAATTCATATTCATCTCCGGGAATACCGGCTCGCGCAAAATTCGGCGCCTGCCGAACCGAATTTGAAAAATGAATATTGCCTTGTCCACCACGGCCTCCATTTGCGATAACTACTGTCATGCCGTCTTCGATCATGTCCGTAAGCACTTTGCCGCTCTCGACATCTTTAACTAATGTGCCGACCGGGACATCAATGACCAGATTCTCGCCGCCTCGCCCATACATTTTTCGATTTTTGCCGTTTTCGCCATCCGGGGCAAAAAATTTGCGCTTATATCGAAAAGATCGGAGTGTCGACTGATCCTTAGTCGCACGCAAAATAACGTCGCCGCCTTTTCCGCCGTCACCGCCATCCGGGCCACCGTTCGTGATGTACTTTTCGGTATGAAAAGCAACCATCCCGCGACCGCCGTCGCCACCTTTGACATGTATTTTGACCTTATCCGTGAACATATTGTCTCCTTTTAATTAAAAAGGGCCGAACCGATAAAATAATATCGGCCGGTCCTTTGCATGTCGATAAAACAAGTCTTAGCGGTTAGATTACTCAACAGGATAAACGCTGACGCGCTTCTTATCTCTGCCGACTCTCTCAAACTTAACACGACCGTCAATCAGTGTGAAAAGAGTATCATCTGAGCCGATGCCGACATTATTACCTGGGTGAATCTTCGTGCCGCGTTGGCGAACGAGAATGTTTCCGGCAACAACAGGTTGACCGTCGCCCTTCTTCGCACCTAAACGCTTGGACTCTGAATCACGACCATTCTTAGTCGAACCAACACCCTTCTTGTGCGCAAAGAGTTGTAAATCCATCTTGAACATAATTAACACCTCCAATGTGTTCGTCTAATTCAACACGACTTGTATATGTTTTCCGCCGTAAGTCTCCTTATCGGTCTGTTCCAAAAGATCAAATCCAGACTTAACGGTTGCCATAACCCACTGGGATGGCGCATCCTTGCCCTTCAATAACTCAACTTCCGGCAAGCGCAGCTTGCTGGCTGTACGAGCGCTATCTTGAGCAATTTGGTAGAAATCTTTCAATTCACACAACTCTTCGAGTGCATGAATCGCCGTCTGAAAAAGCGTCGATGACGCTGCGCAGATGATGTCCCTACCGTATTCGTCAAAACCGGCATGCCCTTGGACGGATAATGAACGAATCAAACCGTCTTTGGTCACAGAAAACGTAACGTTTATCATGTCAATTTACTGTCGTCGATCAGGCGTTAATCGCCTTGATGCGAACCTTCGTGTATGGTTGTCTGTGGCCCTTCTTGCGGCGATAGCCCTTCTTGGCCTTATACTTGACAATGTTAACCTTCTTGTTCTTGCCGTGCTTGACAATCTCGCCTTCGACAGCGACCTTGGCCAAAGCATCTCCGGTCTTGATCCCGTCATCGGTACCAACAGCAATAACTTGATCAAATTTGATCACATCACCCTGTTCTCCCTCAAGCTTCTCAATGAAGATCTCATCGTCTACGGCAACCTTATACTGCTTGCCGCCGGTTAAAATAACTGCATACATCATGTGTGTTCTCCTCCTGTTCTTCCAGTCTCGCTGTTCATCCTAGGCAGTTGCAAACGCAACATTTAGTAGCCCGGCACACGCGGTCACCCGAGAATGATAACACGCAAGGCATACCTTGTCAACGACAATGACTGAACCGAACAAAAGAATGCTTAGTTCGGTGAAAACACCGTAACACTGGCAGGCGTGAGGGCGAAAACGGACCAATCAATATATCTCAAGCGCCGAGACCATCCATCGTAAACAGCGACAAAAAATCGATCCATTGAGCCTTCTTTCTCGTAAAGATCGTAACCGACTACCGATACGGTATGATTACTGTAATCTCCGAACGCAATGTTCAACATGACCGGCTTTCCTTTTTTGATTTCATCGAAAATGTATCTTCGTTTCATTATATAGTGACTCTTAACGATTGGCTTCATGTACCCAAAGACCTTGAGCACATCACGAGACATGTTAGCTATGTTCCAGGGTCCATACCGTATGCGATTTTTTAGAGAATGAACCTTCACCGGATGGTATCCGTATTTTGAAAAAACATCTCGCGCCGCCCTGTACACAGCTTGCGCATTTGCAGGAACAAGCGGGAAATGCGTCTCTCGAAAAAATAGCAGTAAGCGAGTGAGTGATGTCAGCGTGCAGTTGTTGGCTGCTTTTTCAAATATAGACTGCGGAAAATCGTTCACACTAGTTAAAAATTGTTTGTCTTTGAGACGATAGTTATCCCCGTATAGAGTCCTAATATATAAAGGAAGATCCTCTATACCAGCGTACCCAGAAAAAGACAAATTTTGACCCGGCCGCGCCGAGGGCGCACGCTTCTTATTTCGCATCATAAGCGTTGCTATCCTCCGATTTCAAATTATGTCAGGGGTGCAACAACAGATGCGCCGACATCAACGACAGCGGACAATTTAATTTTGCGTGCGACACCATTATACTCTTCGCGCATTCGCTCAATAAGCATCAATGCAGCGGTCTGGCCAATCTGCTCTACAGGCTGAATACCAATCGTCAATTTGGGGTGATAAATCCGAGAAATCGTCTGCGTCTCAAATCCGACAAAAGAAATATCACGAGGTATACTCATTCCAACTTCATTGAGGTAGGCCAAAGCACCAACCGTCAAATCATGTCCGGCAGTAAATACCGCCGTCGGACGTTTCGGCAGTTCAAGTAAATACTTCATTCCCTGGTAACCGCTTTTTTCGGAAACATCCACTTTATAAATTAGTTCCTCTCTGGGCAAAATACCGAATTTTTTATGAGCACTCATATACCCTGATATTCGATCCTCTGTCGTACTGACACCGGGTGCTCCGACCAAGATGCCCACATCGTGATGGCCCTTTTTGATGCACATAGAGGTAATCTTCTTGGAAATCTCTGTGTTATCAATGACGACTGAATCATAAGCGCTTCCACTGACGCCGACATCGATAAAAACAAGTGGTGTGCCCTGGGCGACAACCTGCGACAAATCGCGCTTACGTACATTTATGGGTTGCATTACGATACCGTCAACTTGCTTATTTAAAAGAAGCTCCAATTTCTTGCTCGCACCTTCAGAATCATTCTCATCATAATCGCAGATAATCGTACTATAACCGTTCTCGAACAGCGTTCTGTCAATATGTGAAAGCACGGATAATCCGTAATAGTCCGCCAAACTCGGAATCAGGACACCAACCGTCATCGTTCGTCGGGTCTTCATGCCACGAGCAACGGTATTAACTCGATAATTAAGCTCATTGATTGCCTGTTCGATGGCTTCGCGGTTCTCAGATAAAACGTTACCACCGTTAAGCATCTTGGAAACCGTTGCTATAGAAACGCCGGCCCGCTTGGCTACATCTTTAATCGTTGCCGCCATAATTATCCCCTCTTGATCATATAGTTAAGAACTTCTACCCGATATAATAACTTGTAACGAGCCTTATCGCAACTTTATCACCCGGTCATTCCGCCAGAAAATCACAACATAGACAAAATCATGTATAGTAACGCGCCCGACGCCGCCGGTAATAGAGACGAGCCACTGAGATGTCGAACTTTTCGACGGAAATAATCCGAAAAAAACACAAGAACAATATGGGCAATCAATACAACAAACATCCATGCTTGCTTAGACAGAAACGCAAAAACCAACGCGATAATCATCGGCAATACAGAGACAAACCGAAAACGCATCGAAGAAAGAAATCCGCGGCCGTGATTCGGATTTTTATCCCCTACCGAATAGTAAAAGTCAATTTTTTGACAGGCAATTAATCCAACAATTAGCAATATCGAAAGCAAAATCAAAACAAGCATTCTCGGCATAACAACAAAACGGTTCAACGACGAAACATGATGAATAACATATACAAAAACGCCTAGCAGAAAAGATAACGTAACCGCTACAGAGATTAAAAACTTGCTATCAAAAACCTGTCGAATCAAACCCAGTTTTCGAATATGCTTCAAATAGAAAAATGCCGCTGAGAGCGTAGAGAAAATGACCCATGACACAACAAAGTAACTAACCCAAGCCTCTTTAACGATAACTACAATACCCAACAATACAGACCAAACAACCGCTACGGGTAACAAGAGCGCAAAAATGTAGCGCTCAGATCGCTCAATTTTAGCATATATCGCAATTTCGGAAGGCTTTTTTCTCTCCTTCTCTTCAATCACCTTAATACGAGGTAGCCGCTCTGACGAAACGGATGAAAGAAACAAAAACCATCCGCAGATCAATAAAACAAGGGGTATCAATTTCAGCGCCTGATACGAGAAAATAACGCCACGCGGATCATCTAACGGCTCTTCGCCCTGCAAGATAAACCGATCCAAGAACACACTGATTTTCATATATGTATCTGGAAAGGCACTCGCAATGCGCGGGTCCAACTCGCCGGACCCGAGTATCGTCCGGACACTCAAATACGTAAGGGCGTCAGGTGAAATTCGAACCTCCGGAGACAAGAACCCATAACCCGACAAAGAGCGGGTCATGGTCGTATCCTCGCCGGAAAGGAGTTCGTACAAACGATTGGTCTGAGACTCGTTAATTCCGAATATTCCAACGGGTCTCGGCAATCGTTTCAATGATGCCGAATCAATAATGCGAGCCGCATCAAATTCCGGCATGACAACCATCAATCCCGCGACTAAATCATTGGCGGCAAACAAATCTATACCGTGGTAGATTGTGTTGCCGTAAGTCATTAACACAACACGCTCCAACCCCTCATCATTAAGAAAAGACGATATCTCTGAAGCCAACTCTTCCTGAGTGGATTCTTCATCTGTATGTAAATACATCGAAGGAATGCCCATTCCGGAAAAAACAGTGCGGTAATCACCCTCCGGAAAGCGTTTCTCAGCGGCATACATACACACCACTCCGACCTTGGTTTCTGAATATGCCTTATTGGAGGTCGTTGTTGAAAGAAAAACAGATAAAATCAAGATCATATCTGCGACCAGCATCATTCCGAAACCAATCCACTTTATTCTTTTGTCCTGCATCTGAGTTTCTCCTCCATTTCCCCGATATTATATCATTTCACGAGAGTCGCTCAACAATAAAAATGGCGATCCGCAACGCATGTTGCGAAATCGCCATTGTAACTCCAATAAATGCACTCAATTATGTGACCAACGCTTCCTCAACATTCTCGGAAAAAGAGTCAGACGTAACGGACGACACGACTTGAACCATCTTTTGCTCATACTCGAACATGGCTTGATGGTATTTTTCGAGAATGGCTTCCGATAATACCTCTCTGAACGCAGAGTGAATCGGATGAACGATGTCTTTAAACTCACCATCTTGCGTGCGACGACTCGGCATAGCAATAAACAAGCCGGCGGATCCTTCAATCACCTTGATGTCATGAACAACAAAAGCCTCTTCAAAAGTTACAGAAACAATCGCTTTCATCTTACTGTCCGGATTAAGTTTGCGAATAATGATGCTGGTAATATCCATATAACGAACTCCTTTATGCGTCGCGCTTATCAGTCCCGATTAGGCCAACGCAAATAGCCCAAACGCAAGTCAATTTTACACTATGTCGTCCATTTTGTAAATGATATTTAAGAAGTGCGACATGAATACACTATATTTCACATTTTGCCAATCAAAAAAACCATTGTTTCTCACACCTCATATGCTTTTGTTGACTTAGCGCTTCGAAAACAGGCTATCCCTTATCAAATAGCCTCCTTACTGCTATAATCAGTTCTGAAAAAGACGCTCGATATTGATTGCGAAAAGAGGCCTTTATGATTGATTCCAAAAATCTCGGATTCTCCAATAATACCCAAAATACCTTTAACCCTAAGCCGGGTTCTCGTATATATTTTGTCGGAATTGGCGGAATCAGCATGTGCGGCTTGGCTGAATTGGCCATGCATTACGGTTATCCCGTATCCGGATCTGACAAGCATCTTCCACCGAGGGTCTCTCGTTTGACCGAACAAGGCGCGACCTTATATAACACTCATGACAAGAGCAACGTCATCTCATTTTCTCCTGATGTACTGGTACACACCGCCGCCATTCTCCCGGGAAACCCGGAAATAGAATATGCTAAAGAAATTGGCATTCCTGTCGTATCACGAGCCGAATTTTTGGGTTGGCTGACTCGCTCCTTCAGCAAGGTTATTAATATATCCGGAACTCACGGCAAAACGACCGTGACCTCCATGCTTGCAACCATCATGATTCAGGACGAAAAAGATCCGACAGTGCACATTGGCGCAGAACTTCCGGAATTCAATAGTACAGTCCGAAAAGGCTCGGACTTTTCTTTGCTCGTTTCGGAAGCCTGTGAATACAGAAGATCCTTTTTGGAGTTTCGTTCCTCGACCGCAGCAATAACCAACATTGATTTTGACCACGTCGACTGTTATCGAAATATCGACGAACTGATTGACGTGTTCGCCAATTTTACCGAAAAAATTGACGACGACGGCACTTTAGTAATTCCGGCGTTCGACCATAATGTCGCAGCAACAATCACACAGATGATAAAAATCAGAATATCTCGCTCGGCACCCATCCCAAAGATAATTACAACGGGTCTTAGAGAAGATCGTTTCTTGCTTGATGGGCGATCGCCGGATATATACGCAGATCAAATTGAATATATCGATGGCTTCCCTTCATTTGATTTTTGGGTTTTCGGTGAACTCAAAGGACGGATTGCCTTACGCGTTCCGGGCAAGCACAACATATACAATGCCTTAACAGCAGCGGCTTGCGCAGTCGCTAACCATGCTTCAACCGAAAGCATCATTCAAGCACTCAACCGCTTTTCGGGGGCAGAAGGTCGCTACAATGTCAAAGGCACTTTTCACGGCGCCACAGTGGTTACCGATTACGCCCACCATCCCGCAGCCGCAGAGGCGACTTTGCAAGCTGCTTCAATGATGCCGCACAACAATACTTGGGTCGTTTTTCAACCACTGACTTTTAATCGAACGAAGATTCTTTTTGATGATTACGTTCGTGTACTTAGACCATGCACTCATGTCCTCTTTTCGGAAATATTCTCAGACAGAGAGGTTAATCCCGGCGATATCTCATCATCAATGATTGCGGATCGCATTAATGAGCTGGGCGGAAATGCCGAGTTTTACCCCAACAAATTTGACATCATCGACCGGCTCAACGAACTCGCAAAAGCTAATGATTTGGTCTTAATTCTTGGTCCTGAAGATATTCGAGAGTTAGCTGATGATCTCATCAAAATGCCATAATACACTACTATCTGCTGCTATAAGAGGCAAAAAGGCTCGCCGAATGGCGAGCCTTTTGATACTTATTAATTCACAAAACCAAGATGCCATCAATTCGAGCCTCGAAAGGATTATAAACCATCATCAGGTGCTGGAGATTCAGTTACGATGGGATCCGAAGCGCCACTCTCAGGAAGACTTTCGCCGACAAAAATTCTCTCAAATTCATCGCCTTCAATTTTCTCTTTCTCGAGCAATCGATTCGCAACAGCATTCAAAATGGACATTTTGTCCTTAAGAAGAGCTATGACAGCTATGTATGCATCATCAATGATGTGCTGAACTTCTTCATCAATCAAAGCGGCAACCTTGTCGCTATAATTCTGAACATGACCATAATCGCGACCAAGAAATACTTCGTTTCCGCCACCGAAAACCATATTCTTTAACTTATCGCTCATGCCATATTGCGTAATCATGTCTCTGGCAATACCATTAGAACTCTGCAAATCAGAAGATGCGCCGGTACTGATTTCCCCGAGAATAATCTCCTCAGCGGCGCGACCACCGAGCGAGACCTTAATACTGTCGATAAGCTGTTTCCTTGTCGTGTAATATACATCTTCATCCGGCTTGTGTGCCGTATATCCGCCGGCACCACCGGCAGGAATGATCGAAACACGCTCCACTCGATCCGTCTCTGAGACCGATCTGAGGACAATGGCATGACCCGCTTCGTGATAAGCGGTCAGGCGCTTCTCCTTATCGTTGATGATGCGGCTTTTCTTCTCCGTTCCGATGACCACTTTGAACACAGCCTCGGAGATATCTGTGTATATAATTTCCTTCGCGCCTCGACGTGCAGCCAACAACGCGGCCTCATTCAAAAGATTAGCCAAATCCGCTCCGGTAAATCCGGGGGTCATCTTGGCAATTTCATTGAGATCTACATCACTGGCAAGTGGCTTACCTTTCGCATGCACTTGCAAAATAGCTTCTCTTCCCTTGATATCCGGTCGCATTACGACAACCCGTCGATCAAAACGCCCCGGTCTCAACAAGGCAGGGTCGAGAATGTCCATCCGGTTCGTTGCCGCAATCACAATGACACCTTCATTGGGGCCGAATCCATCCATCTCTACGAGAAGTTGATTCAACGTTTGTTCTCTCTCATCATGTCCGCCGCCCATACCGGCACCGCGATGGCGCCCAACAGCGTCAATTTCATCGATGAAAATAATGCATGGGGAATTCTTTTTTGCAGTTTCAAAAAGATCTCTGACACGGCTGGCACCAACACCGACGAACATCTCAACAAAATCCGATCCTGAGATTGAGAAAAACGGAACCCCTGCTTCTCCGGCTACGGCCTTTGCGAGAAGCGTCTTACCGGTACCCGGTGCACCAAAAAGCATAATGCCTCTAGGAATCTTTGCGCCAAGCTCAGAATACTTCTGCGGATTTTTTAGGAAATCCACCACTTCCGTCAATTCTTCCTTCTCCTCATCCGCTCCGGCGACATCGGCGAACGTGACTTTGTTCTTGCTTGGATCATGTAACCTGGCCTTACTTCGCCCAAAACTCATCGCACTCTTGCCGTCGCTTTGACCTCGCCCGATAGAAACCCAAAACACAATGCCAATCAAAACCACCAACAAGACGATGCTGACTACGCTCATGATACCGCCGAAATCCATCGGTTCTTTATAATCAAAATCCTCGATTTGGCCTCTCTTTTGAGCATCAATTAATATAGACAAAACGCGATCGACAGAAGCATAAGGAATAACCTTTTTCACTTTATTGGCATTGCCCGCTTCGTCCTCGTACTTAAACTCCAGAGACGTACCGTAAAGAGTTACCTCTTCCAGTTGATACTGCTCAGATCGAATAAGTTCCAACGCCTCAGAAAGCGACTGCTGCTTCGTATTTGAATCATTATAGAAAAAATACGCAAAGAAAAACACCAGGAGAATTAAGACAATATAGAAAGGCGCACCGCCTAACTTTTTTACTGGGTTTGTAGAACTCATTTCTTACCTCCGTCCGGTTCGAGTATACATACATCCGGCAAATTTCTATATCTTCCGGCATAATCCAGACCATAACCGACTATAAATTCATCTGGTATTGACATGCCGACATAATCGGCACGTATTTCTGTCTTCCTACGATCCGGTTTATCAAATGCCACGCAGACCTTAAGGCTTGCGGGATCCTTTGTATAAAGCAAATCCTTAAGGTTTGAAAGTGTCAATCCTGAATCGACGATATCTTCAACGATCAAAACATTCTTGCCGTTTATATTAACATCCATATCCTTAACGATCTTAACAATCCCGGACGTTTTAGTTCCTCCGTAATAACTTGAGACCGACATGAAATCAATCAACGTCGGCACCGTGATCTTACGTACCAAATCCGCCATAAAAATAAACGATCCCTTGAGTATGCCGACCACAATGATCTCCTGTCCCTCGTAATCTCGATTGATCTCGCCGGCTAATCGATCGACCATTTCTTGAATCTTCGCTCTGTCAATCATGACACGCTTAACCATATGCGTCATATTTTTCTCCTTCATACCTCATCAGGTATAATTCTCAACTCGTATATCTCTAGCTTGAGGAGGGACTTGTCTTCCCTATCCCGAAACTGTGTCATGAATCTCTCGCAAGAAACTGCATCAACAAAACCTCTTGCATGTGCTAATCCCGGAATCCATATGACCTCAGAATCGCTACAAAGAATCAGCAGTGAATCCCTAATATGAGAGGGCACTTTCATGTCTGTTAAAAAGCGTCTCAGCAACTTGCTTCCTGCACCTCCGGCCCTCGAAAAACGATCTCCTGAACGAGGATGGCGAAGAGCTAAACCGCTTAATGATTCTAAAGTACCAAACCATGTCAGACTATTATAAACTACACAATCCATATTCTCAACGCGTCGAATGTGAACAGAAATCAACATTTGAGGGTTACGAATAACACATCGCCCATATTTTGATAACGAAGCGTTCAAATCATCAAGACAATCCAAAACCAGCACAAGGGACTCCGCTTGATTCGCAACCAACAGATTTTTGCCATTCACGTTCATCGTCCGAGGTGCAACTGTCGTTCGCTCATCATGATTAAGAAAATATAACGTATCATCATCAATGTGTGCTTCTCGCTGCCCCGAAACAGAAAGTCGCAAATTGGATTGACCCGAGCGAGCCATATTAACAATCTCACTGACTCGATTAGAACCAAAATCCACAAGGTCCCCGAATGTTTTTTCATACAGAATACGCAATACTCGCGACACCATGGCAGGGTGCAATCCAATCCACTTCGAGCAAGAAACGCCTAGAATATGATCGATAGCGGTCTTGGATATTTCTCGAAAAATGGATTCCGCCGCGCCATCTAGATAATTCTGATCCACCTCCAAGTGTTCGGCCAGCTGAGCTAACGCCAAATCAGGAGGCTTATTTGAAATTTCTTCGATGGCAGGAAATACAACATTACGCCATCGGTTCCGAGTAAACTTCAAATCCATATTTGTCTCATCAACCGAAAAGGTAATGCAATGATCTGAAAGATAACGCATGATCTCTTCTTTTCCGGTGAAGATCAAAGGTCGAACAAGCCTTCCTCTCCGAATGCTCATAGCACAAAGGCCATCTAAGCCGGAACCTCGAAAGATATTCATCATCATTGTCTCAGCACGGTCCTGCCGATGATGTGCCAGCGCAATTCGAACCGATTTTCCCGAAGCTTCGAAATCCATAGCCAAGCGCTCAAAAAACCGGTGTCTGGCATCTCGAGCCGCGTGCTCAATGCCCATCCCGGACTGCGCAGCAATCGCCGGAACATCCTGGCTATCAGTGAAAAAAAGAATACCTCGTGACTCGCAATATTGACGCACCAGACGAGATTCTAATGCCGATGAATCTTTTCGAATCTGATGATCAAAATGTGCGACTGCCAAAGTATCGAAGGGACGATTCGATGCAAAATCCTCCTGCGAGAAGCGAAAAAGAAGATCTAGAAGACACATTGAGTCCGGGCCCCCGGATACTGCCGCAAGGAGAACATGACACGACAATAGATCATGCTCTTTCACGACTTGAGTAAAAGCATCATAAAGTTCCATTATCAACCTCTTCCGACAAAACGGCCGGATCCATCAAAAATCCGGAGTCGGCGGCACAGAAGCAGGATCGAAATCAAAAGGAATCTCTTCTCCGGGGTTATAGAGGTCATCCATTGCATCTTGATTATCCGTCAAAGAATCCGGCACGTAAATTTCACCCGGCATGTTCTGAGAAAAAGCCTCAGGCATAATCTTCGATAGTTGCGGACCCATATCCGGAGCAACCGGCTCACCGGGATCCGAATCCTCAAAAAACAGGGTGCGTTTGGCCCACCACTTCAGATGAACAGTCTTTGTGGGGCCCTGTCTGTTTTTCGCCAAAATGATCTCGGCATCTTCAATTTCAGGCTTAACCGGATCATTGTTGTAGTATAATTTTCTGTAAATAAACATAACCATGTCAGCATCCTGCTCAATGGCTCCCGAATCACGCAAATCAGACAATACCGGACGGTGCTCATCTCTTTGCTCAGCGCCACGCGAAAGTTGCGACAAGGCGATGATGGGCACATTTAATTCCTTGGCCATAATTTTCAACGATCTGGAAATCTCTGAAATTTCCTGCTGACGATTACCTTGATTTCGAGATGAAGTAGCGCTCATCAACTGCAAATAGTCAATAACCACAAGATCTAATCCATGTTCATTCTTAAGTTGGCGACATTTCGCCATCATCTCAACGGTGGAGACGCCGGAACGATCATCGATAAAGAGTGGTGCCGGTTTCAAAATATTCAAAGCATCTTCAATTTGAATAAATTCGTCCTTGTGAATAACAGCATTTTGAAGTTTAAAAGCACTTATCGAAGATTTGGAAGACAAAATACGGTTGCAAATCTCTTCCTTTGACATTTCCAAACTAAAAAACGCAACATTTGCGCCGTATAGAACAGATGCATTCACAGCCATGTTGATGACCAAGGCCGACTTACCCATCGCCGGTCGAGCGGCGACAATCAATAGTGTCCCAGGTCGAAAACCACCGGTCACTTGGTCTAGTTTAGCAAATCCTGTGCGAACAGCGTGTCTCTCTTTCTTGCCCTCCGCAATCTCTTTGATCTCCTGGAAGGAGCGTTTGAGAATCTCGTGCAAGCGCTCGAAACCACCGCCGAGCGGCGATTCTCGCATATCAGAGAGACGCTTGATCGCAACATCCAAAATACCGTTCGCCTCCTGCTCCCCATCGTATGAGAATTTAACAATCTCATCCATGGTAGCAATGAGCTTCCGAAGCGTGTATTTTTGCTTGATAATCGAAACATATTCTCTAACGCTGGATCTTACGATAAGCATATTGGAAAGTTCGCTGATATAGGTGAGCCCTCCGACCGCTTCAATTTCTCCGCTTTGGTTAAGACTCTCCGATACGGTGATAATATCAACCGGTTTACGGGCAGCAAACAACTCAAGCATCGCCATATATATCAGACGATGACCGGGATGATAAAAGTGATCCGGGACCAACTCAGACGCCACATTCGTTAAAGCTTCTCGGCTGTCTAAACAGCAACAAAGAACCGCCTTTTCGGCGGGCAAATAATGTGGCGGAACTCTTCCCTCTCTCTGCATCGGCGAAGCACTCGACATAACAATCTCCTAAATAAATGAATTACTCGACTGCGACAACCTGAACCTTTATATTGACAGAAACCTCTGTATGAAGCTTGACCGCGACATCATAAGAGCCGATAGCCTTAATCGGGTTCTTTATTGTAAGGTTCTTCTTGTCAATGACAAAACCCGCCTTTGATACCGCTGCAGCAATATCCAACGCCGTGACTGCTCCATATAATCTGCCACCTTCTCCAGCCTTCATCTCAAGCTTAAAGGTCTGTCCGGCGAGCTTACTTCCGGTCTCTTTACATTCCTCGAAATGTCTTCTTGCACGCTCCGCCTGAGCGGCCTTCTTAATCTTAATTGAATTAAGGTTTGAAGGCGTTGACTCCAGTGCCATATTTTTCTTGAAAAGGAAATTCCTGGCATATCCGTCATTGACCTCGACAATATCATCGGCCTTTCCCAGCCCCTTTACATCCTCAAGTAGTATTACTTTCATATGTTCATGCCGCACGAATAGTCGTACGAGCGCCTCCTTCCGAAAAATAAATCAGGCACCTTCCGAAACTCGGAGCGATGCCTAATAATTATATACGTTTACTGAACTTATCGCAAATGAACCGGACATCGTTTAACGTTTAAATTAGTCAACAACATACGGAAGCAAAGCAACATGACGCGCACGCTTAATTGCTATTGTAAGCTCTCTTTGGTGCTTGGCACAGTTACCTGTCATACGCTTGGGCAAAATCTTGCCGCGATCTGATGTAAACTTACGAATGCGACCAATATCCTTGTAGTCAATCGACTCAACCTTATCTGCACAAAAAGCACAGACTTTGCGGCGTGTACGACGACCTCTCATGCCGCCGCGATCAGAAAAACGCGGTCCTCTATTCTCGGCCATAGTTATTCTCCTTTCAACTCAATTAACCCACACTCTGAAAGTGCAGATACGCCGTATCGGCGAAAATTACAAATCAAACGGTAACGCGGTATCATCATCCATCGTCGGCATAAAAACACTGTCCGAACCGGAGTTCGGAGACATCGGAGCCGGCGAATTATATGAGCGGTCTTCAGAAACCGATGAAGCACCATCTTTGCGAGTCTCGAGAAACTCGATTTCGTCAACAGATACCTCAGTCACATATACCTTTTTACCATCCTTGTCATCGTAAGAACGAGACTGAAGGTTGCCGATAATTCCAATGCGATGGCCCTTTTGAAAGTACTGTCCCAACAACTTTGCTTGTTGTCTCCAAGCGACGCAGTTGATGAAGTCGGACTGACGCTCACCGGATGCGGTCTTGAAACGACGATCTACAGCTACGGTAAAGCTGCAAACTTCGACTTGGTTTTGGGTTGTCTTCACTTCGGGATCGCGGGTTAGTCTTCCGACCAGAATGACTTTGTTCATACAATTACTCCTTTTTGATTACGCATCTTTACGGATAACGAGAAAACGCAACACGCCTTCGGTAATCTTCAGTACACGCTCAATTTCTTTCGGGTAGTCTGCTTCTGAAGTAAAGTTGAACAATAGATAAAAGCCGTCTTTCTGATCATCGATCTCATAAGCCATTCGCTTCATACCCATCGTCTCCATCGATTCAAGGGTTGCACCGGCCTCGACCTTTGCTTTCACCGTCTCAGTGGTAGCGGCAATGCCTTCTTCACCGAGAACAGGACTCAGAACAACGATCATCTCATACTTGTTTGCCATGGAAAATTCACCTCCTCCTGGACTAAACGGCCCTTGAACGGTCAAGGGCGAGGATTAATTACAAAACCGCATCCTTTGCGGCACGAAAAAGAATATCACACCGCCACAAGCACGTCAAGTCAGTCACCTCGAACCACAAACAGACTCTTCACGACTCATAAAGAATCCCTTCCGAAAAAATCTTAAGCACTCACATAAATACCGTTAGTGTGTTGTCAAGTCTCACGATGAATCCACGAATGGTCCGGGTGCACTCCGACAAGCTCTCGCAGATTCTTCTACTGTGACTATAATATGCCGTCTCAACTGTAATATCTATATTATATAAGCAAAACACGCTTCAAAAAATCGACAATACCTGTGAAAACAGACCACGCTTTCGACGAACAGACAAACAAACATCGACTAGATCAGCGAAATGGGCATCACACCCAGATTTTCCAAAATATATGGCATCAGCGCACTCAGCACGTGTTCAAGTGTTTGAGCCGTTTTAATGTATTCATCCAGCGAGGCCCCGAAAGGATCCGGAATACCGGCAGGAGATTTCAATAGTTCGCGAACCATTTCTCCCGGGATATTCGTATTTTCAAAATACGAAAAAATATCATACACTCGCCCTGAAGCCGGAGGAAATGCCGCCTTCAAAAACATAGCGTGTTCCTGTGTCATCGTCAATATTAAATGAGTAGAGGAAAGGAGCGTCTCATCTACCCTCCTTGAGCGGTGGCCGCTTATGTCAATCCCATAGAGTTGGCGAAGTGCCTCAACCGCATTTTGTGCCGCCGGACTTCCGAAAGATGCAAAAATTCCTGCCGAAGTGGCGAAAACCTTCGCATCACGCGTAGGACAATCATGAAAGACAAAGGGTCCTGCTTCCTTCGCCAACGAATTGAAAATACCCTCAGCCATGGGGCTCCGGCACGTATTACCGGTGCAAACAAATAGAACCTGCCGGCAATCCTCATCTGCTCCGTCTAGCTTGATTGATTCTGCGCTCGGATCAAGATCCGAGTCATCGCCTGCGGCCTTTTCGAGGCGATTCATGTAAGCTACACCGTATCCTTCACTGCCGAATCCGGGAGCAAAAATCCGGTCCGATCCTGAGTCGTCAAGAGAACGAAGCGCGTCATAAAGCTTCTGTCCGGCTGAGAAAACATCATCCTCGGATCCAAACTCATAGTAGACGACCTGCCCTTGAGCCTCTTCAGCAAAGCGTTTTCGAAGAGCTTCACAAACCTCGTGAGATGCAAAAACCCCCATCACGCCCTCCGGCTTTTCCTGTCGAAAAGAAATCATCGTCTGCTCATAAGCCTGAGACATCATTTCTTTTCCCGCGTGAATGACCGTAACAGGGGACTTCGGCGCATAGTGACGGTACTTTTGACCCGGTGAGCGAGGAGTCTGCCCCATCTTAGAAACCGTATCAACAGAAACTTGCGCATACGATAGCCCGATTTTGTCACAAGCCGACCGTATCATCTCTGAGGTGATTGCACCCGGCCGCAAAACAACCGGCCTGTGACCCGTGACATCAACGACCGTTGACTCGAGTCCAACATCACAATCGCCGCCGTCGACAATTAAAGTGATACGACCCTTGAGATCCTTTAACACGTGTTCTGCTTTGGTCGGCGACGGACTTCCCGATCGATTGGCTGAAGGCGCAGCAATTGGAACACCTGCCATTGCGATAAGTTCGCGCGCAACAGGATGTGCGGGAATACGGATGCCGACCGTATCAAGACCTGCTGTCACGACATCTGGAACAGATTGGCTTCTCCGCATGACCAATGTGATCGGACCGGGCATAAATTCATCTATCAAACAGCGAGCCAACGGTGTTATTTCTGAAACGAGCGCGCTTATCTGCTCTTTTTCTGCGACATGGACGATAAGCGGATTGTCGCTCGGTCGCCCTTTCGCCTTGAATATTTTGTGTATCGCGTCCTTATCCAAAGCATTCGCACCGAGTCCGTACACCGTCTCTGTAGGGAACGCGACAACCTCGCCGCTGCGAATCAGCTCAGCGGGACGAACCAGATCGTCTTTTGATCGATAAACTGCAACTTCGGTAACTAGACCGTCAGTCTCAAAGCCTCTTGCTCCCATTTGACTAATCGTCCTCCCCTGCGACACCCATCAATTGATCGGCTTTATCTGCTGAAGCTAAAGCATCAATAATTTCGTCAATGTCACCCGCCAGAAAAGAATCCAATTTGTATATTGTCATATTTATTCGATGATCCGATACGCGACCTTGATGGTAATTGTAAGTACGAATACGTTCGGAACGGTCGCCGGTTCCGACCTGGGCTTTTCGATTCATCGCAACTTGCCCGTGAATTTCTGAATTTTTCAAATCTTGAAGTCGACTCATCAAGAGCGCCATTGCCTTATCCTTGTTCTTGTACTGGCTGCGCTGATCTTGACACTGGACGACAAGCCCTGTCGGAATATGTGTGATACGAATTGCCGAGTCGGTTGTGTTGACGTGCTGTCCGCCGGCACCGGATGCTCTAAATGTATCTATGCGCAAATCACCGGGCTGAATGTCCACTTCGACAGCCTCAGCCTCGGGAAGAACCGCAACCGTCACCGTAGAGGTATGGATTCTTCCGGATGATTCCGTGACCGGGACACGCTGTACGCGATGAACACCCCTCTCATACTTGAATCGACTATAGGCACCTGCACCTTCAATCGAAAAAATGATTTCCTTATATCCGCCAAGCCCGGTCGGACTACTGTCAATTTGCTCTACTGTCCATCCGCGACCTTGAGCGTAAGCCGAATACATGCCAAAAAGCACACTGCAGAAAAGAGCGGCCTCGTCTCCGCCGGCACCTGCACGAATCTCAATGATGACCGACTTCTGATCATTCGGATCCTTAGGTGACGTCAGTTCCCTAAGTTTCTCAAGCTCTGATTCGATGCTCGCGTCGAGCAATTTTATCTCTTCGCGCGCCATCGTGCGCATCTCTTCGTCGCCGGCCATATCAAACATCTCTTGCGTTTGCTCTAGCTCCGACTCTAGGCGCTCGACCTCGTTAATTGCTCCGACAATCGGTTCGAGTTCAGTCAATTCTTTATTTAGCTTCTGATATCGACTCGGGTCCGAAAAAACAGCCGGATCGGCCAATGTCGAGATGATTTCATCATATCGATGTCTGATGTCATTCAGTTTGTTATCAAGGAGACTCATTGTAACCTCACAAATTTTGGTAATTTCGTGTTTATATAATACACGATTTCACGAATTTGTAGTCTGCTTATAGATAATCTGATATCTTTTGCTATAATAAACGCTGGTGTGAATTTGAGGTTGAAGGCGGTGCCGCCAGACACCGACTTTTTTGAAAGGGGATACATACATGCAAAAAACACACGAAGTAGAACAAATGACTTGTATCGCAAGAGGACCGAATCACGGTCCGGCTCCGATTCCGGAAGAAGGCAAGTGGGTTCAGGCCCGCGAAGTCAAGGATATTTCCGGTTTTACACACGGCGTCGGCTGGTGTGCGCCTCAGCAGGGAACCTGTAAGTTATCTTTGAATATCAAAGACGGCATTATTCAGGAGGCTTTAATCGAGACACTCGGTTGTACCGGTATGACGCACTCCGCCGCGATGGCTGGAGAAATTCTCCCGGGCAAGACAATACTCGAAGCGCTAAACACCGACCTCGTTTGCGACGCGATTAACACAGCGATGCGCGAGCTCTTCCTCCAGATCGTTTACGGTCGTTCCCAATCCGCATTTTCCGAGGGCGGTCTGCCGATTGGTTCTTCTCTTGAGGATCTCGGTAAAGGACTTCGCTCCACAACGGCAACTATCTTCTCAACCGTTGAAAAGGGACCTCGTTATCTCGAGTTGACCGAAGGTTATGTTACCTCTTTGGCTCTCGACAAGGACAACCAGATCATCGGCTATCAATTCTTGAAACTCGGGCCGATGCTTGAGCAAATCAAGAAGGGCAACGATGCCAACGAAGCCTATCAGAAGAATCTCGGTACTTACGGTCGTTATGCAGACGCAGTCCGCTATATCGATCCGAGACACGAATAAGTGTGGGAGGAGAATAATATGCCACTTTTTGAAAGTTATGACAGAAGAATCGCACAGATTAATGCGACATTAAGCGCTCACGGTATTGCGTCCATTGAGGAAGCCAAAGCAATTTGTGACGCTAAGGGTATTGACCCTTATACCATCACTAAGGAGACACAGCCAATCGCTTTCGAGAATGCGTGTTGGGCGTATGTTGTTGGTGCTGCTATCGCAATCAAGAAAGAGATTAAGGTTGCCTCAGAAGCCGCCGAAGCCATCGGCATCGGTCTTCAAGCTTTCTGCATCCCGGGTTCTGTTGCTGCTGACCGCAAGGTCGGTATTGGACACGGCAATCTCGCCGCCATGCTCCTTCGCGAAGAGACCAAGTGCTTTGCGTTTGTCGCAGGCCACGAGTCTTTCGCCGCTGCTGAGGGCGCCATCAAGATTGCACAATCCGCCAACCAAGTTCGTACTGATCCCCTCCGTGTCATCTTGAACGGTTTGGGTAAGGATGCCGCATTCATCATCTCGAGAATTAACGGCTTTACCTATGTAAAAACTCAGTTTGATTACGCGACTGGTAAGGTTGCTGTTGTCAGCGAAACTGCATATTCAGAAGGCGATCGTGCAAAAGTTCGTTGCTACGGCGCAGACGATGTCCGCGAAGGTGTCGCCATCATGCACCTAGAGGGCGTTGATGTTTCCATCACCGGAAACTCGACAAACCCCACCCGTTTCCAACACCCGGTTGCAGGTACCTACAAGAAGGAATGTATCGAGCTCGGCAAGAAGTTCTTCTCTGTCGCTTCAGGCGGCGGTACCGGTCGTACATTACACCCGGATAATATGGCTGCTGGTCCTGCTTCTTACGGCATGACCGATACCATGGGCCGCATGCACTCCGATGCACAGTTCGCAGGATCTTCCTCCGTCCCGGCACACGTCGAGATGATGGGCTTCCTAGGCATGGGTAACAACCCGATGGTCGGTGCGACCGTCGCAGTTGCCGTTGCTGTCGAACAAGCCGGTTGATCATCTGCTTCCCAATAAACAAAAACCGCTGCGTCACTTTTCGCAGCGGTTTTTTTGTTCCAACCTGAGTAAAAATTATTTGCCTATTGAATCAATTAATTTCTGTGCCATCATAACGCGCACTCGCGCTTCGAGAGAAAGACGAAGAGCGATATCTGCCATCAGCCGTCGCCGGTCCATCGCTAAAACGCCACCTGCATCTGATGCGTTCTTGAGTGGCTCAAGCTCTGCAAGAACCTGGCGTCGAACATCTATAAATGCCTCATCTTGAATCCGAAGATAAAGCTCGTACAGCTCTTCCTCACTGCTGCCCTGAAGCGCAGCATCCGTCAGCGTGCCTAAATCCGAGATGGAGACCACCGGTTTCAACGCACAGACTAATGAAATCAAAGCCAAGTGATCCGGTGTGTATTTTTTATCAACAGGACGCGGTAGCACCCCATCCTTTGTGTAATTATTTATCATTGCCTTAGTCAAAATCTTGTCATCATCGGATCTTTTGTAAAAGCTTAATTGCCGATCCATAAGCGTTAACACCTGATCCATATACAGCCCAATGTCCGGAAGTTTATCCCAATCCGGTAACGCGGTATGATCAAGCTCACGCAGCCACCTGTCGATGTCGCTCACGCGATCTTCCGATACCGGCACATTTTTTTTGGGAGACTGAATATTTTGAATCACAGGTGCATCATTCTTCGGCATACAGACCTCCGGCTCACTTTCAAATTATATTCATTATATCGAATAAACTTCACAAATTGCTACATATTACCGGTCGAGTAAATCAAAGATATTTTCAACCGCGCTCAATCCTTTATTTGTTCTGTGTCTTCTTTTTTATCAACCGCTTTGCACGATTTTTCAAGAGCACTTCGTTTAAGGACCATTCGGCGGCCACAAGTTTGGCATCGCATGGTCACATCTCCGGCGACGCGTATGAGTGTCCACTTCGTTCCCCCGCAAGGATGTTGTTTTCGCAGTGTCACCATATCCCCGGCTTCAAAAGGATAAAGAAAAAAAGAAGCGTTCATTTCCTGTGTCCCCCGCTACCATTACACTAAGATAGAATTCCTCGAAAACGACCGAGTGTTACGCGATCATTCCCGCCAAAATCCTTTAGACAAACCACATCCGAAAACCCAGCACTCTGCATCAGCTCGGATATCGCCCCTCGTTGGTCAAATCCATGTTCAAACGCCAATATGCCATTTTGAGATAAATACTTAGGGGACATATCCAGTATTCTTCTGTAAATCTGAAGTCCGTCGCTCCCCCCTCTAAGCGCAAGTGCCGGCTCATGAATTCTAACTTCCGGCATTGTATCTTCAAACGCAGCATCCGTAATATATGGCGGATTGGAGACAATAAATGCCGCCTTGCCGTATGTTGTAAGGAAGTATTCTTGTTCCGGAAACAAATCGCACATCTCTAATGCGATTCGATCCGGCTCCGAAGCCTCCTCAATATTCCTTCGCGCATACTGTGCTGCCTCTTCAGATATCTCCGTCAATACCATTTGGTATGAGAGAAGATATCGACTGAGAATATTCGCAATAGAAATACCAATGCAACCGCTACCGGTGCAAAGATCTAAGAGAACCAGATGGTCGACATTCGCATCGACTTTGAGTGCAGATATGTCTTCATAACGTCCGGCCAAAAAACTATCGTCAACCCCCAACGAATAGAGCGATGCACCAACAAGAATTTCACTATCCGGTCGAGGAACCAACACGCCCGGACCGACAAAAAAACGATCCCGATAAAAAAAGACCTCTCCCAACAAATACGCTAAAGGTTCTCGCCTGATTCGTCCGCTGATAACCCGCTCAAAACGACTTAGTACATCTTCTGACAATGCTTCTGATAATTCAATTTCTTTGTCAAAATGAATAGTCGAGCGTGCTTTTTCGTTAAGGATGGAGATGATATATAAGAGCTCATCCTCGGGATACTCAATGCCCGCAGACTCGAGCCGTCTGACTTGCTCGGCCTTCCACTCAACCCACTTTACCACCGATCTTCCTCAGCATTCTCCGGTAAGACAGCCTGCATCGCGGCGATAGCAACCTCGATCATACGATCGTCCGGCTCACGGGTCGTGAATCGCTGCATCCACATACCGGGCTTAGAAATCAAGCGACCCACGAACGAATTCTCATGGCGTCCTGCCAGTCGTAAAATCTCGTATGAGATGCCGCCGACAAGAGGTACAAGAGCCAATCGAACCATAAGATTAATCCACCAAATGTTTGCACCCAGCCATTGAATCAGAAACACACTGGCAACACTAAAGACAAGAATTGATATCACAACAACAATAAACATAAAGGCCGTACCGCAACGCGGATGTGCCTTGGAGTGCTTCTTGATATTTTCTACCGTCAAAGGTTCACCGGCTTCATAGCACGCAATCGTCTTGTGCTCTGCGCCGTGATACATCCACACCCTTGCGATATCCTTGATTCTCGAGGTAATCGCCAAATACGATAAGAAAATGACAATGCGAAGAACACCCTCTAATACATTCAGCCCGACGGTCAGCCCAATCGCATCCGCTCGATCCGGATTGACAAAGCCCTCAATGATATCGACAATCAGACGAGGCAACAAGATAAACAAAATCACGCTGAACATAATGCCGAGAACAGCCGAGATGACAATCATCACATTAATATGTCGATCAAGAAACTGATCGAGACGGCTTTTGGGCTTCTTATCTTGCTTAATATCTGCTGTTGCGTCACCGGTCTGAGCAGCCATCCGCGCTTCATCAGCCTGATTAGCGCCCTCTGACGAATCGGCGGGATCCGAAGAAATATCAGACACCTCGATTGTCGATTGCGCTTCATATAATTCCGAAATCTCCGGAACGACATTCTCGGCTGCTTCGACCTCCGCCTCTTCCTTGTCCGCATCGATATCGGAAATTTCGGCCGACTTCATCAGGGCGCCTGTACCGGTAACAATTTGTCTGAAAAATCGGATGCTTCCACGAATAAAAGGCACCTTGTCAAAAAAAACAATTTTACGATCTTGCTTAATCTCTTCGATATAAATCGATCCGTCCGGCTTGCGTATCGCCATTGCGATTTTTCGCGGACCAAACATCATCAAGCCTTCAATCAGCGCTTGCCCTCCAATAGTTGTCTTCTTCGATGCCGGACAAACTGAAGACGCTTCACGAGGTACTTCCTTGTCTATATTTATTGGCTTCGCCATATCTTCACTCATAATTAGTCTCCTTTATTGAGAACGCTACCCCACATTTTAACAGAATATCGGACAAATAGGAAAACCTCGGAATAAATCTGCCACCTTGACTTGTCATGATTTACCCGCGACATGAACAATGCGAAAAGAACACACCGATTTCATGCATCAAATCGAATCTTCCAATTCCGGAAATGGAGCAATTGCTCGATCCAAAATACCATTCACATATGCAATCAATACGCCATAATTCGTCATCGGGACGCGCCTTTGCCTTGAAAGATCCGCACGAAAATGCATTTCTTTTTGATTGAGCATGCAACCACCACAATGAATAATCAAATCATACACATCAATGCGTTTGGGAAAAGACGCGCCGGATGCCCACTCGAGCAAAACACCATCACCAGAGAATTCCCGTATCCATTTGGGAATTTTCACCGTTGCGATGTCATCCATCTGCTTGTGGTGAGTGCAGGCCTCAACGATCAAAACTCGGCTCCCCTGAGATATTCGCTCTAATTGACGAACACCGGCAATCATTTCTTTGAGATCTGACTTTTGTCGCGCGAAAAGGATTGAAAACGAGGTTAACGGTACGCCCATCGGAATGCGCTTAACAACATATTCAAAAGCTTGTGAGTCCGTAATAACGATCGCCGGCGGCTCTTTAAGTATAGACAGTGTGTGCTCAATCTCTGTTTCGCGAGTCACAATGGGAATAGCACCCATGTCCAAAATATCTCGAATCGTCTGCTGTTGCGGAAGAATCAACCGCCCTTTAGGCGCGGCAGAATCAATCGGAGTCACTAGAACAGCTGTCTCAAGCGGCCTCAGAACATCTTTTACCAGTGACGGCGGATCGGACAATCGACCGGACGTATCAATAATTCTCTGCTTCAACTGTGCCATTCCCTCATGGTTTTTCGCGCTAACAATCACCGGCGAAAACAGCAGTGTGGAATCATCGACAACGGTGCCCTTGTCCGACTTATTGACGACAATTGAAAATGGAACTTTGCGCTCCCTAATTTCGTCAATGAGTGCCTGTTCAAGTGTCGTTACACCATGCTCATCTGTGACGACAAGAACATAATCGGTCCGCCTTAATACCTCTCTGGATTTTTCAACCCGCATTGTCCCTAATTCACCATCATCATCCAGGCCGGCCGTATCGACAAACACCACCGGTCCAATCGGTAACAGCTCCATCGTTTTGGAAACCGGATCGGTTGTAGTACCTGGCACATCTGAAACCACGGACGTGCTTTGCCCGGTCAACGCATTGACAAGCGAAGATTTACCAACATTTCTTCGCCCGAAAATGCCGATAACAAAGCGCTTGGAAATCGGGGTATTGTTCAAATCTTGCATGTGGTACCTCTCTAGCATTTATTTTGATTTTGAATTATTTGAGGCTAGTCGCGGAAATCAAAGTGATCTCCACGTGACATCTCCGCCCGCAAACCCTCTGTGAGAATCTGCGCTTTTATCTGCACTACATTTTCTGCAGCTTCCGATAGCGAAGATAGTTTGCCATCATAGATAGCATATGAATCACGATATTTTTGCGGCGTCAGGCAAGGCATCATGACATTTGCCCCGGCGCGAAAAGCATCTGTGCGATATTTAATATCACAGGACGCCAACGCTGTAGTCACCGGGAGCATCACTTTGGGTAGCATCAACCGACACAGCGCTGTCAGAACCAGAGTATCTTCGGCAGAACCCTGAGGAAACCGAGAAAATATTGTATCTTGATGCGGCCGAAAGGGGCCCATACCAACCATATGTGGGGCCAACGATCTCAAAAACAGAAAGTCTTCTGTCAGCGTATCTACGTTTTGAAACGGAGACCCGACCATAAAACCGGCACCAATCTGATATCCGATTTGCTTCATCGACTCAAGACTCTCTTTACGCAAAGAAAAGTGTTGGCTGGCATCATGAAGTTTCGCAAAATGATTTTCGTCCGCTGTCTCATGCCTCAATAAAAATCGGTCAGCACCCGCCCGAAACAGCTCCAAATACAACACCGGATCCAGCACGCCAACACTTAATGTCACCGCAATGTTAGGAAATTGCCTTTTCGATTCAGAAACAATTTCAGTCAGTCGCCCCGAAAAATAGTAGGGATCTTCACCACTTTGTAAAACAAAACTGCGAAAGCCCAACTTATAACCCTCTTCAATCGTTTCAAGAATCTCCTGAGCGGACATCCGATAACGAACCGCATTGCGATTGGTTGAACATAATCCACAATAAAAGCAATCGTTTCGACAAAAACTACTGAACTCGATTAACCCTCTCAAAAATACCCTCGGGCCGTCATTCACGTCGCGAATGTGCCTTGCCGCTGAATAAAGTTTATCTTTATCTTCCTTAGAAGCCTCGTTTAGGTAAAAGTTAATTAGTGCCTTCATCTCAATTTTATCAGCGCACAACATCGTCGATTCACACGGAACTTCTTCAAATCGCATGAAATTCACCCCGAGATCAAAAGCGAAGATCCCGCTCTCCTTTTTCAATACGAACAAGCATTGCTTGAGTTTTGTCGAAGGCCTCACCAATAAGATGATCGAGGTGCCCTTCAATAATTTTTTCACCCAAAGACCGCGTCTGTTCCGACGCATAATCCAAGAGATACTCCTTGAATGTCAAAATCGCATTGGGGATACAGTAATTATGCACAAACTTTGATTTTGCGACCTTCATAAAGTGCTCACCGGTCCGACCAGCCCGATAACAGGCCGTGCAAAACGAGGGAATGTTACCCATCTCACAAATCTGTGCCACGACATCATCAAGCGAACGTGAATCACCGATGGTGAATTGCTCTTTGTCCGGTAGCGTATTAGCATGCTTCGCTTCAGAGTAAGCACCTACACCGATTCTCGTGCCTGCATCAATCTGCGACACCCCTAGCGGAATGACATCCGCCCTGACCTCCGGAGACTCTCTAGCTGTACAAATTAGACCCGTATAGGGTACCGACAATCGGAGGATCGCGATAATACGCTTAAAATCATCATCATCAACTGCATAATCAGGATTCAGGGAGAATGGTGTATCTGTCGCCGGTGTTATTCGCGGAAACGAGATAGTGTGTGGACCGACACCCCCATAGTTTTTTTCAAGATGCATCGTGTGCATTAAAAGAGCCATTAACTCAAAACGCCAGTCATAGAGCCCAAAAAGCACACCCAACCCGCAATCATCAACGCCGGCTTCTAGTGCGCGGTCCATGGCATATAAACGCCAACGATAATGGCCTTTGATTGTCCCCTGGGGATGGACGTTTTCATAAGTCTCTCGATGATATGTCTCTTGAAAAACCTGGAAAGTTCCGATACCTACCTCTTTGAGTTTGCGAAGTTCATCCACCTTTAATGGTGCACAGTTGATGTTTGCTCTTCGAATCTCGCCGTTTTCGGTCTTGACACTGTATACTTTTCGGACCGTCTCACACATAAAATCAACATCAGTCTTCGGAGACTCCCCATAGACGAGCACCGTGCGCTTCTGTCCCTCATCGATCATTATTTGAATTTCCTCTTCAATCTCAGGCATGCTCAAAGTTTTTCGATGCATAGAGTGGTTACTGCTCCGAAAGCCACAATACTTACAATTGTTCGCACACTCATCACTAATATACAGCGGAGCAAAAAACACGATTCGGTCACCATAGACCTCTTTCTTGAGTTCATAGGCCAAATCAAACATCTCCTGAGTCGTCTCGGAATCTATGTTGCCAATGAGTACGGCCATTTCTTCTAAATCCAAACGCGTGCAAGTTCTTGCCTTTTGAAGAACACGACGCACCTCTTTTTGACCCGGATTTTTGTGCTTCTCCAAAAGCGTTTTTATCAATTCCTCATCAATAAAGTCTTTATCCAAGGCATCCAACTTGGCAAACTCATCTCGGTATTTATCTAAAAAGCGCATCACATCTCTCCCTCTCGACTCTTTTTGTCAACTGATTTTGTAATCATCGA
>DUPM01000137.1 GCA_012838315.1 Clostridiaceae bacterium
GGCGCTCGTGACTTCTGCGGTATGTTTCAACAATCCGAATGACGATGTTGAGCGCATTATTATGGAAGAGGCACGCTCATATTTTTCGGGAGATAAAACCATTGATCAAGTCATGGCGAATATAGAGAGTCGAGTCCAGGTTCTGGTTGGAGAAAAGTCATAAGAAGACATTTGGCTCTACTGAGGAGACGATACCCACACCATTTGACAATTTCGCATAAAAGCGAAATAATAGACCCGAGTTGATAATCCTTTGGGATTGTCGGCTCGACAAACGCTATTGGACCGGGGAGCCTTTGGGCTGAGAGGAAGCAAAGAATGCTTCGACCCGCGAACCTGATCTGGATGATGCCAGCGGAGGAAGTCCTGGATACTTTTCGTCTCAGTGAGATGTTTTGAGATCCGGCCGTATTCGCGGTCGGATTTTTTCGACTGCCGGTACCAAAGCGATACCTGAATATAGGAGGTAGAGTGATTGGAAACGGCGGTTTTTTTGCGTTTGGCGGATGCCAATTTGAACCGGATCTCTGAGGGGCTGCGCGCGGTTGAGGACTATTTTCGCTTTGTGTGTCCCCATGAGGAGGTTGCGAAAAGGCTAAAGGCGCTTCGGCAGGGTGTTCGGCGTTCTGCGGGCGATGCGCTTCGTCGATCGACCCGCTTCGAGGCTTTTGCGGAGGACATATTGGCTTTTCGAGATGCTGCGGGCGATTTCGGACCGCAAATGAGTGACGCGTTGATAAGCGAGGGGAGCTATGCGCCTGCTTATGCGACGGACCGGGAGATGTTGTCGGCGAATTTCAAACGGGTTCAAGAGGGCCTTCGGTCGCTGGAAGAGGCGACGCGGTGTGAGGGAATGGTGGAATGGAGTCGCTTTTTCGAGCGGTCCCGGTATGAGTCATACCATCTCGAAAAAGAAGTCGTTTCGATTCTGAGCCGATGCGCTCTCGATCTCGATGAGCGGCTGGTCGGACTTTACGGCATGACGGCAGCACGCCCCGATAAGGGGTTGACGCATGTTCGGATGGGAGAAATCTTGATCTCGGCGGGTGTTCGTGTGCTTCAATATCGCGATAAGGATGCTGATGCGAGGCAGGCGCTGGAGTCATGTCGGATTCTGGCCGAGAAATGTCGGGCGGCGGGTGTATGGTTTATCGTGAATGATCGTCCGGATATTGCATTATTGTCCGGTGCGGACGGCGTGCATCTTGGGCAGGAGGACCTTCCGATTAAGGAGGTTCGGGATATGGCAAGTCGATATCTCGGTGCGTCATCGAGACGTTTTGTCATTGGTGTCTCGACGCACAATATCGAGCAAGTCGAGCAGGCGGTTCGAGAGGGTGCAGATTATATCGGTGTTGGACCGATTTTTCAAACACGGACTAAGCCGAATATTAACGATTCAGTTGTGGGCACGGCGTTGTTTGCCGAGGCAAAGCGGCGATTTGACATTCCGATGGTCTGCATCGGGGGCATTTGTCCGACGAACGTATCCGTGCTCTTAGACGCGGGTGCGCGCTGCCTCGCCGTTATCGATGCGGTGGTCAGTGCCGACGACATCGAAAATGCGGCAGCAGAAATCCACAAAAAAATATTGACGAGAATCAATCTATAGGAGGAAGAAAGATGAATATGACTGGAAAAAAATGGACGACACAGATGGATGCCGCTCGAAAAGGGATTGTAACCGAACAGATGCGCCAAGTCGCAGAAAAAGAGAGACGCGATCTTGAGTTTGTTAGAGAGGGCGTCGCCGCCGGCCGCATATGCATTCCGGCCAATAAAAATCACACGTCTTTACGAGCAGAAGGCGTCGGTGAAGGGCTACGGACCAAGGTCAATGTCAATCTCGGTATTTCTACAGATATATGCTCTTATGCGATGGAGCAAGAAAAAACGCGTGTTGCCATTGATATGAAGGCCGATGCCATTATGGACTTGTCATCTTCAGGCAAAACCCGGGAGTTTCGTCGATGGCTTGTCGATTACTCGCCGGCCATGATCGGAACGGTCCCGATGTATGATGCCATTGGATATTTGGACAAGCCGCTTGAGGCGATTACCGCTGAAGAATTTTTGGATGTGGTACGGGCGCATGCCGAAGATGGCGTCGATTTTTTGACCATTCATGCCGGCATCAATCGCGCGACGGCCGCACGATTCAAGAGGAACCCGAGGCTTTGTAACATTGTTTCGCGTGGCGGCTCGCTGCTTTATGTCTGGATGGAAAAGACCGGTAAAGAGAATCCCTTTTATGAGCACTTTGATCGGCTTCTTGATATATGTAAAGAGTATGATGTGACATTAAGTCTCGGTGATGCATGTCGGCCGGGTGCGGTGGCGGATGGCACGGATGCATCACAGATTGAAGAACTGATTACGCTCGGCGAGCTGACGAAGCGCGCTTGGGCTCAAGGGGTTCAGGTCATGATTGAGGGACCCGGGCACATGATTCTCAAGGACATAGCGATGAACATGGCGCTACAGAAACGCCTCTGTCACGGGGCGCCGTTCTACGTCCTCGGCCCCTTGGTGACGGATATCGCACCGGGATATGACCACATCACTTCGGCGATCGGCGGGACGCTGGCTGCCGCATCCGGAGCGGATTTCCTGTGTTACGTGACACCGGCGGAGCATCTGCGCCTGCCGGATCTTGAAGACATGAAAGAAGGCCTGATTGCCGTTCGCATTGCGGCACATGCTGCAGACTTGTGCAAGGGCATTCCCGGCGCACAGGATTGGGATAACGCGATGAGCCAAGCGCGACGTGAGATTGATTGGGAGAAAATGTTCTCGTTGGCGATTGATCCGGACAAGGCCAGAAATATGCACGAGAGTGCTGTGCCAAAGGATAAGAAGACCTGCACAATGTGCGGTAAACTCTGTGCCATGAAGA
>DUPM01000138.1 GCA_012838315.1 Clostridiaceae bacterium
GAGCCACAAAATACAGCCTGAAACCACCAATCTATCAATCTAGGCTGTACTCCCAACACTTCGGAGCGGCGGCGGGCAGTAAAATACAGCCTGGAACCGCCAATCTATCAATCTAGGCTGTATTCCCACCTATTCGGAGCGACTGCGGACAATGGAACGAACCTTTACCGGCAAAACCTCCGGGATTCTTTCATTTTGCCGGTTATTTCTGCTCTGGGGGAGTGGTGTCGGGCGGTAAGTCGAAACATCTCAATTCACTCGATCAAAAAAGCCGCTCGCGTACGGTCTGATCGATACTATTACTGAAATCTTCGAGCTTAACCCTTTTTTCTATGCCAATAATTCAAAATTGATAATGTTATTCCCGGCACCGACCCCCAATCCAACAGGAATGCTAGCCAGCACCACCCACGATACGGATTTGAAGGCAGGATCACGAAGGCAATACAAAGAAGGAACCCTGCCATAATAGGAGTCCAGGAAGGGGTCTCCTTTTTCCGAATATGTCGATTCCAAAAAACCAGCCAGTTCAATATGAGAATCCACATACCAAACAAGCCGAAGAATATCGCAAATATATACCGAATGATATCCGGGATATCCAAGTGCCTGCCTCCTCAAGTATCGTGTTCCGGCCATCGCTCCCTATTCAACAAGCACGAATTCGATTTGCTGATCGACTGCATAATTATGCGCGTAAGAATCTTCACTGCAATGGATGACCAGCTTCTCACAGCCCTCAAACGCTTCTTCTCCGATTTCCGTCACGCTCTCGGGAATCGTAATGCTCGTTAGTTTTGCACACCCGGAAAACGCACTCCCACCGATAATTGTCACACTGTTCGGAATGGTTACGTCCGTAAGGGATTCGCACCGGTAAAAAGCAAGTGAGTCAATTATTGTTATGCTGTCAGGAATTACAACTGCGGTCATGAAGTCGTTCGATGAGAACGCTTCGCCGCCAATTCGTGTAACATTTATTCCATTGATGGCTGACGGAATCTCTACGGTCTTGTCTTCAGCCCAATAGCGTGTAATCGTGATTTGCCCGGACTCTTCCACGTATTTGAAATCGCCATATTGCTTCCCCGGTATGGGCGGCTCCATCAACGCCATCATCATGGTGAAGAAAACTAAAAATATAACTAATACGACAAAGAGAAAAGCGGAACAACCAATCGTTGCATTTCTGGCGACGCGATATTCCGGAACCCAAAAACACGCGAGAAACAATGCCGAAATAACAATCAAGGCGAAAAAAATGAAGCCGACCGGAACCTTTGAGGGTGTATCATCTGATAGAGAAAACTGGTCAATCGTAACAAATATCAACGCCCAGACCACAGGCAGCAAAAACGATACTGAACTAAGAAAAAACCAATTCTTTGATTTGAATGGATCTTTGAATTTGACAGCTCCGACATACGCCAAGATTAGTCCCGCGATGATACAGAAAACGATGAAATACCAAAATACAGTAAAACTCATTGCGCCTGTCCTCCATACGTTTTCATCATACCCTGAAAAAGCAAATTATAAAAAGCATCCTCACTTTTCGCGAATTCGTAAAAAGCAAATAGCGGTATATTCATCTAAAAGAATCCACAAACGGCATTTTCGAGTTTGACCCTTTTTTCTATGCCAATAATGCAGAATTGAAGACGTCACGCCCGGCTCCGACACCCAATCCGACAGGAATGCTACCCAGCACCACCCACGATACGGATTTGAAGGCAAGGCAAAGAAGTACTCCCGCCAAAAAAGGAGTCCACGACGAAGTCTCCTTTTTCTTGATGTGCTGAATCCAAAATATCCGCCAGTTCACTATAAAAATCCATAACCCAAACGAGACGAAGATCATTGCGATTATATATCGCATCTCATCCATTTCATCCATGTTTTTTCTCCTCAGGCATCGAACCCCGGCAACCTGTCCGGGCATATCACCTTCCACCCGAAAATCGCACCTCACAACTGAGCCAGACCGGGCACATCATACTCATCATCTTCCGCATCTTCTGCCCGAAAATCTATCTCATACCGGAGCTCGACAAACTTCTCGCCCCCGATCTCAATCTCGACCGTGTTCCCTTTATGCGCAAAGCCTTCCCTCTCGTAAAACGCGCGTGCAATATGATTTTTTTCGAGCGTCCAAACATATATTCGCTCATAGCCACGGCTGCGAAGTTCACTGACCGCTTGTCGGAGAAGCGCCGTTCCGTATCCTTTTCCCAAGCATTCGGGACGCACATAAATCGACACGATCCCGCCCGACTCGTATCTCTAGCCGGCCCAAACGAGACGGTCGCGACAGGCCGCTCATCGACTCGAAGGACACGACTTGCTTCGGGATGCTCCGTAAGATACGGTAGCCATTGATCCGAAACGATCTCATCCAAAAACCCGTCCGGGACGATGCCGCGATACGCGGCCTTCCAACTGTCCTCGTAGATTTTCGCCACATCCGATATTTCATCGGGTCTCAATCGGTCGATTACATACATATCATTCACCTTGCAAATTCTTATTTTTATCTGTTTCGTTTTAGCGCTATGTGACGCGGTTTACTTTATGCAGCCGTCTTGAGTTCGTTTGCGAGGGTCATGTCGATAACCGCATCAAGGTACCTCCCTACAACTCGCTGAAGTCCGGCACGCCTCCGAATCCACAACATAAATAAAGGTCGTTTCCCAAATCGCGATATTCTGCCTTCCCATAGTGCGGATCGTTGACATTGACGAACTCAATGCCCGGCAGGTCTTTTCGAATTGGCGTGCGGAAGGGCATTTCCAGAAAAATCATCTTGCTGTTTGGACGCGGCCAATCGCCGGCATACGTTTCGATAATTTCGTTTCCTGCATGGATTTCCTTCTCGAGAATAGCCTGAAGTTCTCCGGTAAAAGCGGAAATGACCGATTCATCGATTCGAGATAAGGACATGGCTTTCTCCTCTCCGCTTGTTCTTCGTATATGTCATGCATTCGATTGTCGCCTTCATTAGTATTTTACATCGACCTGCTGCGACTCCGCTACTGCGATTGATTCGCTTTGTAATCCTCTTACTGCGGCGACTCCGTTACCGCGATTGTTTCATCCTCTTATGGATCAGTGCATTGAACGTTTGAGTTCCGGCCACTATGTGATGCCGAGCGACGTGGGCAGGATTTGGCGAGGCGTGGAGAGCGCCGGGGTGACATTTACCGGCAATAGTGGCGTTCGGGAAAGGTTTTGCCGGTAGTTTCGACACCGGATGGACAGCGACGGCGCACGGGATACCGGCAAAAGTGCCTTACGGGAGTGGTTTTGCCGGTAGTTTCGACACCGGGCGGACGGCGACGGTACGCGGGATAACCGGCAAAACCAAACAGCACCGACTTGACATCGGTGCTGCTCTGTCTCGGACTTCGAGATGATTTTTTACTGTAGTATTTAGTTTATATTAATCACTTGTTCTTGAATCCTTAAGTCGTGTGGATCGATTACCCTTGTACAAACGGCCTTGCCGTCGCGCCCGGTGCCGCTCCACTCTTGGGGACCAACACAATCTTGATCGCCTCTAAGCGATAGCTGAAACCGGCAGTACCTGCTGCTTCTCCATTCTTCGCCCAGTCCAGCCAGCCGGTGTTCTGTGCATGGACGCAGTAGTAAATGTCATAGGCTTCGGCCGCTGCGCCTGTGAGACGAATCTTGATCGCTTCGAGTCGCTTGGACTGGCCGCTCGTGCCGCTCATCGCGTCGTTCGCGACAAAGCCTTGCCAGCCGATATCCTGAATGTGGGTGCTGTACTCTACACCACCTGTGACATTTCCAAGCTTAATCTGAATGCCTTCGAGTCGCAGCGATCTTGCGCTCGTACCGGAAACAGCGCCGTCACTGACATAATCCTGCCAGCCGACATCCTGGACGTGCGTCTTATAGCTGACCGTTCCGTTAGTTGGGGGGATTGGTTCTGTGTTCTGAATGAATGGACGAGCTGTAGCCCCCGGTGCCGCGCTGCCTTTGGCGACGATTTTAATCTCAATGGCTTCGAGGCGTCTTGAATATGCAGCGGTTCCGGCGGATGCGCCGTTCTTGGCCCAGTCCATCCAACCCGTATCCTGGGCATGTACACGGTAATAGACGTCGTATAAGTCTGCGGCTTCGCCCGTCAGGCGGATCTGGATCGCTTCGAGTCTTTTCGACTGGGCGCTGGTGCCGCTTAAGGCATCGTTTGCGACCCATCCCTGCCAGCCGATATCCTGGACGTGGGTCCGGTATTCGATACCGCCGGAGACACCTTCAAGCTTGATGCGAATCGCTTCCAGTCGCTTGGACTGACCGCTGGTACCGGATGCCGCTCCGTTACTCTTATACTCCTGCCAGCCGAAATCCTGGATATGGGTCTGATAGGAGACTCCAAAGGGTGCCGTCGGATAACCGTTCCATGGATTAGTGTATCCGGTTTTACCTCTCAGGTAATGGATGGTGAAGTCTATGGCGCACTCGGAGAAAACACCGTGGTCCTCCATATCCAGTACAGGGGCATTCCCGTAAAAATAGGCTTTGCTCAGATTATTGCAACCCCAGAACGCTCCTTGCCCGATGCTCGTCACAGAGCTCGGAATATTGACCCTCGTCAAGCTGGAACAACCCCAAAACGCAGAATCTTCGATGCTCGTTACGTTGCTCGGAATGGTAATATCAGTCAGACTGGAGCACCACATAAATACAGACCTATCCAAGCTCGTCACTCCGCTCGGAATATTGACGCTAACCAAGCTTTCGCAATTATAAAATGCACCTTGCCCGATGATCACGACACTGCTTGGGAGTGTCACTCCCGTCAATTGCCTACAGAACTCAAAAGCGTTCGGATAGATATACTCAACTCCGTCCGGAATCGTAACTTCTCCTGTCTTTCCCCCGGCACAATAGATCAATTCTGTTCCGTCTTTCGTGTATAGAATGTCATTAATTGTTTTATATACCGTATTGGCCTCTTCGACGATGACCGATGTGAAAGCTGTATACTCAAAAGCATAATTCCCGATAACCTCCACACTGCTCGGTATCGTAATGCTGCTCAGTTGGTCACAATAAACAAAAGCAAGCTCCTTGATTTCCGACACACTGCTTGGAATCGTAACGCTACCGGTTTTCCCTCCCGGACAGGAAATGAAAACAGTTTCGTCTTTCGAGTAGAGCATTCCGTCAATACTTTTATATGTCATATTTGCCGGATCTACAGTTATTGATGTCATTTGCCAGCATCCGGAAAACGCCATTAATCCAATGCTCGTAACGCTACTTGGAACCGAAATGGAAGTCAGCTCCTCGCACCCAACAAAAACTTCTGATCCGATAGTAGTCACACCGTTAGGGATAATAATGTCAGTCAGAGCAGAGCAACCCGTAAATACTGTATTACCAATCGTCGTAACACTGCTCGGGATGGTGACACTCGTCAGTAGCGTACAATTAGAAAAAGCCGATTCTCCGATACTCGTTACCGGAGATCCGCCCAAGGTCGCAGGAATCGTCAGTGCTCCGCTGAATCCTGTCGGCGCCGTAAATCCGGTGATCGTCGCCTCTTCGCCGGAGATCGTGTACTCAAGCCCTGTCGCAGTGTCAGTTGCGGCAAAAACCTGCCCCTGGCTGATACTGATCATTCCGATTACCATCAAAAAACTGAATAATACAGATAGAATTCAAATGGATCGAGTGTTTTTCATGATTTTTACCTCCGGTATGGCGATTTTTTATAGTTCACTACATTATAGGTATGGTCAAAATAAATGTCAATTTTTTCCTAGTATTTGGCATGTTTTGCGGCTATGATGTGCGTTAGCGGGGCTGGATAGTTTTCTGGACTTCTTTCAGCCTTTTGAATGCATCAGTATGCACGTCACAAATGATAGCTGAAAACAACGTTATCGACACGACGCGAGAAGAATCCGCGCACGGCTTTCATCTCTCCTGAAAAGCTACCCACAGCGACCTCGCTCGAGAGATTGCCGTATAGCCGTATAGTTGATGAATCGGCCCGGAATCTCCGACCCGGCCACCGGGTCGATATAGTAATCACTAAACACTTTAATAACGCACTCTGTTCCAGGCCAGACAAATAACCATACCAGTCTGACAAGCAATAGACGACCATATCGCTCTTTATTCATTTGGATATATATTGAAATGCTCGTACAATCCAACATGCCGCATTGGTTTGTACGAGCTTTTTGTGTTAGAATACATTCAAAGAGACTGGAGGTAAAAAGATGGAGTGGATCAACCGGGCAATTACGGATCACCTCAAAAAGACAATGCAAAACTTTCCCGCGGTACTGATCACCGGCCCGCGACAAGTCGGAAAATCGTCGCTTTTGCAGACACTCAACGGTGATTTTGAGTACATATCCTTTGATAATCCGATTGTATTGGATCAAGCCAAAAATGATCCGGAACTATTCTTTCTCAATCACTCCGATATCCTGATTCTGGATGAAATTCAATACGTCCCGGATCTCTTCCCGTATTTAAAAATAAAGATCGATGAAATGCGTTTTGCCGCGCTGCAAGGCACTGAACAAGAAAAATGCCTGTTCCTCCTCTCCGGCTCCCAGACGTATCAATTGATGCAGAATGTCAGCGAATCACTGGCCGGGCGATTGGCCATTCTGCCGATACAGGGCGTTTCTTTTCGAGAGCGAAAAAACGTGACCTGCGCGCTTCCCTTCATACCGGATGCAACATATCTTTCCGCTCGAAAAAACGAGTCCCTCGACACTTCCGACCTATGGGAAATAATACATCGGGGAAGCATGCCTCGACTCGTGGCTACGTCGGACGACTGGGAAACCTACTACTCGAGTTATGTTTCGACGTACATAGAGCGCGACGTGAACCAATTGACGAAGGTGTCGGACCGGGGCGAGTTCGTCCGATTTATGTCCGCGCTGGCATCGCGAAGCGGTGAACTTCTCAATCATGACAATCTTGCCCGCGAGATCGGTGTCTCGGCGATGACTGCGAAGCGTTGGACGCAGATTCTCGAGACATCCGGGATCATCACCCTCTTACAGCCCTACCACAACAATCATCTTAAGCGAATGATCAAGACCCCGAAGGTTTATTTTTCGGACACCGGGCTCCTGGCTTGGCTCACCCGATGGCTAACACCCGACACAATCCGGCACGGTGCCAAAGCGGGTCAATTTTTTGAGACATGGGTAGTTTCCGAAATCGTCAAGTCCCACCTCAATGCAGGAAGATCAACGCGCAATCTCTACTTCTATCGGGATGCGGACCAACGAGAAATCGACCTAATCATCGAGGATGGCAGAACGGTATACCCCATAGAGATCAAACTGACGGGCAAACCGACTCCGCGCATGGCGCAAGCCTTTCGCCACCTTGAGCCGATCACGACCGCCGGCGACACATCAATCGGCGACGGCGCCGTCATCAATCAGTATCCGGAAATTATCCTTCTCGAAAAGCACATCCGCGCCATTCCGGTCGGCTATCTTTAGTCTGAGTTTATACCTGCTTCGTCTTGTCTAAGAAATGTAGCAAACTACAACCAACAGAGCCCTTCAATCTCCAGCTATGACTTTTCGAAAAGGCGGGATAAAATGTTCGAGATATTCAAAAAGAAGCCACCACAACAAGTCTTTCGCTTTGTTGGCAACAGGCGGACTTTTCGTTCACCGGAAGAAATACAAAAGATTAACAAGGACGAAGCGGATTCCGCATTTACACGATACAAGAAAGAAATTATTGATGCTTTATTGCTGAGTTATGGATTTCACAAGTATAAGACCCGGGCTTATGTCCGATTAAACCGCATCGGCTTACTGGAGTATATTGATTTGCAAAAAGAGCGCTATGGCTCCAAAACTTTTTGTGTCAATATTGCAGTCAAGCCGTTGTACTGTGAAAGCAAAATTCTCGATTTTAGTTTGCGCGAAAGACTAGGCACACTTATCTCAGGAAAAGATGTATGGTGGGACTACGCTTCTGAGCGTGTTGCAGAAGCAAGTTTCAGAAATGTTGCCGCTGCGATCGAGCAATATGTGTTGCCGTGGTTTACGGATATATCCAATGAGGATGGCTACCGCGCCAAGTTGAAAAGCTTGCACAGCGATAAGCGCGCTAAAGAGTTTCTGAATGCGATGGATACTACGGAAGACAAAGAGCGCCGGATTCAAGAAAGCATACTTGAGCTCGGATTGCCCAAAAAGATGGAGCGGTAAATCGGTATAAAGGTATTACGACAAACTACAAACCGCAAGTGAGAACCTATAGCTCACGTACTTCATACACTAAAAAAAGATTTTGCATATGACCTTATGACTAAAAATCTGAAGGTCTCGGCATGACACCGCAACCCTGCTATTTTCCGCAGCATTTTTTGTATTTCTTTCCGCTTCCGCACGGACACGGGTCATTCCGCCCCGTTTTTACGGATTGTGGGTTCGATTGCCCGAAAAGCGGCACAATTTTCGCTCTGCCGGTGGCAGAGCCGGATCCAGCCCCGGTCAGAGTCCCGTCCGTCCGGACGGTCTTCCGCAGTTCCACGGGCGAATACCCGAAGAGCGCCCACGACCGCGACCGATTCTTGAGCGCGATGATCGCCTGAATCACTGATTCGGCACTGCGCGTATCGCTGAACTCGACGTTGTAATTCGAAAGGATCGAAAGAATATCCTTGACGGAGACATCGATACGGCATGCGAAGGCAATGTCATCGATCAGGTTCTCGAGCCCTTTCGCATCCCCGACGATCGCATAAATCGCCTCTTCCAGTCTTTCGCATTCGTCAATCGCCTCGGTGAAATCCGGGTCCGCATATTCCAAAAGCGCCTCAGCGGAGGGACAATACCGCGCCCTTCCGGCCCGCTTTTCGAGCACCGCCTGAACGGCCTCCGCGGAAACTTCTCCGTTCTCATCCTCGAAAAACCGGTGGACGACATTTCCGTCAAACAGACAGAAGCCCTCGTTTCTTATCCCCGCCTGATCCAAAATCGTGAGAATCTCCGGAACCGTCACGTGTTTATATTCCTCTTCCAGTATTTCGGTCAAGAGAGAAATCGGCAGAGCCCCGTACAAATTGACCGCGGCGGAAGCAAACCGGATCACGTCCTCGGAAAACGACTTGAACACGATATAGTCATCCTCATCGAGTGCCTTGAGCCCCGCTTTCACTTCGTCCGGCACGACAAAAATCAGCTTCTCTTCGTGGAAGAACAACTGCAGCAATCCGAATTTCTGAGAAAGATCGTAGTAATCCGGGAGTACAGAATCGACGATATACTCATGTTTTTCGGCCACATCAAGGAAAAACATCCATCGCGAAAAGTCCAGACCGAATAACAACAACTCCAGATTCTCGGGATCGCTGATTTCCTTGGCGATCTTTACCGCCAGCTCCGCCTTCTTATGTTTCGTAATGTATTTGATCCGGACCATCCGAGCAAGCCAATAAAGGTCGTCTGCCTTTTGATGCGCAAGAATCTCCGCCAAGGAGTGAATCGGAGCACAGTGCATCGCGTCCTCTTTATTAATCGAGATGACGGCTTCCTTCACCCTCTGCCTTAATTCTTCTTCGCTGAAATTACTTTTCATCCCGCTCTCCCCGACTGCCCGACGGCCGTGCATACACAAATTCAAATATTGCTATAATTAAAATATAAACGCCTTCTATAGTCAAACAGCCGCGCGGAGATTTTGTATTAAAAAAGATGATTTTGAAGCGTCTTTCCATAATTAAAGGTTTTTTAATAAGGCATCAAATTTATTTTTTTGTTAAAATTTTACCCGCTTTATTTTTATAAGGCCTCTGCATTATCAATGTCATCTCTCCCCAATTGCGCTATACTATTTGAAAATGCCCAGCCCCCGGAGGCCCCATGAAAGACGTCACCGCCGCCATTATTATCGAAAATAACAAAGTGCTCCTCACGCGAAGAGCCCCCGGCGAAAAACACGCCGGCTGGTGGGAATTTCCGGGCGGCAAAGTCGAGCCAGGCGAACCACCCGAAAACTGCCTCCGGCGCGAGCTCCGGGAAGAACTGGAAATTGACGCCGCGATTGGCAAAAAGCTGATCGAGAATATTCACCGCTACGACACCGGCGCCATCCGGCTCATGGCCTATCACGCCACCATCCTTTCCGGCACCCCTTGCCTGCACGTACACGACGAATATCAGTGGGTCGACGTCAGCGATCTGAATCAATATCAGTTACTTCCCGCGGACGTTCCGATCGCGGGGTTCCTTCAGAAAATGGACGCTCATATTCACACGTCGGGAGGCGCGATATGTTAACACCCGGACTGTACGAGCAAGTCATCAGCAAAGCACTGGGACAAGCGATTGATGGCGATTCGAAACATTACATTGAGACGCTCCCGATTGATGCCGCAGAGGCGTCGAAAATCCTCTCCCGGTACATCACGGAAATCCTCGAAAAGAGCCTCGACGACGTTAAAGATCAAGGCGGCGACCTCCGGGCACAAGTGGATGTCGCCAATCGAATCGTTCAGATTCTTGCGGATGCGACCGGCAATACAGAGGTTGATTTACTTTCGGTGGATGCCCGCGCCGAGCAACTGATGGCACTTATAAACAAGCAAAACAGCATATACGCGATCCAAGACAAACCCAAGATCCCCCGCCCCGAAACCTCGATCGCGCGGAGCTCGCTGTTCACGGGCGCGATCCATGAGCCGCAGATGTTTTCGGAGCTCAAAAAGGAAATTGCCTCGGCGGACCGGATCGACATGCTCGTCTCATTTATCAAGTGGAGTGGCCTTCGCCTGATCATCGACGACCTGCGCGCGTTCACGGAGCGGGGCGGCGAGCTTCGCATCATCACGACCTCGTATATGGGCGCGACCGATGTCAAAGCCATCGAGGAACTGCACCGCCTCCCCTCCGCCCGAATCAAGGTCAGCTACGACACAAAAAGAACGCGCCTGCACGCCAAGACCTATGTTTTCTATCGCGAGAGCGGCTTCACGACGGCGTATGTCGGATCCTCGAATCTCTCGAACGCGGCGATCTCCAGCGGCCTCGAGTGGAACGTCAAAGTCACTCGAAAAGACCTACCGGAAACGATCGACAAGATCGCGGCGACTTTTGAAAGTTACTGGAATTCGAGCGAATTTGAATACTATGCGGAGGATCAAAGGGAGCGTCTCGCGCGTGCGCTCAAGGCCGAGCGCTATCACGAGGCGAATAACGCAGAGGCCTTCACGCTCGACATTGCTCCGTACGCTTTCCAGCAGGAAATTCTCGATCGACTCGAAGCCGAGCGCGAAGTGCGTGGCTTTTACCGTAATCTGATCGTTGCGGCGACCGGGACGGGCAAGACCGTCATCTCGGCGCTTGACTATAAACGCTTCCGAAAACAGAATCCCGGCAAGCCCTGTCGTCTCCTTTTCGTCGCGCATCGCGAGGAAATTCTGAAGCAGAGCCTCTACACATTCCGAGCCGTTCTCAAGGATCCAAACTTCGGCGAGATTTTCGTTGGAGTATATCGGCCGGATACCATCGACCATCTATTTCTATCCATTCAGACCTTCCGCTCTCAGGATTTCGCTCGAAAAACATCCGCAGACTTCTACGACTACATCGTCGTCGATGAGTTCCACCACGCGGCGGCGCCCTCCTATCAGAAACTGCTTGAGTACTATCAACCGTGCATTCTTCTCGGTCTAACTGCAACCCCAGAGCGCATGGATGGAAAGAGTGTTCTATCGTACTTTGGTGATCGCATTGCCGCAGAAATTCGCTTGCCGGAAGCCATCGAGCGAAAGCTGCTCTGTCCATTTCAATACTTCGGAGTCACCGACACCGTCGATCTCGATGATCTCAAATGGAGTGTTGGCGGCTACGATAAAGGCGAACTATCTCGAATCTATACCCTCAGCGGCATCATTGCAAAGCGACGCGCGGATCAGATCGTATCATCGCTTTTCAAGTACATCACGGACATCGACGAAGTAAAAGGTCTCGGCTTCTGCGTCTCGATCGAGCACGCGAATTTCATGTGCGATTTTTTCCAAGAGCGTGGCATCCCGTCCCTGTGTCTGACCGGCCAATCGCCGGATGACGAACGTCGAACCGCCAAGCAGCGCCTGGTCAATGGCGAAGTCCGCTTCATCTTCGTCGTCGATATCTATAACGAAGGCGTCGACATCCCCGAGGTCAACACCGTCCTCTTCCTTCGCCCCACCGAATCGCTGACGATCTTCTTGCAGCAGCTCGGCCGCGGCCTGCGCCTCGCCGAAGACAAGGAGTGTCTCACCGTGCTCGACTTTATCGGCCAAGCCAACAAGCGATACAACTTCGAAGACAAATTTGCCGCGCTTCTCTCCAACACCAACCACAGCGTCACGCGCGAGATTAAGAACGGATTCATCTCCGCTCCAAAGGGCTGCTATATCCAGCTCGAAAAGAAAGCCGCCGCCCACATTCTCGAAAACATCCGCGCCTCCTACGGCAACACCGCCGGCCTCATTTCACGCATCGCCAGCTTCGAAGAAGATACCGGAAAAACGCTCCGTTTCTCCGAATTTCTCGAGCACTATCACATCGAGCCACGCGCCATTTACAAATTCTCCAGCTTTTCGCGCCTCAGTGCTCGCGCCGACGTCATTCCCGAATTCGATGAGCCCCTCGAAGAAATCCTCACCAAAGCCTTCCCCCGCTTCGCAACGATCGACTCGCGTCGCCTGATCGCCTTTCTCCTACGCGGCTTAAGCGAAGACATCACACCCACAAGTGACGCCGAGCTGCGCATGCTCCAGATGTTCCAGTACACCCTCTATCAAAAATCCGCTGAGAACTGCGGATTTACCACACCTCTCGACGGCCTGCGCCGTGTGCGCGAAAACCCCGTCCTCTGCGCCGAGCTACGCGCTCTACTCACCTACAACTACAACCGCATCGACTTCATCGACGAGCCCGTCGACCTCGGCTTCGACTGTCCCCTCGACCTCCACTGCACCTACACACGCGATCAAATCCTCCTCGCGCTCGACTTCGACAAACCCTCCACCGTCCGCGAAGGCGTCAAATGGCTGCCCGAAAAGAACCTCGACATCTTCTTCATCACCCTCAATAAAAGCGAAAAAGACTACTCCCCCAC
>DUPM01000139.1 GCA_012838315.1 Clostridiaceae bacterium
AGATTGTATTGTATATCTTGATGAAAAGGGTATTAGAGAGCAAGGAGACCATGAATCATTGATGGCATCTGATGGCCTATATCATCGTCTGTACAGTTCAATGATCGAGTATACTACGTTATCTTGAGTTATACGCAGTAGGTCTTTGAATTGACGAAAAACCAAGCGATTTAGATCAAAGCGGTCCTGTTGTTTTGCTTCGATCTTTTTGTTGACATGAGTATCCATCATGGACATACTATATCCATGATGGATAGGGGGATATCGCTTCATGGCCAAGTCAAGTCCGTACGAAAGCGGTGAGCTGACAGAAAGTATATTTCTGATACTGCTTGTGTTAACGAGACCGACTTACGGGTATCGGATTATGCAACAGCTTAAGGATATGATTGATGATGTTATTGTTGGTCCTGCGACAATGTATACCACACTGAAAAAAATGAAGGACGCCGGATGGATATCTGAGGTTAGTGAAGATGAGGGTCGAATACTCTACGAGATTACTCAAAAAGGCCAAAAAATTCTACTCTTAGACTATCAAAAAAAGAAAAATGTAATGGGTTTGGCTAAGGCATTTTTGGAGGAAGAGCAATGAGCAAATTCAGGCTGAATAATGGGGTAGCGCTGTTCCCGGAGAAGGATTGCCGGATGATGGCGGAGATGAGTGCGAAGGGATGGCATTTAGTATCTTTTGCTGCGGGAGGATTGCTATATCGGTTTGAAAAAGGAAATCCGGAGGATTATCAATATGTATTTTACTTCGAGAAAACGACAAGCCGAGAAATGATGTCCATATTTGAAGCAGCGGGATGGCAGCTTGTTGCTGGCGAATCCGGGATTCAGATTTTTCGGGCGGGGCGAGAAGCCATTCCAATATATAGTGAACCGGAGACAAAGATCGAGATGCTAAAAAAGAGCAAAGAACGGTTTGCGATTATGACCATGTTTGCCGGAATGCTTCTGCTATCGTCATTAATTAGTGCAATATGGGTCTATCCGGATTCAATGATAATGAAGATGGTATTATTGATTGTTTGGTCAGTATTTGTATTCTCATCTTTTCCCCTTGTCGGCTTAACACGAAGAATAAAAGATTTACGAAATCAGGAGGGGAATAGATGAGTTTCGGCACGGCGATTTTATTACTGGTTGCTATATATTTCACTGTAAAAACAGCGGCAAAGAATGGCGTTACGGAAGCTTTGGGTGAAATGAAGGAAATGCATTATAAAGAGGGTCAATCTGATGTGTGTGACGAGCACTTAAATGCAAACAATATTGACATTTAATTCGAAAATGCTCAATGAGATTTATTATTCGCTTTTCAATACGTGACGCGATGGGTTAGAATAGGGAAGAACCCTCATTGCAACCTGTTGTGAGAGTGGTGTCTTGATGTTTTTATTGAGAGGATGTATGAGAAAATTTCAAATTCGCAGCTTAATTCTTTCTGTATGCATTGGATTGGTCATGCAGACAATGTCTGCATGCGAGCCCAAATCGAAAGTGGTACCCGAGATTCAAGCGATTCGGCTGCAATCAGATGTTTCTCGGAATAATTCGGCGGTATTAATGACCTCTGAAAATGATTCGGACGAAGGTGTTCCGAACTACACCATTGAACAAGTACTTATTGAAGCAGGCGTGGATGATTTTCAGGGCATAATATTAGTATCCGAGCAAGATCGCATTGTATATCAGAGTTTTTCAGGTCGGGCTGACGTCGAATCCGATCTGCTGCTTGATGCCGAGACAAATTTTGAGGTCGGACGTATTTCGTGGCAGGTCACGTCGGCCTGTATTCGTCTACTGGTGGACCAAGGCTTAATAACGCTTGATGACACACTGTCCCTCTATATGCCGGAGTATTCGTTCTCGGATCGCGTGACAATCCGACAGATGTTGGATATGTCCTCGGGTATTCCGGACTATCTAGACAATACGTTGGCTGATCCTTCATATCATGACGAAGTGTTTGCGAATGCACTTTACAGTGATAAGGGCTTGGCGGCAATATATGAATTCGAAAATTTGTCGCTTGATATGGATCTGCTTATCGAGAAGCTAAATACTGAGGGCTTGCGTTTCACACCGGGTAGCGACTATCTCTTTAGCCATACAAATAATGTTTTGCTAGCCGAGGTCGTTGAGCGTATTTCGGGGATTCCTTATGTTCATTTTGCTCAGAAAAATGTATTAACTCCCTTGGGATTAGAGGCTGCGGCTTTTGAGCAGAGCAGTAAGACGGCGACTCCTTATGTGGCGCGTAATCAAATACAAACAATAATTGGACCAACGAATCTTTCGACAGAGGCCGGGCTGAGAATGAATGCCTCCGATTTGTTGATATGGACGTTTGCTATTCGAGATTTGCTGAAAGATTGGCAAAGAAGAGAATTGCCAGTCGCAGGGGAAGATGGAATTATTCCGGCAGACCTTGCTGCTAATGACTATCGATTATTCGGAGTGGAATGGATCGATGAGTCTTTTCTTGGTATAGAAAGCGAAATCGGCGGTTTTGATTGTATTCAGGTTTTCGATCCGCAAAGGGATATTGTTATTCTCATTTTATCGAATCGAAATAGTATAGAACCATTGTGTGAAAATATCCTTGAAGCTCTGTTGGATCACTATAGCTTTGATACGGAAGAGGATTTGTCTTCGGAAGGATAATTCGAGAATGCTTCGAGATGCAGTGGTCTCAATTTTTGGTCATGAAAAAGCGCCGATTTCCATCAGCGCTTTTTCATTGAATTAGCATTTGAAGGAATTATGCCTTCAGACGTGCCTCGAGGGCATTGAGTTGGTTCGCAAGCTCTGTCGGGAGCTTCTCACCGTAACCTTTATAATGAGCGCGAATGGACTCAACTTCAGCCAACCATTCATCCTTGTTGATCTTGAGGAGCTCTTCCATATCGTGAGCGCTGACATCCAGACCTTCGACATCAATTGCGTCTGTGGTCGGCATCAGACCAATCGGAGTCTCGACGGCTTTGCCCTTACCGGCGCAACGCTCGACAACCCACTTCAGAACGCGGCTGTTCTCACCGAAGCCAGGCCACAACCACTTGCCATCATCATCCTTACGGAACCAGTTGACGTAGAAAATCTTCGGCAACTTATCTGCGGATGTTTTGGTAGCCATATCAACCCAGTGTTGTAGATAATCGCAAACGTGATATCCCATGAATGGAAGCATCGCGAAAGGATCACGACGAACTTGACCAATCTTGTCGCTGATAACCGCGGCGGTTACCTCAGAGCCCATGATTGAGCCAAGGAAAATACCGTGATTCCAGTCAAAGCTCTCATGTACGAGCGGTATGGTCGACTTACGACGTCCGCCAATAAGGATTGCGTCAATCGGAACACCGGCCGGATCTTCCCATTCGGGCGCGATTGAAGGACACTGAGCTGCAGGAGCGGTAAAGCGGGCATTCGGGTGCGCTGCCTTGACGTCAGAACCCTTCGTCCAGTCGTTACCCTTCCAGTCAATCAAGTGATCCGGAGCATCGTAGCCGATGTCTTCCCACCAGATGTCGCCGTCATCGGTTAATGCGCAGTTTGTGAAGATGGTGTTTTTCGAAGCACTGTGCATTGCATTCGGATTAGATTCCGTAGATGTGCCCGGTGCAACGCCAAAGAAACCAGCTTCCGGATTGATGGCGTAAAGACGACCGTCTTTTCCAAACTTCATCCAAGCGATATCGTCACCGATTGTCTCTACCTTCCAGCCCGGTATGGTCGGAACAAGCATAGCCAGGTTGGTCTTGCCACATGCGCTCGGGAAAGCACCGGTAACATACTTCACATCGCCTTCAGGACTGGTCAATCTCAAGATGAGCATGTGCTCAGCGAGCCACCCCTCTTCGCGTGCGACAGCAGATGCGATACGCAAAGCTAAGCACTTCTTGCCGAGAAGGGCGTTGCCGCCGTAACCTGAACCATAAGACCAGATCAATCTCTCTTCGGGGAAATGGCTGATGTACTTCTTGTCCATCGGGGCACACGGCCACGGGACATCCTGCTGGCCCTCTTCAAGAGGGGCACCGACAGAGTGAAGACATGGAATAAATTCGCCGTCTTCTCCAAGCTCATCTATTACGGCCTGACCCATGCGAGTCATGATGCGCATATTGACAACAACATAGGGGCTATCTGTAATCTCGATGCCGATTTTAGCAATCGGCGAGCCGATTGGACCCATAGAAAAGGGAATAACGTAGAGTGTGCGGCCTTTCATGCATCCGTCATAAAGAGCGGTCATGGTCTTCTTGAGTTCTTCCGGATCAACCCAATTGTTGGTCGGGCCGGCAGCCTCCTTGGTCTTGGATGCGATGTAGGTTCTATCTTCAACGCGGGCAACATCGGATGCGTCACTTCTGAAGAGGTAACACCCGGGGCGCTTTTCTTCGTTGAGTTTGACACAGGCACCGCTGGCAACCATCATGTCGAGGAGCGACTGGTTCTCTTCCTCCGAGCCGTCACACCAGTGAATCTTGTCGGGCTTTGTAAGTTTTGCAACTTCGTCAACCCAGGCTTGCAATTTTTTGTGTTTAATCATAGACATTCTCCTTCCGGTTATTGATCCGACAAACGTATTTATATTACGTGCACGAGTGCGGGATCTGCATATCTCTTTACATATGTTTATCAAATGCAAAGCACATCAAGATTAGCATAATATTGGTCTTTATTCAACAAAGATAGCCTTAGATTATCTTATGTTTCAGGGAAATTAACAAATGCAAAGAAAAGAATATGAAATTGCATATTTTATGAACTTCCTGTATCTGTTACAATTTAGAACGGATTACAAAAGCCTTTGATTTGCTGAGAATACTGCGTTTTCAGGTTTTCTATCGATCGGTTACTCTTCTAATTCATCGATTATTATGTGTAAAATAAATGGTTTTCTAAAGGCTCTTCAACTATTTCCGTGAAGGCGTGAAGGCATGAATAATGTTATTATATGACATGATACGCAAACTGCCGTTAACGGATTTTGACACGAGGAATCTTGGCAGTTCTTTCTCCTGAAATACGCCGCCGAACATTGTTGATTTTTTGTGCCGGACACGTTGAAGTCGTCAATATCGGAGGCTACTTACGAAGTGGTGCGTTTGAGTGATTATGTTGTAGGGGATTTGCGCAAAAAGTTTAGCAAAGTGCAAATCCCGACTAAAAGTAGCGTTTTGGAACTTTTAGCGGTAATTGCGATGTGAACCGGATTCTACATCACACTCTGATACATTCGAAATGGTTGAGTATGTACTGTTTTGTATGTATTTACCGCCAAATCCGGATATTTGGGAACTATTGGCGGTAATCTGCAGCTTTCGCAAGTCGATACGAAGCCATGAGGTGCTTTATTTACCGCCAAATTTCTGAGAATCCTCTGTTTTGGCGGTAATCTGCAGCTTTCGCAAGTCGATACGAAGCCACGAGGTGCTTTATTTACCGCCAAATTTCTGAGAATCCTCTGTTTTGGCGGTAATTATATCTTTTCGCATTTTCCCGATTCAACGATCTCTCAAGATTGACCGCCAAATTCGGATGGTTTGCAACTTTTGGCGGTAATTGCCTAAGGAAAAACGTTTCGCGCCACAGCCAACGCCACAACCAACCCCACAACCAGCGCCACAACCAACGCCACAACCAACGCCACAACCAACGCAACAGCCAACGCCACAACCAACGCCACAACCAACGCCACAACCAACGCCACAACCAACGCCACAGCCAACCCAACAGCCAACCCCACAACCAACGCTACAACCAGCGCCACCGCTACCGCCCACAAGCCATTCTCTATTTCC
>DUPM01000140.1 GCA_012838315.1 Clostridiaceae bacterium
GCTTTGAACACGATTTTAAATGATTTTGGCATAAATCTAAGACCGGCGCAGAAAAACTCTGTGCAATTGACCAAGCCGGAATCCATTGCCCATGTTTGTTAATTCCGTATAATAAGAAGGCTAAGAAAATTTGAGGTAAAAAATGGTTAAATTTACAAAAAATAAATACAGACGAATACTGGCAGTTGCGTTCGCTCTGATTTTGGTCATCGCACTCATCGCTTGTTTTGATGTATTTGTCGATCAGACGTCAGCGTCTTATTCCGGACAACAATCTAAGACGGCCGGAAATATGGTCGGCGATGTACCCCTCTCTCAGTCGTTTAAACCAGAGAAGGCGCATCTTTCTTATATTGAAGTGCGAATCGCTACCTACTACAACACGAACTCTAGTGCGATTATGCATTTTAACGTGCTGAACGCAGAGGGCGAAGTGTTGACACATATGGAGAAGCCCATATCCGAGATAACGGATGATGAATATGTTCGTTTTCCGGTCGATCAGCGCTTGCATACGTCTGAGACGTATACCTATACGTTGAATATAGAAGGTCTGGGCTGGGAGAAGGCACCGATGGCGTGGATTTCTCTTGCGTCGAAAAATGCGCAAAAATCAATGTTTAACCCGGGCGACCTTACCGACAAGCCGCATCAAGTGAATGCGCAATTCGGATACGAACAGTTGAATATGAAGGCGTTTTTCGCGGCGATTGGGCTGTCGCTTTTGTGCGGATTGAGTTTGATGACGGAGATTAAGCTTGGCAAACGCGCGATGATGGTTGCAGCAGCCGCAACGCTTCTGGCTGTGCCGTTCCTAGTCTTTTTTATCGCAGAGATGCTCAATGATTGGTCGTTTTTTGATAAGAAAATCGAAGTTTATTTGGTGAACTATCTATTTTATCTTTTGATTTTCACGTTTCTATTTTCGATCATTAACCGTCTTTGCATCAGCGTCATCATTTCCTCGGCTCTTTTTTATACGGTGGCCGTCATAAATTACTTCAAGCTTCTTTTCCGCGGCGAGCCGGTTCAAATATGGGATATCGTAACTGTTCGTACGGCGCTAAATGTTTCGGGGGAATACCCGTTGCGTCTCTCGTCGGTTCTGGTTGTAACCTTTTTGTCGATGCTCTTGCTGTCGTTTTTGGTGGTTCGTGTCCGGTTTTCTCTCAAGAAGTTCCGGAGTCGCGCTTTGGTGAGTCTCTCATGTTTTGTTCTGGCCTCCATGTTGGTGGTCTCTCTGTTCAACACAGATCGTTACAGCATCGCACCGAACAGCCTGATGCAGAGCCTTGGGATCACCAATAATGTATGGAATCAACCGTCAAATTATAAGAAAAACGGCCTGCTGTTGGGGATCACGATGAATGCTCAGGATCTACTGGTCGAAGTGCCCGCGGGGTACAGTGAAAAAGCGGTGGTTGATGCGGCGGCCCTGACGGAAGTCAAGCGCGCTCGCTACGCAACTCGCGATGAGTTGCAGCGTACGTATCAGCGCTTTGCGGTATTGGACAAGTATGAGAATACGCGTGCGGATATGCCGATTACGAAGCCGAATATCATCGTCATTATGAACGAGTCCTTTGCGGATCTGTCGGATATCGCACCCTTTGAAACGGACGAGCCGGTCTTGGAGTTTATCCCAGCTCTTAAGGAAAACACTATATCCGGCGACCTTTACGTCTCGACGTATGGCGGCGGTACGGCGAATTCGGAATTTGAATTTCTGACTGCGCACAGCATGGCGTTCTTGCCTACTGGGAGCGTACCGTATCTTCAGTATGTTAACGAGAACACCTCGACGCTTCCCAAACTTCTGAAAGCAGTCGGCTATCAGACGGTGGCTATTCATCCTTACGAAGCCAGCGGATGGAATCGACCGGAGGTTTATGAAGACTTTCAGTTTGATAAGTTCATGAGTGAGGATGATTTTAAGAACCCGGACTATTTGCGTTCCTATGTCAGCGACGCAGATTCCTATGCGAAGGTCATTGAAACGTTTGAGAAAAAGACATCCGGCGAGCCGATTTTTATTTTTAACGTGACCATGCAAAATCACGGCGGATATGGCAAGACATACGATAATATCAATTACGATGTTAAGCTTTCCGAATATCCGGGGATGTATCCGGAGACGGAGCAGTATTTGTCGGTGGTCAAAAGCACCGATGATGCCACGCGAGATCTGATTGAGTATTTTTCGCAGCAGGAAGAGCCGACGATTGTTTGCTTCTTCGGGGATCATTTGCCGAGCATGAAAAATGGCTTTTACGACGAGATTCTCGGACAGAGTTTGAGTTCGATGGATGCCGCGACAATGCAAAAACTCTATGAGACGGATTACTTTATTTGGGCGAATTATGATATTAAAGAGGTCGAAAACAAGGATGTCAGCCTCAACTATCTGTCAACAATGGTGCTTGACGTGGCAGGCATTGATATGCCGCTTTACAACGTTTATCTCAAGGACATGATGGAAGAATTTCCGATTGTGACGCCGATGGGTATATTTGATAAGGACGGTGTGCGTTACGATTGTGTGTCTGCGATTTCCGATGGCTCGGAATGGTTTTCAGATTACGCTCGTTTTGTGTACAACGACCTTTTCGACGAAGCCGGCCATGTGACAGGTTTTTTTGAATATCCGATGCGAACAGAGCCGAGTGTGGTAAACTAAGCCTGGCTAAGCCATTATGCACCCCTCAGCAGTCGTTCATGCGGATCGTTTGTGAGCGGCATTCCATCTCGAATTCATTATTTTCTGGATTCCCGGAGCGTATCAATGATTTTCGGAGACATGGCGGATTGGCGCATCTGTAGTTGTTTTGAAAAGACGAAAGGACACAATGGAAATTAAATCATTTGAAGAAATTAAACCCTCGAACGAAATACTCAAAGCATTGGCAGAGATGGAGATCTCAGAGCCGACGTCCATTCAGAAGAAAGCGCTCCCATTGATGATGGAGGGATACAATCTTATTGCCAAAGCACCGACCGGTACGGGCAAGACGTTGGCTTTCGGCATTCCCATTTTGGAATATCTCGATATGAAAAGAGATGATGTCCAGGCATTGATTCTTTGTCCGACGCGCGAGTTGGCGATGCAAATTGCAGACGTACTGACACGTTTGGGGCGCCACATCAAAGGTCTCAAGATTCTTGCGCTGATTGGCGGACAACGCATGGACCAGCAACTTCGAAAACTCCAAGGGAATCCGCAAATCGTCGTCGCGACACCGGGACGGCTGTTGGATCACTTGCAGCGAAAGACGATTAATATTTCGGGCATCATGACACTGATTCTCGATGAGGCGGACGAGATGCTCAATATGGGATTCATCAAAGATATTCGCAAAATCATGTCTTACACCCCCAAGGAAAAGCAGATTGCACTCTTTTCGGCCACGATGTCTCGCGAAGTCATGAATATATCTTGGGAATATATACAGCGTGCTGTGGAAGTGGATGTTGCGCCGAAGGCAGCGGATTTACCACCGATTGACCAGTACATCGTGCGTATTGAGGATCGCGAAAAGGATAATGCGTTGATTGCTATCCTCAAAGATAAGCCCATGGCTAAGGTCATGGTTTTCTGCAATACGAAGAACCGCGTCCGTCGCGTTACGGATCGCCTTCGCAGAGAGGGTATCGCAGTCGATTGTTTGCATGGCGATATTCAACAGTCTGCCCGCAACCGAATCATGGACCAATTCAGAAAGGGTGCTTTCCGCGTCTTGGTTGCAACCGATGTCGCGGCAAGAGGCATTGATGTCGCAGATGTCGACGGTGTTTTTAACTTTGAAGTTCCGCTCGAAAATGAATATTACCTACATCGTATCGGTCGCACGGGACGCGCAAAGCAAGAGGGTGAAGCGTTCACCTTCGTGTCATTTACTGAATCCGTTCGAATGGATGATATCGTGCGGTATTTGAATGCCGAGTTGACCGAATATGATTACAAGAAGGATGCACAATAGGTTTCGATTCTCGCCTGCGGTTTGAGATAAAATGAACCTCGTTTTGACCGACGAGGTTTTTTGTTTGGTTTGAATATTACATCAAAGGCGAAAATATTCGCATCAAGTGCCCGAGGCTGTTACGAATAAGTCCCTCGGCCCGGATCTCTTCAACGGTCACAGCATAGCTGTGCGAGATAATCTCATCAAAATCGTCTGCCATGCGCTCAATCTCCGGTGAATCAAAAAACCAAACACCACACTCGTACTGAGTGTAAAAACTGCGATTATCGAGGTTCACGGAGCTGACAATCGCATGCGCTCGATCCACGATAATCATTTTAGAGTGAATCATGCCGGGAGAATAGCGGTAGACTTCGACGCCAGCGTCCAGTAGCCGACTGAAAAAACTTCGAGTTACTTCAAATACATACCAGTGATCGAGTTGGCAAGGCACCACGATGACGACGCGAACACCGCTTTTGGACACTCGACACAATGTGTCGATAAAGTCCAAAGAAACAGCTAAATAGGGCGTACTGATGAAAAGCGTCTCCGATGCCGTCTCGATCATCCGGCAAATTACGCCTTCAGCCGGGTTCTTCGGATTATTGTAAGGACCATCGTCAAAAACATGGCAGAAGCCGTGAGTTTGGGGGATGTCGTCCGGATAGTATTGCGCGTAACTTTTGCTCAACGTCTTGACCGTTTGATCCCACATATTGATGAAGGTATTGGTCAATCCGAAAACCGCCCGTCCTCGAAGCTTTACGCCTGTATCCTTCCAATAACCGAGTGGGGAAGTCAAGTTGGCATACTCGTCTGCCAAGTTGACACCACCGGTGTAGCCGATGTTCGAATCAATGACAATGATTTTCTGGTGATTGCGATAGTTGAGGTAGAGATTGTTGATGTATTTGTAGGTAGGGTTAAACCATCGAATGTGGATGCCCTCGCTTCGATATTTATGAATCAAATCGCGATCCAGGCTGAATAGTGTCCCAGCACCGTCGACGAGCATTCGTACTTCTACTCCTTCTGCGACTTTACGCAATAACACCTCATATACGCGATCCCAGAGCTGGCCCTCTCTAAAAATAAAAAAACTGATGAAAATATAGCGCTTGGCCTTTGACATTTCTTCGATGCAATCATCGAAGAGCGTTTCTCCGCTCGCAAAGTACGTCATACCGGTTCGAGCGTAAACCGGAAAATCCTGATTCGTCAAATAATTCGAAATCAGGCGAATGGAAGCATGTTTTTGAAAGGCTTCGGATTGCTCCTCTTCCTGCCGGTCTGCGGCATCGGAATGCGCGTAGAGCGCCGTCTCAGAGTCAATATGTGACTGGTGTTCAAGACCGTGCCGGCGTTTGCCGTGTCGGTGTAAGCCCCACATCAAATACAACAAGATGCCGAATGCCGGAAAAATGGCCGTCAAGACAATCCAGAATACTTTTGTCGAGGGATTGTCGTGTGCCGTGGATATGAATAAACAGAAGCATAATGCCAGAAAGTAAAGGAAAACCATCAAATAGCCAGAAATGTTCTGTAAAAAGACCGAGACAGTAGCAATTAATGCGATTTGCCCAAAAAAGAATAATGCAAGAATAAGCAGATGCGTTGTTGCGTTAAAAAATAGTTTTCGTTCCGGAGACTTTGTTGTTGCCATGAGCGATTCCCCTTGAGTTTAAGCAATATTAAGCAATGGATTACGATAGCCATATTGTACATCAAAAAGACGTTTTGTGGCGCTGTCACCGAGGTGCCGTTGAGTGCGCAATCGCGCAATGATAGAATAACGAAGAGGCCGGCGTTTTGTCGGTGGCCGAACCTGTTGCCGAAGGAGGGCATGTATTGGATACGGGAATAAGTGTAGTTCATGCGGCGGATTTTCATCTCGGCGCGCCGTTTACCTCGCTGTCGCATGATGTGGCGGCGATACGCCGTGCAGAACAAGAGCAGACCTTCTTGGATATGATTACCTTTTGCGAGATGCATTCGGTAGACGTGCTTCTTTTGGCAGGCGATCTTTTCGATGCGATACGAATCAGTCCGGCGACTGAGCGGTTGATTCGGAGTGCGTTTATGCGAATTCCAAAGACTCGGGTTTTCATTGCACCGGGCAATCACGATCCCTATGCGGGAACAGGGCTATACGACGTTATGTCTAATATCGATCATGTACATATATTCGAAGGCGCGCTTAAATCCTATCGTTGCGAAGATTTGGATTGTGTCATCTGGGGCGCCGGATTTCGTTCTGCAAGACAGCCTAAATGCCTCTTGCCGGAAGACTTCAATGTTTGTTCACTGAGCGGATGCACGGACGACACCGTCCACATGATGGTCATGCATGGAGATGTGATTCACGGACCGGGCGGGAAAAGTCAGTACAATCCGATTCCGGAGTCGCGATTGGCCGCCTGTGGAGTGGATTATGTCGCGCTCGGGCATGTTCATGATGCCACGCCGCTGCAATGTGTCGGGCGTACCACTTGGGCTTATTCGGGCTGCCCGGAGCCGCGAGGATTTGATGAGATTGGGCCGCGTGGGTTCTATTATGGGACGATTATGCGAGGCCGAGTCGATCTGGTCTATCGCCATGTCAATCGACGCACGTATCATCGACTTGAGGTCGATGTGAGTGGCATCGGAATACAAGATGATTTGAAACATAAACTTCTGGAGGCATCAAAAAAGGCAAGTCCGGAACGTTTTGCCGATGATGCGTTCAGACTGACCATGATTGGGCGCGTTCCCGGTGATTTTTCTCCGGAGATGAACACGCTCAAGCGCTCTCTCGAAAAACATCTTTTCGCGGTCAAAATTATCGATGAAACTACAGCGGACATCGATCTGAATGTGGTGGCCGGCGAGACATCGTTGCGCGGTGCGTTCGTCCGGCACATGAAAACGAAAATGGATGCAGCCGAGCGCGAGGGCAACGAAGGACTGGCAGCACTCGCGGAGCGCGGCTTAAGCATAGGGCTCAAGGCATTTGAAGGCGAGGTTCGGTATCGTGAAGATTCTTGAAATTCATATAAACGCTTTCGGAAAGCTGGAGAACATTGATTTTTCGCTTGATTCCGGCGTAAACTGCATTTTCGAGGATAACGAATATGGGAAAAGCACGCTGCTGGCATTTGTCCGCGCGATGCTCTACGGGTTTCCGCCAAGATCAAGTGCTTCAATCCGGGATTTTGGGCGTCAGAAATATAAGCCGTGGTCCGGCGCTGCCATGGGCGGGTCCATGCTTTTTAAAGTTAGAGGTACGCAGTATCTGCTGAAAAGGCAATTCGGTGACCGTCGTTCTGAAGATGAGCTTGAGATTTTCGATACCGGGAGCGGCGCAAGCATTGCATTGGGCGACGAAGAGGTCGGACAATTTCTATTTGGCATCAATGAGCCAGAATTTATACATACGGTTTTTGTCGGGCAGATGCTCACGGATTTTTCGCAATCCAAACAGCTGATGAGTATCAGTGATCGTTTGACCGGATTATCGACACTCGGAGATGATACGTATTCTTATGAAGTCGTTTCAAGACGAATCGACGAGGCGATGAAAGCCCTGCGTAATAAACGCGGCGGCGGGCGTATTCCGGAGCTCTCAGCGCGGCTTGCGGAGTTGGAGAATATCGAACATGCCGCATTTGAGACCCTTGACCGAGTGGCCGCTTTGGACGATGAAAAGCGCCAGCTTGAATCGCAGGTCTTGTCTTTGGACAATCAGATTCAAGTCGCTCGCAAAGAATCCGCACTATCGGAAGCTTCTGATGTTCGCGCCATGATACAAGAGAAAACAGTCGTATCTGATAAGCAGGACCGAGAAGTGGAGGCGTACTTATCTCGAATTGACCGTGGGATTTTTTCCTTACAGGAACAGGAACGAGAGGCAATGGCGCGGTTAGAGGAGATTCATACATTGAAAATCCTTTTACACACTGATTCTCGCGAAAAAAATAGCCGAGGAAGCGAGACGGTTCAATCAAGAGTTCGATCATCAATTGTCGGGTGGGGAGCAGTCCTTACTTCGATGATTGCGGTATTGATTGTTCTGGACTGGGCGTTTTTTCATGTGATGCGGCAACCGTTGTTTTTTCTGTTTTGGATACCGACACTACTCTTGTGGGGGCTTTTCTTTATGCTTCGATCGTCCGAGCGGCGCACAGAAAAGGTTCGTCGCCAAATGATTGATAATCGGGAAGTCGAATTTTCTGAAGACGAGAATTCAGTGCGGGCGCAAATTGTGTTTGCTCGTGAAAAACTAGCGGAGGCACGTCAAAACAGAGAGGCATTTCTGATTCAAGTCGCCAAACTCAATGCGGCTCGAGAATTGGAGATTCAGTCGCTGAGTGATCGCTTGAACAATCTTGATATAAAGATGAACGGCGGTGAACCGGGAAAGGAGGGTGATTATTATTCGCAACCGTTCGATGATTCCGAAGCGGTCGAGAAATGGGTTGCCATGCGGTTTGAAGTGACTTCTCGAATATCCAATATAGAGGGTGCGACAGAGTCTCTTCGTTCGATGATCCCAGACTTATCCGCCATTCAGGAAGAAGCGGCCGGCATAGCGGAGACGATTGCTGATGCCGAACGTCACTACCAGGCGCTCAATCTTGCAAAAAAAGCCCTCGAAGAAGCGTCTGAAGAAATGAGGCGTGTATTTGCACCGCCGGTTCGCGAGAAAGCGAGTGAATATCTTGCGTTGCTGACCGAAGGGCGTTATGCGTCACTCTCTTTTGATCGTGCTTTCCACGTTCGGGCCGGGGAGCGGCAAACGGACGAAAAATCTGCAGAGTATTATAGTGCGGGAACAGTGGATCAGATCTACCTGGCGTTGCGATTGGCCATCTCGGATGTTATCTTAGAACAGTACCCGAACATGCCGATTTTTTTGGATGACGCCCTGGTCCAGTATGATCTTGAAAGGGCCGAGTGTGCTGTCAAAATGCTCAAGTCGATGTCGGGTCGCCGTCAGATTATTATGTTGACATGTCATGAGCATATTGCGAAACTGTGTGGCGATGCATAAAGTACAGTCAAGCGCCGCGTATTGTGATGGGTCCGGAGAGTACGATGAGTAATA
>DUPM01000018.1 GCA_012838315.1 Clostridiaceae bacterium
AGACACTCGCTCCGGGAGGTCGGCGAACCTACTCAAATGCTCTCAGACGCTGATTGAGTAGGCTTGTCAATGACAAGAAACGCGCTCCGGGTGGCAGTCGAGCCTACTCAAATGCTCTCAGATGTCGATTGAGTAGGCTTATCAATGACAAGAAACGCGCTCCGGGTGGCAGGCGAACCTACTCAAATGCTCTCAGACGCTGATTGAGTAGGCTTGTCAATGACAAGAAACGCGCTCCGGGAGGCAGGCGAACCTACTCAAATACACCAGGCGCTGATTGAGTAGGCTTGTCAATGATAAGACTCGTTCCGGGAATTCGACGCACCTACGCAAATGCGTTCGCATCGATCTGGCTTGCTACAGAGGAGCGCCAGCTTATGTTCGGAAAATGAATTGCCTCTATTTTTCGCGTCCTAATTCGGGTGAAGGCAGTCTCTGTTCATGCTAATCCCTTAACAGTTTCATGCCTTTCACGGTTATAAGCAAAGAGCCGCTGTAAATAATCAAATCAGAGCGGATGCAACTCCATCTGCTTTTGAATACGGCAACGGATGAGTTCGATAAAGCTCTCCGGCTCAATCACTTTAACAAATGGCCCAAAGGAGAGCACTCGAATCAAAATTTCGGTTTCATCGGTCTGATCATATTGAAGCACGACCCGATACCGATCCTCCGCGATCCTTTCCGCCCTCTTCTCAAAATGGGCAAAGTGTAAAAATAGGCGTTCCATAGCGTTTCTGCGGTCGATCAACTCCAATGTCAGGGAACAGCTATTACGGGTTTCTATTCTTTCGGGCCTCAGTTGTTCGCCGGGGCAAGGGTTGCACGAGATGATTCTCGATAAATTGATTGTGCCCGCATAACGGCATCCGGTTGATATCAATCGGAATTTATCATCCTTCTCTGAATACTCCAGATGATCCGGCAATACCTTCATGAACATAGATTTTCCGTGCCGGTTCAGAATGCGAATGCCCAGAGGCGTCTTATCGCGGATCGCGCAAAGGATGATACGGAAATTACGGATATATGCCTCATCCGAATAGTCATCGCCGTCCTCGTAGCGATCAAAAACCACATAGTCCTCCGGGGTAAAGAGCGGGTCAACATCGTCGAGTCCTGGAAATTCCGCCCCGAATAGAGATACTCGCGGATCGAGCGAGATTGCCTTCAACCAACGCTTCTGGATCGTCGTAAGCGGCATCGTCGGCACATGGCGTATCGGGGTCTTCAGATCATCCCCAAGCAACTGCCATCGCGCTTGCTTTAGCGCAGGGACGATGGTCAGCACACTTTCCGAAAAGGCGTGCGCTCCGGACAATTCCCGAATCTCCTTCTCCGAAAGATTTCCGTATACAGCTGCTACTAATATCTTCGCGACCGTCTGATAGTACGCGCCGTACATCTCACTAAAAATCACGTCGTACCTCCTTCGTCCGTCTTCGACTCCATCTTCACATCATACATCTTCGCCATCGCACGAAAATCCGATCGGAACCGCGCTTCCTGCTCGCGATCCGAGAATTCGAGGTTCACGATCCTGCACAAATATGACCTTATCCACGGATTCAATTCGGTCGGATCATAGATATCCGCCGAGAATCGCAACGTGTGTTTGTCCAGTCGCTCAACCGTTCCACAACGCTTTTCGCGTTCCAATCGCTGAATAATATACTCTTCTCCGTCATCGATATGAATGTCGAAAAGAACCCTCTGTGTGCACGTCTCATTTTTGCGCGTCATCACGCCCCACATGTGCTGCCCCATACGGTCAAGTTTTTCACGAAGTTCCTCAAATCGATCGTTCGGTTCGCCAATTTCGACGCTTCGCAAGTAATCCGTCCGAAATACTCGAATCTTCTTCATTCTTAAGCAATATGCCAGAACGTATTGTCGACCGTTTTGGGCACTGATATATACACGCAAAGGGATTACGCGGTCCCGTATCAATCCCGATCGTCTGCTTTGATTCTCAATCGTGACCTCGCGTTTTTCGCGCATCGCGAGAAAAAGGTCACACAACACTTCGCTGTCGAGCGTATGGGTAATGTAATGGTGCTTAAATGCAAACGCTTCCGTTGCTCTTCGCCCTTTGTCGAGCAGAAAGGATCCGATTACCCCGCATGGCGCAATCTCCGAGAAGAAGTCGAGTAAGTCCGTATGCTCTGAAAGATCGCTATCCTCCGTTCTTCGATAGCGGACCTGCCTGCCTTCTTTTTCCGCGTGAAGAAGACCCGCTTCAGTGTACTCTTTCATCTTTTTACGCAGTGTTGACTCGTCCACGGACATCGGGTCTTTGAAAAACGACAGATAATGATCATTCATCTCCTCCAAAATCTCGGATACGGTCATCGTAACGTCCGGAGAATGGAGAATATCAAACAAGATGAAATGCAATGTAATGTCGCCGTCGGTAAAACTACTGGTCTTCCACGCCTTGAAAAGAGGATTGTGCGGGCACGCCCGGCTATCGATCGACAGGAAGCAGTTTTTTCCGTCCGGAGTCTGGCTGAATCTCATATAATCTCCGAGCCAACTCTCGATCCGCCGTTTCTCGTCATCATACGAGCGCGCACTTTTCTGAGAGAATTCATCCCGGCTCTTGAAGCCGTAGACGTAGAACTCCCTCATGTATTCTCGGATTCGCTCGAAATTCTTGATTCGCTCGTTGTACAAATTGTGCCCCATCCTTTACAATAATTTCCAGACAGCAAACGTGCTCGCACTCTTTTCAAACACTATTAACGCCAAAGCAGCGAATGAACTGCATTTCATATACCATTACTATACACATCTTGTAAAGAACAATGATCCCCACTTTTCAACA
>DUPM01000141.1 GCA_012838315.1 Clostridiaceae bacterium
CACCATGATCAAAAAACATATTCGTTGCATAGTGGTTCCAAATCCAGACTTTTTTTCGCATTACTTTATTCTCCGTACAGGAACACCGACATATGTTCCGGATTCCAATATATCTCTAACCACCGCGCCACCGGCGCCAATAACGCAAGAATTACAGATAGTCACGTTATTGCACACTACACTTCCTATACCCAACCAACTCATTTTTCCAACACGAACCGTGCCGGCGGTATGTGTGCCCGGTGACATATGCACATAATCATCAATATAATTGTCATGATCTATCGTTGCTCCTGTGTTAATGATGCAACCCTTGCCAATTTGACTATTGCTGTTAATAACCGCACCCGCCATCAGCACTGTTCCGGGACCAATTTCTACATTTAGACCTAAAGTAACACTCGGATGTATCAAGACTATAGGTGTCATCCCCTCCGCAATCATCGCTTCCTGAATTTCTTGCCTCTTTTCATTGTTGCCAATAGCCACAAAAAAGTCTGCTTCGTTCTTATAATTCACAGCGCTTGTTGTGGACCCAATTACATCCAACCCGACACATTTACTTATGGATATGTCATCGTCCAGAAAAACGATACTCTGCCACATGTTCATTTTTAGCGCAATGTCTGCAACCACTTTTCCATGACCACTTGCACCAATGATGATGAGTTTGTTTTTCATCTTAATTAGCCTCACTAGTACTTGACTTAATATGTTTGTCTTCAGAAGCTCCTAGAAATGGTTCCATGGTGTCAGATGTTTCAGAACTTATTCCGTCTCTGAGAACTACTTTCTTAATCGTCCTAATAATAATCATCCAATCCTCGAGAAAATTCACATTTTTTGAATACATCACATCAAGATTGAATTTTTCTTCCCACTTCAAGGCATTTCGACCGCTTATTTGAGCGAGGCCAGTCAGTCCCGGCCTCACAATATGCCGACGCTTCTGATCCTCATTATAGAGTGGCAAATATTGTATCAACAGCGGTCTCGGCCCAACTATGCTCATGTCACCTTTCAAAATATTGAATAATTCCGGCAACTCATCCAAAGAAGTGGATCGAAGCATTTTCCCAAACCGCGTCAGTCTTTTGGAATCTGGAAGCAACTGGTCATTATTATCTCTCTTATCCGTCATTGTTCTGAATTTGTACATCGTGAATATTTTTTCGTCTCGCCCCGGTCGCTGTTGCTTGAACAAAATTGGGCTTCCCAGTTTTATGCGGACAAGAATGGCCAATATGAGAAGAACGGGGCACAAAAAAACTATCGCAAATAAAGACACGATAAAATCCATCGGTCGCTTAATAAACCTTCTATAGATTCCTCGCGGCTCCTTTGCATCTATCTCTTTCATCTTCTCACATTACTCCCAAAGTGATTTAACTACTGCACACACTCTGTCTAAATCTTCATCTGTCATCTTTGTATCACTCGGCAAGCATACGCCATTCTCAAAAAGCATTTTGCTGACATCTCCGCCGATATAATCGCAATCTGCAAAGAACGGTTGCAAATGCATTGGTTTCCATACCGGTCGCGACTCGATGTTATCGTCTTCTAATGCCTTCATGATATCCAGCGGTCGAACTTTACCGCTTAGTGTAATGACGCTGAGCCAGTAGTTGGGTTCGTTCCATTCGTTGAATGGCATGAATCCCACTCCGGCAAGTGAACTCAACTCGCGCTTATAGTATTCATAAATATATTTCTTTTTTGCAACTCTCTGATCGATAACCTTCAACTGACCTCTACCGATACCTGCGACGACGTTACTCATACGATAGTTGAATCCCAGCTCGCTGTGCTGATAGTGTCTCGCGTTATCTCGGCTCTGTGTTGACCAGAATCGAGCCTTGGCAATCATCTCTTCGTCATCGGAAACCAACATACCGCCACCGGATGTGGTGATAATCTTGTTGCCATTAAAACTGAATATGCCAAAATGACCGAAAGTACCGGTGTGCTTTCCTTTGTATGTTGCCCCCAGCGATTCAGCCGCATCTTCGATAATCGTCACATTGTAAGGCTTGCAGACGGATAAAATGGCATCCATATCTGCCGATAGACCGTATAAATGCACTACAATGACCGCCTTGACGCGGTCTCCATATTTTTCGAAAGCTTTTGCAAGCGCATCAGGGTCCATGTTCCAAGTGCGAAGATCGCTGTCTATGAAAACCGGTATCGCATGCTGATAGATAATCGGGTTTGCCGTTGCAGAGAATGTCAGCGAAGAACAAAAAACTATATCACCTTCACCCACGCCGGCGGCGCGAAGTGCTAGATGAATGGCGCCGGTGCCGGTATTTAAGGCCGCTGCGTGTTTTACGCCCACTTTATCAGCTAATTCCTTTTCGAACGCGTTGACGTTGGGTCCGAGAGGCGCAACCCAGTTGGTGTCAAATGCCTCTCTTACATATTGCATCTCAAAGCCCTCATCACTCATATGTGGCGAGGATAGCCATATTTTATTCTTTACAGCAGGCCTTTTGTCTGCTGCATCTGCGTCTGTCATTGCCCAAGTCACCTCCGGTCGCTTCGCTGTTTGTTGTGCTTCCGATTGCTCTGTTCGAAATCAACCGCCGAACGACAATCTACTTCATCCGAATTTATTCTTAAAACCTACGACATTATATATCTTTTTCTCAGAAATTGAAATGATCCGGATCCGGTCCGACGCGACGATCTTGATTGAGAGAATCAATCGCAGCCATATCCTCTGCGGACAATTCAAAGTCATAGATATTGATGTTCGAGGCGATACGGTCGGGATGAACGGATTTGGGCAAGGTGATTAGACCACCTTGGATATCCCATCGTAATA
>DUPM01000142.1 GCA_012838315.1 Clostridiaceae bacterium
AGTTGCCAAGTTAAGTATAGAGGACGTCGCAAGGCGTCCTCTTTTTTTATTATTGCAAAATACTTTAATTATATGAATCGTTATTATAGACTATTAAAAGAAGAAATAGCATATATGCGCCTTCACCGTGGGGACGGCAAACTATGAGTTATCAAAAAACGAAAAAGTATTTCTTTGATATTATCGACAAGGGCGAACAAAGTTTGATCGAGAAAGTAGTTTTTTACTGAAAGTATTTCTGGTTGTCATCTGCAATAATTTTACAAATTGATTGGAACTCTTCTTGATTTATTGTTCCAAAATCGTTCAACTCTTGTGCAACTAAAATGGCTTTTTCATAGTTTTCTGCATCTAACGCTGCGCTAAATGATGGACTAAGTGTGATTGTTTTTATCAAGACGCCCAGCTCGTCCGGATTTTTTTTTGTTGACATTGTTTTATATAAATCATGATTTGCGGTTTGTTGTGTTGATTCGTTGTCAGAAATTGTTGCATCTCGGTGTCTATTAACCTCATATTTCATTAAATATGATTCCCTGCTAGTGTCTCTCAAGGATATTCCCATTTCATTAATAGGAATAACTGGTAAGCCGAGCTTATAAAACGGTGTGCGAATGGTTCGTATTGGAAAGTGTCGATCAATCTTGATGATGATCTCCCACTCCTTGAGCCGATTTAGTTCATCTGGCAACAAGAGCGGTCGACCTTTAACGTGAGATTGAGCGTTATCAGACTCCAAGAAAGAGCCGTGCTCTCCGGAATGGGTCATAAATTGCTTCGTGCCGGATCCGAGCATATCCGAAAACTCTTTATTGGTTGATGGATCCGACGAAAGAATATATACGAAGTTGGTCATAGCATCACGGATAATTCTCGTTTCGTTGTCTCCGTACACCTTATTGAGCTGGGCAAACGACTGGATATACAATGACCACATGATGTTGCGTCCCAGGGAGACTGAAAGCATCTCATCCAGATTAGGAAACGGCGGCATCTGTGCGATTTCATCGGCAATGATCATCACCCGCCGAGGAAGTCTTTGGCGTGCCTGCTCCATGGCCAAGTCGACCAATTCGGTGTACAGTTGTTTGATCGTGATTGCAACGAGCTTATGCCGTGATTTCTTGTCGTCAGGAATGATCAGAAATAGTGCTGTTGGGATATCGGAAGAAAGGCCAGAGAAATCTACCTCTGTAGTTCCGGTCATTTTGGCAAGTCCGGTGTCGGCATAGAGTGCTAGGTTTGAGGAAAGCGTCGCGTTAATTGAAGAACGCATTTCGCCTTCGGCAAATCGACTTGTAGCGTAAAACTGTCGAGCGTGGGATTCGAGCGGTAGTGCCTGCATAAGTAAATCCAGCTCCGTTAGAGTTTGACCGGATGGTGTTTTAACCTCGCGGGTGCCCTTATCAAGAAAGAACGTTTTAACAGTGTACATATTAAGCTTGTCAATCTCATCGTTCTGAAAACCGACATCGAGAAGATAGAAGATCATTGCGGATAAAAGCGCCATCGCCGATTCCGGCCAGATTGGATCTGACTTGGCGTTCATGGTATGCATATAACTCAGCTCTGATATCATCTCGGCACATTTTGAAAAGTCCCGATTAAATTCTTCGACTACCATCTGCTTTTTGAATTCCCGGATGATTGCGTACAGATTGTTATACCCCATGCCGACCATCGGATTACGGTAGTTTATCATCCAGATCCGATACCCGCTACTCGAAAGCAAAGCATAAGTATTTTCCAAATTCTCTCCTTTGGGATCCACTACCACTAATGATGCTTTTTCTATTGAGAGGGCAGCTTGACGGATTGACGGCAAAACGAATCCTTGTCCTTTGCCAGATCTTGTCTTTCCGATGACTAGGGTATTCACCGTGGAGGTATCAACATAGTACCGTTCCGCATCTTCAGCGAGAATAAGGCCAGACTTCTCACAAGTGTCTAGGCGAGCCTTCTCGATCGGCGTGAGAATCTGAGCGATCTCCTTGTCGGTAGACCAGCGCGACGTACCGTCAATTTCATCTGGTCGGTAATCGATCGCAATTGTCTCCCAAAAGCGCTCAGTCTTCTTGATAATTTTCCATCCCCAGAAAAATGACAAAACAACACTGATTGCCAAAATCAAGCCTACGGGAATTGGTCTTGGCGGATTAACTAGGTATTCTGGGTTGAAAGACCAGTGATTCTCTAGTGGTTGCGTATCGATATTTTGGAAAATGCTTTTTCCGGATATTTCTAAGTATTCGAGTAGCAAGGCTCCATAATTGAGGATGACGCACAGTACTAGATAAAGAACAGCGCAAAACAGAACCAGTCCTAAAGCGCGAATGGCGTAGAGCCGGTTTCTGTTTTTTCTTTCGTCGGTTGTTTTTTTATAATGCATAGCGTCCTCCTGTTTAGCTAATAGATCGTTCTTGGCCAGAGCGCTCGTATTCTTTTTCGAGGTCGCGAAGGTGTTTTTCGTACTGTTTGTTTAATCGCCGTAGCGCGAGGGCGCAGCTTTTATCGAGGGCGATTTTATGTTGAGGTGTGGAACAATTCTTCGTCGAAAAATGATCACTTCTTGGAGAGCGCACAGAGCAGAAGTCAAGTATCTCTTGCGCTTCATCATTCTTAGTAGATAGAGAGAAGCAGACAGGAGCGTTGCTCATCTTAGAAAACTCGCTGCAGATTATTTCGCGAATCTTATCTTCTGGCAGTGATATGAATTCTGGCCGCTTCTTTTGGGATTCGATAAATGCGCTAAGTATATCCTTGTCTTTGCATCCGGGGGCAATGTGTTCTGTATGAACTTCATCGTCTGCATGAATGGCAAGAATCCAGGCAAGGTCATCTAGATTTCTGTTACTAATTCCTTTTTCAAAAACAGAAATAATGTCGACACCTTGCTTCGCAGCAATATCTAGCACGATGTCTTTAAGGTCATCTCGAAGTGTCTCGGGATCCGGTGGAAGAAACAGTTGCGGATCAAATTCTTGAGAAATAGGATATGGATTACACTGAAGCTCCTTAAGCAAGACATTTCCAGAACGAAGATAAAAATCGTTCATCCGGTCGGATTTTACATGTGCCCATAAGTGCCGGTCTCCATCACCGTAGAATCGATGGACTTGTTTTTCAAATTCATCGAGACGAGCTGTGTAGGTTATAAAATGAGCCTTCAGAGTAGGGTTTGCATTAATAATTGTATCAACCGCGCGGTTGACTATCGGCCGATATGGTTCAAATGCTTTCTTGCCATAGACCCAATCCTGTTTAGCCGGCAATTGATCCATGAGTCGGATTAACACATCGCGATGCTCTGGGGCGGTTTCTCGAACGCCAGGAAGGATATACTCACGAAGGATTTTTGTTCGCAAAATACTTTCTTCTGAACCAATCAGCTTGTTGACGATGACTGACTTAGATGAGTCGATAGCATTAAGAGGAAGCATGTCCTTTCTTCTTGGTATCTTTTGATCTTCGATAATTGAAAAATGCACATGTGCATTATCTGTATTTGTATGGATGGCACCGGTCCAAATACAATGCCCTGGATCCAAATGAGATTTCTCAATTAAGTTCAAGAGGGCTGCACGCGACACTTCTTTGATTTTGTATAAATCCGGCGAACCGGATCCAAATAGTCCGAGGTCTTTTAGAAACTCGTTATCGAAAGAAATGATGCCTCGATATAGTGGACATCCTTTTTTTTGAGAGTCATTGAACTGATCTTTTATGCGGCGCACATTAATCTCAGATAAGTGATCGATAGAGGCCGTAAACAGGCCGTCTGACTTCTCGTCATTTTTCATGTAGTCCATATAGCCTGAGTAAAGCGGATCTGAATCCCTCTCGTTATTGATGTTCGTGTTTTCAAAAGCTTCAGGTCGATTCATATAATCGAGATATCCTCCGAAACTACTTGCGGTGCTCGACGTCAATACAAAGTCGCACATCATTGTTACTGCAGGCGTTATTTTTCCCATAAGTTATTCCTCGATTGCATTATTTTTCTTCATTCAGTTCTTTCGTACGCGTTCTCTTGGCAGATTCTTCTCGCAGCATATAGAAGCTTCGTTTTTCTGCTCCGGAAATGAAAGCATGCTTCTTCGTTTCTGGACTGATGAACTCAGCATCCTGAAGACTTGCCATCGATAGAAAAAAACTATTTAGCAATTCCTTGAGAATGCAAATCTCTCGCTCATTTTTTCGAGCGATAGCGAGTATCGCAATCATCTTTTCTTCTACCTCGCTACTCGATGCATCATTCTTTAGTGAGAAAGCAGATGCTATCTCGTCCGATAGATTTCTTTGGTTTTTCGTTGCTCGATCCTCGATGATTTTTCGAATTTCGGGATCGATGCTTATGTGAATTCTTTCCTTTGACATTTTGTCCTCCGTTTCTGCATGGCCACGACGTGGCCACTTCCTTTTTCATTTTTACGAGCATAAGGGCCGTGATATCACGGCGGGGTAAAAGCTCGGTAGTACCGAGCTTTTGACTGATATCAGAAAACCGCAAAAACGCCCATAAACGGCCACGGATCTGCCCATAAATGGCCACATTTTTGATTCTTTGCCCACAAGTGGCCACGAACGCAATCATTCATTTTTAGCCTCCTGGATGACGTATTGTGTCTCTTTTAGGGTGTCCATGCAGTCTCGCAGTAAACTCAGTTGTGCTTCCGTGTACGCACGGGTTCGCTCTTGTTCCGATAGTAGAATAGTCCGGACAATATACCGAATGGTGTCCGGAAGTTGCTTTGCGAGATCCGGCATTCCGGCTATAGCTGCATGAGAAAGGATCTCCAAAAGGTATTCGTTTTGTGTTAGCTTTTTTTCTTTTGCTTGAATCTGAAGCAGCATGTAAATGTCCTCAGGTGCATTCCTTATATGAATGTTTGCCATACGTTACCTCCTTAATTGTCAAATATAATTAAGGGACATTTGTCCCTACTTTTATCTGCTTTTTGTCTGTTTGGGTGCATCTTCTTCGTATTGATTACGGCTCCGTCTGGTTGAAGGTTTATCTAGGTATGCCGAAAGGTGCTCGTGGATACTTCGTTCATTCATACCAGCGTCCTGGGCGGCATTAGATATTTTCAACTCGACAGCAAGCATGTGTTCATCCTTTGTCCTCAGAATCGATCCCAGTCCATAGTCTCTTGCATTTCGGTATTCCTTATAATCGGATAGGATGCGGAGTTCTTCAGAAAACCGCTTTTCGAATGATCGTTGTACCACCTGGGAGGTTGGTTGAACGGGAAGCTCCCGGGCGTCAAGGCGAAGCAAATTAATCTTCTCGGGTGGTTCAGAAAGGATGTGTGTTTTTGAAGTGGCATGAGGATAGAAGAATACATGCTTGCTGTTTTCTCCAATTAACGAAGCAATCTCTTTGCTGACTTCTGGATGAAAACTATGAAGGGCTATTCCTTGTTCTTTTGCAAGTAAGATTTCTTCTCTCATGCCTGTGGTGATACGATTTCCGCAGATGAAGACAGCATCGGCTGTTTTTAGCATTGCGGTTCCGACGTCCAAGCCGATTTGTCTTTCAGTTGGATTAAGATCGTCCAAAAACTCCGGCAGCCATGCGTGCGGTGCTTTTGCAACAACAGACTGCATCTGCTCCGCTACTTCGCAGTATTTTCTTGCGGCCAGCATGTTCTGCTGTATTCCGGCAGCATCTGGAGCGCCTAAGGGTGAACAAATGTATACACGAGGTTTATCTTGTTGCCAGCGAAGACGTAATTCATAGGCATCGTTTATCCTTTTTCGAGTGCCGACTGGTGCTGTGCGGTAACTATCAATTGTTTGAAGTGGATTCATTTTTACTTTGCTCCTTATCCTTTTTAATGAGCTTCAGTAGGCCAGGATACAAATCGGACTCAAGCCCTACTTCTTCTGCAAGGGCCGCCAACACAGGGTGCCGAAGATAAGTGTTCACAAGCCTTAGCAATTCGGCATCATAAGTGTGCGGCCGTGGTGAAGGGGGAGAATTGCTATTCCATAGAAGGGTTCGTTCCGGAGAGTAAACCTTATACTCTCCGGACGTTGGAATAAAATAGAGTGTACAAAACTTAATCTGACCATCTATGCGAGGATACCCCGGATCCAACCGTGCTTTATAGATCATGCCTTCTTACTCCTCGTCTCCAAGATCAAAGGGAAGATGATCATCATCTTCCTCGTCAATCTGTACTTGCGGAGCAACGACCACATTTTTCTTATCTCCCGCGAATACCACTTGATTGACGACAAATACAACTGTTGAGCGTGACTCTTGCTCTTTGGTTACATATGGCTTCTGTTTCGCGCGGCAAGCAATCAATACTCGATCTCCTTTTTTCAGATAATCGGTGATTAAGGTTGCCTGAGCACCCCATGCTTCCATTGAGAAAAAATCGGCTTTCTTTTCCTCTGTTTTGGAGGAATAGGTATTCACGGCGAAGCGAAACGAGCATACGGGCTTCCCCGTTTTGGTTGTCTGTAATTGGGGATCGTTGGCCATACGACCCATGAACGTACATTGATTAAACATTTCAGTTTCTCCTTTCGATTGTCAAATATAATTAAGGGATATTTGTCCCTACTTTTATATTCGAACGCTTGTTAAAATGCTTCGAATTCGGCGGTTGGATCTGGGAATGGAGTAGGTGTTAGTGAAGGCGACGGGGTTGGAGTAACGTAAACGTAGATCATTTTGCTGCTGTCAATGACGGTCGCATCGCGATAGTCAATCTGAATGCCTAGAGTGGCAGATTGAAAATCAACTAGGGTTCTTGCCTCAATCGATAAATAGTAGTAGCTCTCGGGCACATCGCTAATAACCATTTCGTAAAGAGGTTCCGGTGTGTCTA
>DUPM01000143.1 GCA_012838315.1 Clostridiaceae bacterium
CACAAGTTGATAATCCAATTCAGCTTCTTTGCCATCTTTGTCCGTCAGATTATCGGTCAGTCTTGCGCGATTCAAAGAAGTATCCTTGACGATGGTGCCCTTGAGCGTTCCCTTTTCTGGTCTTATCTCTCCCCTAACGCATGCACGGTAATACTTTTCGACGGTCCTATTGCGAATTTGCTCGCATATTCTGGACGCTGCTTTGGTTGTTTTAGCAAATACCATGAGTCCGCCGACCGGCCGATCCAGTCGGTGAACCAACCCTAAGTATACATTACCCGGCTTATTGTACTTTATCTTAAGATATTCCTTCAAAACAGTCAGCATATCCGGATCCCCGGTCGCATCCTCTTGTGATAAAATGCCCGCCGGTTTATATGTCATCAGAATATGATTGTCTTCGAATAAGACTTTGATGCCGTAACTAATGTTTTCCAATCGACTCTCCGTTCGACCAACGCGCCACTGAACCACAAGGCAGGACAATATCCATATTCGAAGCAGGAATACCCAAGTCAGCCGAAACGACCTTGCCACCATGCTTTGGCTTGACAGAAAGGCTGAGGATATCTTGCATCACCGCAGCAGATAATCCGGTAGTATAAGAATTCAAAAGAAAAAACAGGGCCTGGTCACTCAATAGAGAAACACATTTATCTACTAACTCATAAAGTGCGTCTTCCAACCGCCAAAGTTCACCCGACGGACCACGTCCATATGCCGGCGGATCCATTATGATGCCGTCATACGTGCGGTTACGCCTGATTTCACGCTCGACAAAACGATTGCAATCTTCTGCAATAAATCTCACATACGCCTGATCAAGTGACGAGGCATGAATATTCTCTTTGGCCCTTGCGATCATGCCCTTCGAAGCGTCCACATGAACGACCTCGGCAGCACCCGCTGCCGCACATGCCAAAGTAGCCCCGCCGGTGTATGCAAATAAGTTCAAAATTCGAGGCTTTCTCCCCGCTGCAACTGCCGATCGAATGCGGTCGGCACAATAATCCCAATTCACGGATTGCTCCGGAAAAAGCCCGGTGTGCTTGAATCCGGTAGGTTCTATAATAAATTCGAGCGGATGATTCTTAAGCGGATATCCTACTCTCCAATGTGACGGGATTGGACGCTTTTTCTGCCAGTGCCCGCCACCGCTTTCACTTCGGATATATATAGCATGGGGCTCTATCCATACACCCGGTTGCGATGGTTTCGGCCAAATCGCTTGAGGATCCGGACGTTGCAAAATAATATCATTCCAACGCTCAAGCTTTTCACCACCACCCGCACAAAGTAATTCATAATCCGTAAATCGATTTGCAATATACATGCCTTTTCCCCTTTGTAAAATCAAATATCATTATAACAAAAAGAATTGCCTTCAAGGCACGTAAGAACAGATTTTCGGAATTGCTACTGCAGTTCAGAATGATTATCCGCTTCATCTACCCCCTCAAAGTCCGATTGATCAAACATCACGATATCATTTGGACCCGAATTTGCTTCAATATATCGCAAAACAAAAGGGGCATCGTGTCGGTGACGATACCACCGAATAAACGCCATCGTTGCCGCTACTATTCGAAGCAACGCAACGACGCCGATGGCCGCTGTCATTGCCTCACGATTCTCACCCAATACGTTGTAAATAAAGACACCCAAATACGGCATGATGATGTTGGAGACTAATATAAGGCTACTGTAGAGCGCGATAGAGAGCG
>DUPM01000019.1 GCA_012838315.1 Clostridiaceae bacterium
CCAGTATTAGACGTTTTCGCGATAATCCTTTGCCGTTAATAAGCATCACGGTTGATATTGCCTACCGGAATCCTCGAACATATCCGGTTAGCGCTGCGCTTCTTAGCAAGCTGTTCTCTTTTCTCGACGACGAGAACAAGAGATGTGCTGTTGTGAAAATCAAACACAAATTCAGTAAAATTCCGAATACGGGCCATCTTGAAATATGGTTACAGCGTATCGCATTCACTTCTTTGCCCGATATCAAATTTGATGAGCCATTATGCAAAATTGTTTCAGGAGAGAAAGCGAGTCTATGGAATATTGACTGGATCACTGACCCGAAGCTGAAGAAAGCCGTAAACAATTCGAAAATCATCGATAATAAGGTTCTAGGTGAGATTGAATCGATAATTCCTGTTCAAGAAATTGAGTTATTTATTCAAAGGCAAATTGATAGTTAGTCCGTACTGACACTAAAAAAGAAGCATATGACCAAATGGAGACAATGAAATGATTTTAAGTGATTTTCCAACAAACGAGAAATTGACATCGCAGGTCCCGGCTTTGAAGCTGTTAATCAATCTGGGATATGAGTTTCTGACGCCGGGAGAGGCTTTTCGAGAGCGACAAGGAAGAACATCCAATGTTCTACTGGAAAATATTCTCCGCGATCAGCTCAAAGAGATAAATCGCATTCGTTATAAAGGGAATGAGTATCTCTTCAGTGAGGAGAATATTCAGTCTGCGATTCAGAAGCTGAAAAACGTCAAGTATGACGGTCTTCTGAAGACGAACGAGGCGATTTATGATCTGATCACGCTTGGAACGGCGATGGAACAGACCATTGAAGGGGATTCCAAAAGTTTCAACTTGAATTATATCGACTGGCGCAATCCGGGTCGAAACAAGTTTCACGTTACGGTCGAGTTCGGTGTCGAGCGATCGCGTTCAACCGAGATGGCGAGACCGGATATTGTTCTTTTCGTGAATGGCATTCCATTTTGCGTGATTGAGTGTAAATCACCGCAAGTGGAAGTGGAACAAGCGGTTTCACAGATGATTCGAAATCAGAGCGATGATTATATCCCGAAGCTTTTTGTGTACAGTCAACTGGTCCTGGGATTGAATAAAAATAGTGCCATGTATGGCACGACGGGGACCGCTGCTAAGTTCTGGAGTGGTTGGAAAGAGCCAAACATGGATCCCGGTGAAAGTGAGTTTGAAAAACTTGCGGAAAAGGTCAGCCAGCCTCTTTCTGGAGATGTTGTTACTCGAATGAATAAGACGTTTGAAGTCAAATCGGACACATTACTCAATGAGCGGCTGGTCACGGAGCAGGACAAGGTATTGTTCGCGCTATGTCGCCCGGAAAGGCTCTTGGAGTTAGCGTGGAAATTTATCGTGTTTGATGGAGGCATTAAGAAGATCGCCCGCTATCAGCAGTATTTTGTCATCAAATCTGCGTTGATTCGTATCAAGCAGTTCGACAGCACGGGCGCTCGAAGAGGGGGTATAATATGGCACACGCAGGGATCCGGAAAGTCCTTGACGATGGTGATGTTGGGGCGAAATCTGGCCTTAGATCCAGAGATTATGAATCC
>DUPM01000144.1 GCA_012838315.1 Clostridiaceae bacterium
GACTCACGAGCCGTCGACGAAAAAATACTGATGCCCTTTATGTCATATAGTGCAGGTTGATTGCATATGTAATGCGGGTATAATTCAGCACGAACAAAGGGACCGTATTTGTACCCCGCTTCTTTGTCTTCGATAAAAGATTGAACGCTCTGCTCCTTTTTTCCGTAAAAATCCCAGCCGGTAAAACTCTCGTTAACGGCTACGCCCAAGATGGTGACGTTAGTTGACACAAACAGCTCAACTATCATTACGATGACAAACCCGATAGTCACGCCCTTTACATGCTTGCCACGCATAGAAATTGCTCGCAGGAAAACGAGGTAGGCAAGAACGAAAATTGCTGTTATAGAAATGGCACGAAAGCCCTCTGAGCCGTCACCAATTTTGGGGAAAATTATCAAATACGACAATATCGCACCAACCGAAACGAGAAAATCTCGTTTTTCAAAACTGCCCAGATTTCGCAATACGCGATACGCTATCATGATCATCAAAAAAGACATCAGAAAGGCTTGTCGATAAGGAATCTGATTCGGATAGTGTAGCCCGTGCCAAATGAAATTTAGAACATTGCTCGAAAAACCGAAAAAGATGAAAAGAATAATCGCGCCATACGCAAGTTTTTCTTTAAGCTTAATATTGCGACAGATAAAAAACAGCGGCAAAAATATCAGCGCCGGTATACCGGAATAGACATTAGCCATTCCATCCCGAATGTTCGGTGTTGTTCCGACAAAAAAGCGAGAGAAAAAATCGAACATTGTATGTGTCAGAATCTTGTCCTTCGGAAAGGAATCACCGGTTGCGGATGCGTGCGTCAACGCAATGTAAGTCGGATACAAGAGTACCGCCGCCAAGCCGCCGGCAAGCAGAGAATACAAAGCGAAGCGACCTACGCAACGCATCGCACGAGCCATATTGAAGCCAGGAAAGAGCGTGATAAAGCAAACCGGTGCATATAAAACCATAAATAGACATATGAAATAACCGGTGAAAAAATTCGACCAAAGACATACAAAAAGCGACAAACAATACAGCAAAGGCTTGCCGTCACGGAACATTTTACGCATACCCAGCACGATTAAAGGCAACAACACCAGCGCATCCATCCACATGATGTTCCAAAAATATGAAAGGACCCACCCGCTAAGCGCATAGAATGAAGAAAACACGACCAGAAAAGCGTCTTTTCTTCCGCGGTCCACATCCTTGAGCAGCATCGACATAAACAGTCCCGCCAGTCCGACGCGAATACAAACCAGAAGCGCAATGCCGTCGGAGATGTATTTCGCAGGGAAAAACAAAGCAATGATATTGAGTGGGCTGGCAGAATAATTCGCATACAACGCCCAAAAATTCGTGCCGAGACCAATGTTCCATGAATAAAAAAAGCTCTCGCCGGAAAGGATCTTATTCCTAAATTCAGCTAAAAACGGTGCGTATTGGTGGTATAAATCGATGGTCAATATCATCTTATCGCCAAAAGGATGGACTTGCTGAACAATGAATACCTGTACAATAATTATAAAAGGCAATAGGAATGAAAAAGTGGCGTGCGAATGTTTTGACCGCACGATTCGACGATATAAAGATATGACTCTCGCTAGCATATGCACCTCTTCGCGAACTCAGAACAATTCTATACTTTACTAAATGCTCGCTAAGTATTTTATCATAGACGAGTGCAGGTTTCACTTCATTGCAC